>JAQXRI010000096.1 GCA_029218445.1 Prevotellaceae bacterium | reverse complement strand
TCTACCATAGAGCGTCCTATGCAGATGCAGATTTTGGCAGCCAGGATGAAAGTAGATGGATATGAAACCAACTACGGCATCACAACCAGTGCCATGAAGCAGTTTTATTTCTATACAGAAAAATAAATATCACACATTTATTTATCGCCGTAAATAAACGTGAGTTCGACGTACTAACGTAAACATCAACCGCAACTGAACTTTAATTCTCCAACTTTCCCGCCCCTACAATCGGCGGTTATTTCGTCGAACTAACGTAAACATCAACCGCAACTGAACTTTAATTATTTAATTTCTTCCTTCTCCACCCCCCTACATTCATCATCACCACTACAGCAATGAGCAGTGCGTAGGCGCCGTAGGCAATGTTCTCGGTTACGCTTACCGACTTCGGGAAGAACTGCAGCTCCACCTTGTGCTGTCCGGGCTTGACGTTGATGGCCCTCAGTATGTAGTTCACTCGTCCCACTTCCACTGGCTGTCCATCCACCGTGGCCGTCCAACCGGGATAGTAGTTCTCGGCAAACACCACTACTCCACCCTTCTTCGTCGTCACGTCGTAGGTCAGTCGGTTAGGCTCGTAGCTCGTCATCTTCACCACGCTCTCGCCCTCCTGCTTCACGCTCTGGCCCACCACGTCCTTAAATCGCTTGTCGGCCACTGCCCTGTGGCGCAGGTCAATCTTCCCAACCTGACTCAGCTCGGCGTTGGCGTTGTCAACATAATCCACCTTGTCCACCATCCAAGCGTTGCCCAGTGCGTAAGGGTTCATCACGGGCACTGTCTGTCCGCCTTCCAGTGGCAGGATGAAGTATTTTGTGTTGAGCATGTTCAGCACGGGGAATATGCTGTCGCCGTTCACCTTGGTCATGTCGCCCTGTGCCTCGGCCACGGCTGGATAGAGCCTCTGCATCTCCTTCGAGATGTGGGCGTCTATCATTTCCTGATAGCGGCGCAGCTTGGCAGGATGATAGCCACCAACGCTCTTCAGGTAGTAAGAGGTCTCGTTTTCGTTGAACGTGTTGGTGGCGAGGTTCAGCACGCGATAGTCGAGCGACGTGTCGCGCAGTATCTGCTCTTCGGTAGCGGTCTTCTCGACAGGCATGTCGCGCAGGCTCTTCTCCACAAACATGTCGTCGTTGAGATAGCGCTTGTTGACGGCCCAAAGGTCAACGAGGCACACCACGATGGTAAGCCCCACGTAGAGTTCCTTCTTCAGCTTGCCGCGGAAATACAGGAACAGCAGCACCGAGCAGGCACATATTATCAGCAGCGAGCGGTTGCAGTCGGCCGTAAACACCGCCTTGCGCATTTCGGTAAGGTTGTTGAGCAGCGGCTGGAGCTGGTCGGCGGGAAACTGGCTCAAGGCCTGCATCTCCGACGACGAGATGTAGTCGAACATGCCCGGACAGAAGCTGAACAACAGGCATGGGCCCGCCGTCAGCACAAAGCTGGCCACTACGGCCCTGCGTTTCTCCATCAGTATCTGCGGCCGCTCGACAATCTCCTTCAGCGCAAGCATGGCAAGCAGCGGAATGGTAAACTCGGCAATGACGAGTATCGATGCCACCGTGCGGAACTTGGCGTACATTGGCACATAGTCGATGAAGAAGTCGGTCAGCGGCATGAAGTTGCGTCCCCACGACAGCAGCACCGACAGCACCGTGGCCGCCAACAGCGCCCATTTCAGCGGTCCCTTGACCACAAACAGGCCAAGTATGAACAGCAGCATCACGAATGCTCCCACATACACCGGTCCGCTCGTGCCCGGCTGTTCGCCCCAGTACTGCCCTATCTGCTGGTAAATGGGCAGGTAAGTGTTGTCGGCATGTTCCATGGCCGTGGCGTTCATCACCATCGGCACCGACGCTCCTCCCTTGGCGTTTGGAATGAGCAGTGTCCATGTCTCGTCCACGCCATAGCTCCACTGCGTTATGTAGTCGCGGTCGAGTCCGCTGCTGGTTTGGTTGGCGGTGTTCTTCTTCACCAGCTCGCTCTTTCCTCGCGTCGATTCCTTGCTGTACTCCCATGTGTGGTAAAGGTTTGACAGGTTGACGCAAATGCCTATCAATCCTGCCACTGCACACACCGCCGTCGCCTTGGCAAAATGTGCCAGCCGCTTGTTGCGCACGGCCTCCACCAAGTATGCCACAATCATAAAGGCAATGACAAACAGGTAGTAGTAGGTCATCTGCACGTGGTTGGCCTGCACCTCAAGTGCCGCGAAGATGGCCGTCACGACAAATCCCCACGCATATTTTCCCTTGTAGGCCAGCACGATGCCCGCAATCATCGGGGGCAGATAGGCCAGTGCCATCACCTTCCAGTAGTGTCCGGCGGCGATTATTATAAGGAAATAGGTGCTGAAGGCCCACAACACCGAGCCCAGCGTGGCCAGCAGCCTGCGGAAGTCGAAGGCGCGCAGCAGGATGTAGAAGCCCAGCATGTAGGCAAACAGATACCACACATAGTCGGGCAGCCACAGGTGGTAGGCGTTGGCCACCTGGTCGAGCACCTTGCCGCTGCCATACGACGGCGACATCTGATAGGTGGGCATGCCGCCAAACAGCGCGTTGGTCCAACGTGTCGTCTCGCCGGTGCGCTCGCGGTATTGGCCTATTTCCTGCCCCATGCCCTTGCTCGCGGCCGAGTCGTGACGATAAAGTATGCGTCCCTCGGTGTCGGCGGGGAAGAAATAGGCAAAGGCCAAAACGGCGAAGAGAGCCACGACCAAAAGGTCGGGCAAACATTTCTTTAGTTTGTTCATAATGCAATTTTCATGTTAACGTCGGCAAAGTTACAAATAAAAAAGAAGAAAGAAGAATGAAGAATGAAGAATTGCAGCAAAAAAGGCGTTTTTCACGAATAATTGTATTACCTTTGCAGTAACTTTTACTTTTTAACGTATGAAAATAGGCATTATCATAGCGATGGACAAGGAGTTCCGTCGCATCAGCGAACTGCTGGACAACCTTACAGTAGAGGAATCGGGCGGACGCTCGTTTACCTTGGGCAATCTCTCGGGCAACGACATCGTGCTCCACCAGTGTGGCATCGGCAAGGTGAACGCCGCCATTGGCACCACCGAGCTTATACGCCGCTATTCGCCCCAGCTCGTCATCTCGACGGGCTGCGCCGGAGGCGGACAGACGTCGATGGAGGTGCAGGACGTAGTGGTCAGCACCCAGCTGGCCTACCACGACGTTTACTGCGGCAGCGCCATTGGCCACACCGTTTACGGCCAGGTGCAGGGCATGCCCGCCCGCTACCAGTCGCCGTCGTCATTGGTTGACGCAGCCCTGAGCCTCAACGGCGACGGCCAGCCGCGCATATATGCGGGCCTTATAGTCACCGGCGACTGGTTTGTCGATTCGCGCGACAAGATGCGCGCCATCATGTCCCACTTCCCCGAAGCCGTAGCCGTCGATATGGAGTCGGCAGCCATTGCCCAGACGTGCCACGTCTATGGCATCGACTTCATTTCGTTCCGCGTCATCAGCGACATCCCGCTGAAGGACACCAACGCCTCGCAGTACCACAACTTCTGGGACACCATAGCCGACCATTCCTTCGCAACCACCCGCCGCTTCCTTGCCAAGCTGTAATGTATTCGACTATAGCAAGTAGTAAGTAAGAGACAAACGAAGATAAAAGGAGATAATACACTTGTTCGTTTTATGTTCCGCAATGGTGAACGTATATTCCGCACTGCGGAACGTACGTTCACCATTGCGGAATGTAGATTCCGCAGTGCGGAACATAGTTTGGATAATACTTCAGCACAAATTGTTTTGCCTAATATACAAATCTTACAACCGACATCATACCACATTTATGACTGCTTAATGAACCACATAAGACCACACTTGTTCATCATAAAATACTCCAACAATTGCTATACCTCTTATACTGTGGTTTTTCAAATTCTTCTATCACTTCTATCACTTTCGGGTTAACCAACAGGTTTACAGCAACTTAATTGGTGATAGAAGGGGTGATAGAGGTGATAGTAGAAAGGTATTTTAACTAAAAAACCTTTCAATTTCACACAAAATTAACACATTTTCTCACGTTGTTTTCCTCGATGTACGCCGATTATCTGCAAAGGCGGAGGATATCAGATGCTTGTTGGAGCTACAAAGATAGATATTTTAAGTCAGAATGCCAAAGATTTTGAGATTTGGGTACAGATTGCCATTGTAGTGCGTTCCTATCAACCATAGTTTTCGACGGAAACGGGGAAGCATAATTACGAATTAAAATTTCCCACCCTTTTCTATGCAGTGCGGTAACTTGCTCCCCCTCTAAGATAGAGGGGGTGTCACATAGTGACGGGGGCGTATGAACTGCCGCATAAGTAATATTACTGAACGAGGCAGTACATACTATTCTAAAAGAGGGACAGGTGACAGGAGCAGTGACTGACCCTTGTCCCCTTAAACAGTGCTATTCCTAATAAAATGTTAAATTTTGAGGTAATAAGAGTGGTTTTTCTTGTGATTGTTTGGTCTTTTGAGATAAAATGCCTACCTTTGCATTGACAAATCCCGCTCGCTTCCCATAAGAACAGCGTACCCAGCGGGACATTTTTGTTTATGGGCATTAGATACACGAAGCAGGCTATAACAATTTCACAGCAGATTGATGTATTGAAACGTCGAGGGCTGATTATTGATGATGAGGTTCAAGCAGAAAGAGTTTTGGACATCATCAGTTATTTCCGTTTGGCAGACTATTGGCGATTCATGGAGGCCGACCGCTTGACACATCAGTTCAAGCCAAATAGTTGTTTTGATGAAATTGTGGATTGCTACTACTTTGATAAGGAGTTGAAGTCATTGCTGTTCTCAGCTATACAGTCCATCGAGGTTGCCATGCGTGCCAAAGTAATCAAGCATTTCACTCCTCAGTTTGGCGCATTTTGGTTTATGCAACCAGAGTATGCGGCAAACGAAAGTTTCTTCTCATCCAACTTGGAGCATATCAGAACAGAGATTAACCGTTCGAGAGAGGATTATATCACCGAACATTTCAAAAAATATTCTTCACCCGACTTGCCTCCTGTGTGGAAGACGCTCGAAGTTGTTTCATTCGGTACGCTTTCAAAACTATATAGCAATTTCCATGATGCTACAGCCAAACACCTTGTGGCTCGTGAGTTCGGCTTGAATCACCACAAGTTTCTTCGCAGTTGGATGGAGATGTTGTCTGTCTTGCGAAATTATTGTGCCCATCATGCAAGGGTGTGGAACAGACATTTCCCTATTAAACCACAGATGCCAGTGCGTATGCCAAATGCGTGGATAACCAATATGTCTTTCCCAAGTGAATCCCTCTATCCTCAATTGTGTTGTATAGCATACTGGTTGAACAGTATCTATCCCAACAACAGTTTTAGCACCGACATCAAGACGCTCTTCTATAAGCATACAAGAATAAATGCCCATCTAATGGGCTTTCCTAATTGTTGGGAGGAAGAAAGACTGTGGATATAACATAAAAGTTTGCATATAATACACCCAATATTGGGGAAATACTATAATGACAGATGTGACATTCGCATCTGTCATTTGCTTTTTGCGCCTACAAGAGGGCGTTTCTATACGCAAAATAATCGAGATTCGGGAGGACTGGTGACAGGAGCGCGTCCTGATTTTGGAAGGAGAATACAGATTCCCTTTTTTTCATCCTTTAATCGGTCAAGTACAGTGACAGTGTCCCGACTGGTGGTGTGGGCGTCCCGCCCGCACCTCGCCTATATAGCCTTCCCTTCACCGCCGCCGTAGGGGCGTGACAAATGGGGCAGTCAAACGCCGTAAG
>JAQXRI010000095.1 GCA_029218445.1 Prevotellaceae bacterium | reverse complement strand
GGCATTGCCGAATCCGGCTGGCAGGTGGTTGTAGAAGGCGTTGGCAGCCTGGTCAAACTGTTCGGCATTGCCGAAGGCTACCGTTTCCGTTCCTTCAGCCGTAGGCTCCTTTTCGAGCCAGTCGCTGCAGGAGGCGAGCGTAAAGCCCATAGTGATGAGGGCTGCTGTGATTATCTTGTTGCGTTTCATATTAGTCTTTTTTTTTAATGATTAGAATGTTACGTCGATACCGAAAGTGAGCAGACGGCTGAATGGGAAGGTGTTGTTTGTTCCTTCGCCATATTCGGGGTCGTAGCCGTCGTTTACCTTGCACGATTCCCACAAGTCCTCACCCGAGAAATATACACGTACGCGCTCAAGTGTGGCCGCCTTGACCCACTGCTTTGGCAGTGTGTAGCCCAAGACGAGCGACTTCAGACGGATGTAGCGGTTGTTCTGCACGCTCACGTCCTTGTTCTCGTAGTTGAACTTGTTGAAGTTCTGGTCGCGCGAGGCAATGGTGTACATGGTGTTCTGATTGTCCTCCGACCACATCTTTCCAGCAAAGGTGCTGTTCTGCAGCATGTAGTTGGTGACCCATGGCGCATAGAGGTTGCCTGAGCGCAGAATGGTCTGCTTTCCAACTCCCTGGAAGAAGACGCTGAAGTCGAGTCCCTTCCACTCCAGGCCGCCCTTGATGCCGAATGTCATACGTGGAGCCGCGTCACCGGCATAGTAGATGTCGTCGCGTGTTATCACACCGTCGCCGTTGACGTCAACCAGTCGGCGTGCGCCTGGGCGCAGCGTGTTGGTGGAGTTCTTCGACGGTGCAGGCAGTATGTTGTTTGCCTTTGGGCCCGAGTGGTCGGCATTCCAGTAGTACATTTCGTAGAACGCGTCCACTTCTTCCTGAGTAGAGAAGATGCCGTCGGTCTGATAGCAGTAGATGGCGCGGCGAGGCTTGCCTATGATGCGGTTGCTGTTGATGCCGGCGTATGGTATGTCCTCGTTGTTGGTGAGCTTCAGCACCTTCGACCATGCGTCGGACAGCTGGAAGCCGACGTTGTATTTCAAGTCGCCCACATTGTCGCGCCAGTTGAGCGCAAACTCCCAACCACGGGCACGGAACTTGCCGTCGTTGACCTTCGGGGCAGAAGCACCGAGTACCGAAGGATATTCCACGCTGATGACCATGTCGCTGTTGGTCTTGATGAAGTAGTCGAACGAACCGCTCAGACGGTTGTCGAGTAAGGTGAAGTCAACACCAATGTTATGGCTGACGATTGTCTCCCATGTGCGGCTGTCGCTGGTCATGCCTCCAAGCCACATTGAAGTCTGGTTGGCACGGTCGGTGCCGAACAGCACGTTGCCTGTAGAGATGGTTGCGAAACGCTCGTAGTTGCCAATGCCGTTCACGCTACCCGTCTTACCATAGTTGTAGCGCACCTTGAGGTCGTTGAGCCATGTCAGTGGCTTCATGAACTTCTCGCCGCTGATGCGCCAGTAGCCCGACACTGAGTAGAAGTTCTTCCAACGCTGCGCTTTGGAGAGCTTTGACGAACCGTCGCGGCGTGCAAGGAACTCAACCGAATACTTGTCGTCGTAGCTGTAGTTCAGGCGGGTGAGATACGACACGAGTCCGTAGGAATAGCTGCCGCCGTTGGCCATGTTGTTCTCGCCTGAGATGTAAACGTTCAAGTCGGTAAGGCCAGAGCCGGGGTACATCTCGCCCTGGTAGCGTCCGGCAGAGAAAGCCTTGTTGGTCTCCTGCTCGGCCGTCATGCCGACCATGGCGAACACCTTGTGTACGTCGGCGAAGGTGCGGTTGTAGTTGATCAGTCCGCTGAGGTTGATGGCATCCCAGCTGTTGAAGTACTCCGACAGTCCGCTTGGGCTTTGCTTGATGCCATACTGCTTGCCAACCCAGTCGTAGTAGCGCACCTCGTTCTTCTGTATCTGCTCAATCTTCTCTACGCGCTTGTATGCGGCGGTTCCAGTAAGCTGCAGTCCTTTGGTGATGAAGCCGAGGTCGTAGATGCCTTCGAGACTTGCGCGCAGCGTGTTGAGTGTCCACTTGTTCTGGCCTCCCTGCGTCAGGCCTCCGGCGGGGTTGCGCACGCCGCTGAAGGTGTCGTAAGGCTGTCCGTTCTCGTTGGTTATAGCCCAAAACCATGGGTCGAACGAACCTTGGCCTACGTCGGTTGAAGGAGTCTTCACGTCGCGCTTCTCGTAGGCCACCGACGCCTTCAGCTTAAACTGGTCGGTTGCCTGATAGTCGGCGTTGAGTCGGGCAGAGTATTTCTTCTGTCCGTCGTAGGCCGGCTTCAGCTGCGAGCATGCGTCCTCATATCCTAACGACAGATGGTAGCCGAACTTCTGGTCGGCACCCGAAATGCTGAGGTTGTGCTTGTGCGAGGTGGCCTGACCGTAGAGATAGTCCATCATGTAGTTGTTGGGGTCCCAACGCTCTATGAATCCACCACGGCTGAGCGTCAGCGTACGTCCGTCACGCAAGGCGCGGAACAGCTTCTCGCGCTGATATACCGTAGGCGCGCCGGTTTCGGGGTCGATGTCGGTCTCGTCGAGAGTCGTACCTCCGAAGTCCTTGGTAAAAATCCACCAGTTGATGCGCTTGTTGATTTCCTCAGGGTCGGTAAGGCCTGTTGTAGCTGCCGCATCGTTGTATTGTGCCTCATAGAACATGTCGAGCCATTGTGCGTTGGTGCAGAGAGGCACCTGAATACCGTCGATGGTGCGGCTGATGGATCCGTTGTAGGTAATCTGCGCCTTGCCCTCCTTGCCGCGCTTTGTCGTCACGAGAATTACACCTGCCGCGGCACGCGAACCGTAGATGGCCGCCGATGCGTCCTTCAGTACAGAGATGTTCTCGATGTCACTGCCGTTTATTGAGTTAAGCTCGTCAATCGAACCCGTCTGACCGTCGATGATGACGAGTGGCGAGCTGTTGCCGTTGACAGAGATGTCGCCGCGAATCTGCAATGCAGCACCCTCACTACCTGGACGTGAGGACGAACGGGTGACGGTAAGGCCGGGAATCTCTCCCTGCAGCGACACTGCAGTACTCGACACGGCGCGGTCCTTGAACACCTCGTCGCCTTTAATCTGCGAGATGGCACTTGTCAGCGACGCTTTCTTCTGCGTACCATAACCTGTTACTACAACCTCTTCGAGCAGACCGGCATCTTCTTTCAGTACGATGCGCACGTCCTTGCCTGGAGTGACCTTCACCTCCTGCGACTTGCAGCCGATATAGGAGATGACTACAACGCCGGAGGCATTCTTCAGTACAAAGTTTCCGTCGAAGTCGGTTATCACGCCGTTGGTCGTTCCCTTTTGCATTACGGTGGCTCCGATGATAGGCTCACCCTGAGCGTCAACTACCGTACCCTTGAATATTTTGTCGGCCTGCTGCACCGACTGGTTGTTTGTGGCATTAGCCGCTGTCGCCGTCATGGGTGCTGCACCAAGGCACAGACAGGCCGCCAATATATATTTTCTGTTCATATCTTTAATGGTTATAATTATTTCACAGTATATACGTTCAGTTCTGACATCATGGCATAGTCGCCCTTGCCCTTGAACTCTTCACCAATATAGACCTTCACATAGCGTGCCACCGGTGCCTTGCTTGACAGCGGTATGAGCTGTGCCTCGTTCATGCCGGGAACGAAAGGATAGCTTCCGCAGTCTTCCCATCCCCAAGTGTTGGGCATCGACTTGTTGACGGCCTTCTCGTCTGAGCATACGAATATCTGGTGGCCGGTCTGTCCTCTGTTGTCACCCTGTCGGCCGGTGATTTCTATGTTTGCTATGGTGTAGTCCTTGCCCATGTCGATTATGAACCACTGTGGCAGTTTCGACGC
>JAQXRI010000094.1 GCA_029218445.1 Prevotellaceae bacterium | reverse complement strand
ATGCTTAAAAATGTAAATTACCAAAAAACATTATATGTTACTTCTATTGTATTGCATAATTATACTGCAAAATTACTGCTTTTATTCCTTACCACCAAGTATTTCCGAAAAAAATACATAAATTTAACATCTTTGATGACGATTGGCTGATAATGAATAGCAAAAGCGAAGACGGGAGCTGGACTCACGTCCTGCTCCCGTCACTTAAGTTAGGTCATTAGTTAGCAGCCCCGAAGGGGTTGTTTATTCAATGTATGTATCTGAAGTGTCTAACTGTATGTCATGCTGTCTTTTTACCCCAATAGGTTGTGGAACCTCTGAAACCCGAATACACTATAGTGGTTTTGCGTGGTGAAGCCTCCCAGTCAACCTCACGCTGCAGGTAGAGTTTTATTCCTCCCACTTCGAGTACGTTGTTAGTCGGGTCGAAGGTCCAGTCAGATCCTGCGTTCCAGCCTTCTGTCACTTTGTGGTCGCTACCGAGTGTCATTGATTTCGCTGTCTGTATAATTTCATATTGATAGCCGAGGTCGATATGCTCCCATTTGCCGTAGAGGTCTTCCTCTTCTATCTTTGCCTGAGGTACCGCGCCATAACGTTCGGGCATCACTACAGGCCATCCGTTGTCTCCCCAACGTATGGAACGTATGCCGCCTAACATCACGGCATTGCTGTATGCATTCCCTTTATAGTTATTAGGAAAACGCTGCTGGGAGGCATAATACCAGTTGCCCTTTCCATCGTCAAACACCGCACAGTGGCTTATTCCCACCCAGCCGTGGTCGCCACCGAGCTGATAGGGATGGGTGACGATGGGGAAGGCGTCGCCTCCATCGTCACTTACGTTAACGCCGTTTATGCTATAGTAAGGACCGTCGATGTTCTTCGATCGCACCACACGTGTGTTGTATGGCACCTCGAGAGCATCGTAGGCGAGGAAGAGATAGTAGTATCCGTCGTGATACACCACTTCAGGAGCCTCAGAACCTTGCCAGCGGCTGCTCTTTGAACGTGTATATACTCGCTTGCCGTAAGCAGCCTCGTTCTCTGCTCCCCATGGGTTGCCTTGTTCAGCCTTGGTCTTACCTGTCTCGGGATTGATTTCCACGGCAGCAAAACCGCTGTGCCATGAACCGTAAATAAGCCAGTGCTCACCCTCAGGTGTAATGATATACGACGGGTCAATGGCATTGTATTTATAATAACATTTTTCCCATATTCTTGGATCTTTATTTTTAACATTGTTGTTATATGGACTTGTGCTGTAATCAAGTTCCTTGTCGGAATAGTTGGTGATGACATATCCTTTGTCCTCCCACTTGGTGAGATCAGAAGGGTCAGATGTCTCCATCAATCCGATAAAAGCACGCTCCCCCCAAGAATAATCACCATCGATAAGTCCAGGACATACAATGCAATAGTACATGCGATAGAGACCGTCCTTCACCTTGCGTGCGCATGGTGCCCAATAGCCGAACTTAAGGTCGTCGCTGAAGTTGGAAGTAGAGTTGGCAAGCCCCATGGCATTTCGTATCTCGTTGAGCTTTGGCTGCACCCATGAAGGCAGTCCGTACATCGTTGCTCCCATATACTCCCAGTTGACGAGGTCCTTGGAGCGTCGGCACTGGAAGTGTCCGTGTTTCCCGTCCTTCACGTCCTCGTTATGTGGATTGCCATATCCTGCATCGGTGCAATACATATAGTAGTAGCCGTCTTCGGCAAGCATCACCGACGGGTCGTGGATGTTGGCAAGGTTCCATGTTGACCGGTTTTCCCATGTAGCTCCTGCTCCTTCGATGTAGTAGTCGTTGTAGGTCGGGGCCTTGTAGGTGGCGAGCTGGAGTTCCTCACCTTCGAGCACTGCTATCTTGCTGAACTTCTCAATGTCGTTGTTACTGCGATAGGTGCCGCCTTCAACGGTGGATATGGACCATTGGTCCTTGTCGCCGTTTCGGGAGAAATACAAGTTGCCCGACGCCTGCGTATAAGTGCCATCGGACTTCTTCATGAACAGTTGCTGTGCATCGGCATGCGACATTACAGCCATGAACGTTGCAACCACGATAAATATCTTTTTATTCATTGTCTTTAGCATGATTAGTCAGTTTTTTACTTTTTCACAAACTTCACTGCGGTCGTTCCCACCTTTAATATATATGTACCGCCCTTCAGGTGAGAAACGTCGATATCGGTATGGTCGGAGCTGACGGTCACTTCCATCATGGTGGTACCACGAAGCGACACTATGCTTGCCACAGTCCCGGGCTTGCATCCCGTGATGGTCAGCCTTTGGTCAACGACCTTGGCATAGACGGCATCATCACATTGGATTGACGCTACCCCCGTAGGATCGACCTTTACAAAAGATACCGACTTGACATTTCCTAAAGTGGAATTGTCCTTACACACTACGGTGAAGTCAACCGACCCATCACTGTAGATCAGGTGACTAACATTATCCATCATCACAACGTTGCCGCCATCGGTCCTTATTGCCCATTTCAAGTCGGCGGCATAAAGGGACATCGCCATGAAGGAAGCGAAAAGAGTAAAAAATAATTTCATAGACAAGATATTTATTTAGTTGACAAGTTGACAAGTTGACGAGTTGACGAGTTGACGATGTATCGAAGCTAAGCCATTAACTTGTCAACTCGTCAACTCGTTCACGTGTCAACTGATTATCACAATTCCCAACCGGAGTTCTGACCCAAGTTCGGGTTCTTCTTCAGTTCCGCGTCAGGTATCGGGAAGTAATAGTTCTTCGGCGATGTGAATGCGCGGACACCTATCTTCTCTTCTACCACATACTGGAACTCAGTCTCGCTGGTCCAACGTATGCCGTAGAGGTTATAGACCTGCTTATAGCGAGGCAGCGACTTCTCAGAGGCTGCGGTCTTGCCCTCGAAGAGTTTCCAGCGGCGCTCGTCGAAGAAGCGGTGATCCTCGAAGCAGAGCTCGATGCGGCGCTCGTTCTGGATGCGCTCGTTAAGGCGGTCCTTAGTCATACCCTTGTATGCCGGCATACCAACACGGGCACGCACCTGATTGACATACTGGTATGCCTCGTCAGTCTTTCCTGCCATGTTCAATGCTTCAGCTGCGTTAAGCAGTATCTCTGCATAGCGGAAGATTGGACAGGCGTGAGGGTTGTCAACCTCCGATGCATTCTTCTTGAAACTGATTTCGAAGCAGAACTTCTTGGTGTAGTAACCTGTTGTGGTACCACCATGAAGAGCCTGATAGTCCTCACCAGTACCGTATGTCACGTTGACTGCACGGCGTGAGTCGTCAGAGGGGTCTCCCCAGATAGAACCTTGGTGGAGAATGGTCTGCTCAAGACGTGGGTCACGGTTGGCGTATGGATTGTTCTCGTCGAACTTCGGGTCTTCATCGATAGGCAGACCATTGATTGTCTCATAGGCATCCACAAAGTTCTGTGTCGGATTGGTACGTCCCACAGCCGTCTGCTTACCAGTGTAGCCGCAGGGCAACGACAGTCGTTCAATGTTGGAGGTTTTATATTCAGAACGGCTTAGGATATACTCCGGATTGAGGTGTGGAGTAGAAGTGAAGCACTTGTAGTAGTTCTGGTTCGGGTCGTTGTCCTCAGTGGTGAACAGCTTGTAGGGATTGCTTGAGGCATTGTTTTTCGCGATGAAAGCCAAGGCAGCGTCAGCAGCCTTCTGCCATAGGTCGGTACTTCCGCTTGGGTTGTTAAGCGGCGATGCGAGATAAAGCAGCGCACGGCTCTTCAAGGCGTAAGCGGCAGCTCCGTTCACGCGTCCCCAGTTCTCTGCCTCGTTAGCATAGCGGAAAGGCAGCACGTCCTTCACCGAGTCACACTCGTTGGCAATCCACTGCAATGCCTCAGCAGCAGGGGTACGGGTGATCTCAGCAGCTTCCTGCTGGGTAAGCGTATGGTCCTCGATGGGCACTGCACCAAACCATCCCACAAGGTCGAAGTGGAGCAGGGCACGAATAAGTCGTGCCTCGGCTATCGTGCGGTCGCAGAGTTTGTTGTCGTCACCGGGCTTCTGTGAGTTGCCCACTACTTCCGGTCTCACGTTTTCCATATATTGGTTGCAGACGCGAATACCCCTGACATTTCGATCAAGATAATACTCGGCAAAGTAGTGTCCTGTCGCATCGTAAGTGTCTTGCAATACGCTGCGGTAGCGCAGACCGTTCCAATAAGGAGTGGCATTGTCGGTCATGCAGTCCTTGAAAGCTCCCAAGGCATCTTCCAGAGTAAAGCCATAGAAGGCATCGGGAAGATAGGTGTAGCAGTTGGCAAGCACGCCGCGTGTCATGTCCTCATCGGCAAAGACATTGTCGGCAGTGAATGTCAGGTCCACTTCCTTGTCGAGACTGCAGGAGGTAAAGCCTCCCACAGTCAACATCGCTGTTGCGAAATATATTAAAGTCTTTTTCATATTCTTTTCTGATTACATTGATTAGAAACCAATATTAATACCAAACGTGAACGAGCGGGTCTTTGGATACCACCAGCAGTAACTCATTGGTTTTTCAGGGTCAAGTCCGTCAGGAAGATCGCTGAATGTGGCCAAATTGTATGCGCTGAAGTACAGACGGCACTTGGTCATCCATAACTTTGAAATCAAGTTTTGAGGAAGAGAGTATCCCACCTCAATATTCTTGATAGACCAATAGTTTCCACTCTTAATCCAAATATCGTTCATATAAGTTGCAAGCTCACCATCGGTATAGCCACCGCCACGGTCAGAGTCAATAGCATTGAAACCACCCCATACAGGACGTGGATAAGCCGCATTGACATTTCTCGGGTCGTTAGGGTCGTCGGTATAGTAACCCCATGACTTTGTCACCTCATGCGTTGCCAAGTTACTCCATCCACTGAAGGTCATGGCTGGCGAGAGGAATACCGAGCGGCGCAGATAAGCATTGACCGTCATACTGAAGTCGAAGCCTTTCCAGTCGAAACCGAACTTAATTGTTGGGATAAGTTCTGGAATCATGGTATAGGTCGTAGGTGCCATGTCCTTGGAGTCAATCATACGGTCACCGTTCAAATCCTTGAACACTGCCGTTCCCAACGCTTGGCTTCCATTAGAGGCTGCATTGTAAGGGTACTTTTCCGGATGGTCGATAGCATCCTGCTGTGATGTTGCAATGAGGTCAGGGTTAGAAGCCCACTGTACGAACTCGTAAGCATACCATCCGCCGATACCAGAAGCCTGACTTTGACCATTCTGATACAGATTGGCGACAGTCGTCTCGTCGTAGATTCTATGACCAGCTTTACGCTGCCATTCTACCTGTGGGTCAACCTCATCAATGTCGATGACCTTGTTGGTTGCGAACGTGAGCTGACCCTCAACGAAATACTTGAAGTCACCTATTTTGTTGCGATGACCCAACACTACTTCATATCCGTGGCTTTCAACCTTACCGTAGGAATCCTTTGCCTGTGAGATACCGAGTATCGACTCCGGCACGTTGGTACGTGTGACGAGGATGTTGCTGCGCCACTCCTTCCATACGTCAACAGAACCGTAGAGTTTCTTGTTCCAGAGATCCCAGTCAAGACCTACGTTGAGCATCTTCGACACTTCCCAGAGGCTGTTCTCGTTACCGATAACGCTCTCTGCATAACCATTAATCCATGTGTTGTTGTAACCGAAGCCATAGCCATTTGAACCAGCATAAGTGCTCTGGAAAGGATAACGGCCGACGCCAGTGTCGCTCTGTCCAGCCTTACCATAAGATGCCCTGAGTTTGAGGAAGTCAACCACGTTCTGATTCTTCATAAACGGCTCTTCGGAGATTACCCAACCTCCGCTTACTCCCCAGAAGTTGCCCCAACGATTGTTAGGTGAGAAGTTGTCGCTCGCCATTCTTGAGAAGTTGGCGGAGAGGATGTAGCGGTTGGCATAGTCATAAGTAAGAGCAGCGTTGTACGACAGGTTACGGATTGCTGATGCAGCCTGACGTACAGTATCGTCAGAACCAGCAAACTCGTTGCGATACCAACGTACGAATGCACGGGCGTCAACGCCATGCTGACCAAAGCGGTTCTTGTAGCTTACACCTCCATAAGAGTTGAGGTTATAGTAGTAGTTACGCTGATTGGCAGATGGGTTTGACAACGGGGAATATGTCGTATAGCGACTATACGTGAAATCATTGACATCTGTCACCGAGAGATTGTCCCAGTCATAGTTCCATGAGTTAATAGAGGCAAACTGAGTTGACTCGAAGGTTTCGTAAGCGTCAAAGCTTACTGTGGCAAACAATCCAAGTCCCTTAACCAAGTCACTGAGGTCATACTTTACGTTAAGCGTAGAGTAGAGATTGCGACGACGGTTCTTCTCAAGACCAGAACCTCCGAGATAGCGGACAGGGTTGTTGGCTGTCGATGAGGAGTAGATAGATCCGTCAGGGTTGTGGGTAGGAGCCAATGGGTTTGCCTCTACAACACCAAACGTGGTAAGGTTAAACACGCTCTCTGTGGGTTGGCAGATATTGTCGATACGTCCGCCGAGGTCGAGAGAGACGTTAAGGTTCTTCGTTACGTCGATGTCGATGTTTGAGCGGAGGTTCCAGCGGTTAAGCACGTGCTGGGTGCTATAACCTTCGTTCATTTCAGTACCTTCAGTGTTCCACATACCTTCCTGACGGAGATAAGAGAAGCTGACATAGTAGCGGGCACGGTCGTTACCTCCGTTAATCTGCAGGTTGGTGCGATACTGTGGCGAATTGTCGCGATAGAGCTGCTCCGACCAGTTAGTGTCAAAATACTGGTAGCGGCGAATATCGTCTTCTGCAAACTGTCCGCCCTCGGAAACGAACTTGTAGTTGGCAATCTGCTCCTGGCTGTACATTGGGCTCATGCCACTGAGATAACGGACACGGTTGCGGGTGAGGACAGTGTTATAGGCGTTTTGGTTCTCCATAGTGTTGCTAATCTGCTGGAAACCAATCTCCTGGGTAAAGTCAATCCTCGTTTTACCGGCAGTACCACGTTTAGTTGTCACCATGATGACACCATTGGCTCCACGTGAGCCATAGATGGCAGAAGCGGCAGCATCCTTCAGAACCGTGATGCTTTCAATAGGGAAAGCATCGAGGAACGAGAGGTCACGTTCAACATTATCGACAATGACGAGTGGAGAACGCGCACTCTTGTTGGTGGTACGGATACCACGCACATACATCAATGTTTCTGACCAACCGGGCTCAGAAGAGAACTCGTAGGTCTGAACACCGTTCAGCTCAGAGGTGAAGGCATTCTGCAGGATGGTTATAGGATGTTTCTGGAGATTCTCTCCTGATACGGCTGAACGTGAGTCGGTGGCAACCTTTTTCTTCACCGAACCGAAAGGAACAGGCAGGTTTTGTTCGAGGTCGCTCACCGCATCCTGCATGGTTATGACAAAACTGCCGTCGAAAGCGGTCACCTTCTCCTGGGCATTCTGGTAGCCAAGACAGCTGACGCAGATCTCATCGGTCTTTGCCACCTTTTTCAAAGAGAAATAGCCATCCTTGTCGGTCACGGCGATGCGGCTTTCCTCTGCCACGTTGACAACAGCACCAACAACAGGTTCACCGGCACTGTTGACTATACGGCCTTTGAGCACCTGTGTCTGCTGTGCCAGAGCAGATGCCGACACGGCGAGAAGTGCTGTAAGCATCAGAGCCTTTGCTGATGCGGACACCTTATTATATATATTCTGTATATTCATAATACGATTGTTTTTGCATTATTTCCACTCTTCGTTCTGGAAGTCATTTCCAATCTTCCAAACCTCTTCCTCTGGAATAGGATAAACATAGAACTTGTCCTGCCATACGCGGCTTTGGGCAACCTTGCGGGTTATAGTGCCGTCGGCTGCCACGTCAACACCGTAGATGTCGCGTCCGAGAGCCTTGGCTGCAACGTTCCAGCGACGAACGTCCCACCAGCGGTGCTCCTCAAAGGCAAGTTCGATGGTGCGCTCCTTGCGGATGAAGTTACGCATAGCGTCCTTTGTCACCAAGTCCATACGGTCGGCAACATTTCCCGTAATACCTCCACGATGACGCACTTGGTCAAGCAGGTCGCAAACCTTGTCGGTTGGTCCTTCAATCTCGTTGAGAGCCTCAGCGTAGGAGAGAAGCAGCTCGCTATAGGTAAAGATCTTCCACAGGCGGCGGGCTGTACCTCCATGGTTGCTTGAGAGGATGGTCTCCGGCTGGTACTTGCGTACGTAGTAGCCTGTCGGTGTGGAATACTGGTTTCCGATTGGGTTGTCGCGATGACCATATACCACGTCGATGACGTTGGTCTTTGTGGTAGTGGTATAACCCCACTGGCATCCGTTGTAAAGCACTGTGGAGGCGAGACGCGGGTCGCGGTTCTGCCACATTTTCGCATCGCTGTAGCCACTGGCGGCATTCACAGTAGGCTTGCCGTTGGTATAGACAGGTGCTCCTGTTTCGTCATAGTTTGTGAAAGGAGCTGAACCGTCAGCCATGTCATACATGTCTATGAGGTTCTGGCTTGGGCAGAGACCGCCCTGGCCACCTTCACCTACCGGTTGGTCGATATATATTCTATCCCATCCGATGGCAGCATCGTTGCGGAAGAAGATGATTTCCTTGTTGCTGTCGTTGTAGGGAGTCATCAGCCAAGCGTTGTTGTATGCGCTCACGCCACCTGTAGCCTCGGTATAGAGGGCGAAGTTGCCTCCGAAGTCACGGATGAAGCCCTCTGCGGCATCTACCACCTGTGCCCATGTGACACCAGTTGTGGAAGCATAGCGCGGACTTGCCATATAGAGCATCAGTCGCACGTAGAAAGCGCGTGCCGTTGGTTTGTCAACCTCACCTGTGCCCTGATAGTCGAGCAGGTCAGCCTCACAGCCCTTAGCCTCGCTAACCAAGTAGTCGAGAAACGACTTGGTCGAAGGACGTTCGCTGTAGTCGGTAAGCAAGTCGCCGTTAGGATCAAGCGTCGTTGTCACGAGAGGCACCGGACCATAGCGCAGGAACATCTCCCAATAGAAGTACGCACGGAGGAAACGTGCCTCTGCAATGTTCTTCTTTTTGTCAGCCACATAAACGTCCAGGGCTGTTTCGGAAGGACGCAGTTTGTTGTCGGTGTCAGCCTCAAGGGTCTCAATGGTAGTGTTACACTTACGGATGGCGCGATAGCGGCTCTCCCATATATCTACCAATTCCGCAGAAGCACCAGAACCGTAGTAGTTTCCTACGTTGAACGCCGTACGTGTGCCAGAAGTACCTTTGGCACATTCTGCAAGGTCGGTGGCAGCATCGAGCCATGAGTCATTGATGCGCTGTGCTCCGTGGAGAAGGAAGTTGTAGGTGTCGTTGTGATTGTAAATCAGCGTTGTATAGTCCGACAGCACGTCTTCCTTGGTCAAGTCGCTACTTGGCTGTTTGTCGAGGAAACTGCCGAACATGTCCTCACACGAAGTGAGAGTGACGGCTCCTGCAAAGACCAAAGCATATATATTAAATTTCTTCATGTCTAATTGTCTTTTGAATCATTTATTAGAAAACAACATTGAAACCTACGTTGAAGGTCTTCAGAAGAGGATAGCGGCTTGAGCCGTTGCTCTCCGGGTCAACCAGTCCGTCGAGGTGATCCCAAGTGATGAGGTTGTTGCCGTTGACATAGATGCGTGCGCTGCTCATGCCTGCCTTCTGAATCCATGATGCCGGCAGGGTGTAGCTCAGCTCGACGTTCTTCAGACGTACGAACGCACCGTTCTTCAGGAAGAAGGAGTTCTGACGCTGGTTGTGGTCGCCTGTAGAACCGTAGTGCAACAGCGGATAAGTGGCGTTGGCGAGGTTCTCGCTCTCGCTGAGCGACGGGTTCCAACGTCCGAGGTGGATGTCCTTTGCCTTACCATTGTTGTAGAAAGCGTACATGGCGTCAGCGTCGTAGTAGCGTGACACGTGGTCAACACCCTGGAACATCACTTCAAAGCCCCAGCCCTTATAGGTCGCGCCGAGAGTGAGGGCGTAGGTGTTCTCTGGAATGTCGCTGTAGCCGATGAAGGTCTCATCGCGGTCGTCGATGAAGCCGTCGTTGTTCATGTCCTTGTACTTCAGGTCACCAACCTGCACATTATTTGAATAGGTGGAGACGGGGAAGTTAGGATCGGCAAGATCAGCAGAGGTGACAAAGCCTTCGCAAATCAATCCGAAGTACTGGTTGATAGGATGACCCTCACGCTTGCGGTAGTCGGTCTTTCCTGCAGGCTCGTCCATGCTAATGATTTCGTTGGCTGCATGCGAGTATGTAAGTCCCACATTGTAACGGAACTCCTTACCAATGGTGTTGCTGTGATGAAGCTCGATTTCATAACCTGAGTTCTTCGTCTCTCCGAGGTTTCCGGCAGCCATTGTCACTCCGACCCACTGTGGACGTGAGAGATATTCGGTAAGGATGTCCTTGCGCTTCTCATAGAAGAGGTCGATGTTACCGTTGAGCATTCCGTTGAACAGTCCGAACTCAACACCGAGATTATATTTCTTCGCACGCTCCCATGTCACCAAATAGTTAGGATACTGCCTCTCGTAATATGCAGGAACGGTACCGTTGCCGAAGTTGTAGTTGCTGGCGCTGATCCAGTGCTCCTCGAAAAGGAAGCGTTGCTCAACACCGCCTACATTGTAGATATCGTTACCTACCTCACCGTAGCTGGCACGGATCTTCAGGTTGTTCAGCCAGTCCTTTGTCTTCTCCATGAACTTCTCCTGAGTCAGTCGCCAACCGATAGAGAATGCCGGGAAGAAACCGAAACGGTTGCCCTTGAGGAAGTTCTCAGAACCGTTGTAGCCAGCGTTGAACTCGAAGAGGTACTTGTCGTCGTAGCCGTAGGTGACACGACCTACGAGACCCTGATAACGCTTTGCAAGTTCTGAGTTGTAGCGATAGTCATTCTGGTTGTAGAGCACCATACCCGTCACGTCGTGCTTGCCAAAGCGGCGGGCGTAGTTAATCTGAGCCTCCATGTAGAGCTTATATGTTGTAGAAGATTCCTTCGAGTATGCGAGTTGCCCGTCAACATTATACTTATTGTAGGCATCCTGGCTCATATAGTTATCTCGGTCGTTTAGCTCGTAAGTGGCGTAAGTACGTCCGAAAATCTTCTTATAGTATGCGTCATAGTCGAACGACACCATTCCCTTAACCGACAGTCCCTCGGTAAGCCAGTCCATCTTGTAGTCGGCAATGAGGTTGATTTCGCTGATGGTATCCGTTCCCTTATAGTATCCGCCCTTTGCCAATGCTGCCACGATGTTGTTCTGGAAGTTGGCATTACCTGCATAGAGGGTCTTGGTTTCCTCACCGTTCTGCACCTCGTAAGACACAGGGAAGAGCCATCCCGGAGTGTGGTTGAGGTAAGCGAACACGTCGTAGTAAGTGCTTGACTCGTTGGTGTTGGAACCGTGGCGGTTCTCAAAACGGGTACCGAAGTTAACGCTGAACGTCAGGTCCTTGGAGAGGAAGAAGTCCATGTTGGCACGGAACGCATAACGGTTGTAGCCGGGGCTTGAAGAGTTGCCGTACTCGTCGGTGCTGAGATTCTTGATGAGCGAACCCTGGTTGTACATCTCACCCGAAACATAGTAACGCATACGCTTCGTACCGCCACGCACGCTGACATTGTAACGCTGCGACGGAGCCCAGTCGTTGAGAACTTCGTCATACCAGTCAACGTTAGGATAGAGCAGTGCGTCGGCACCCGAAAGCTCGCCGTTGCAAGCCTTGCGGTACATTTCGAGGTCGGCTGCGCTGTACTGCGAAGCGAGTCCGTCGTTCTTCAGAGCCTCTTCGAGCAGTGTCACCGAGTCGTAAGAGTTGAGGTAGTTTGGCTTACGTGTAGCCGTACCCCACATGAAGTTGCCGGTGAAGCTCACTTCCGGCTTCATTTCCTTACCGCGCTTTGTGGTAACGAGGATTACACCGTTGGCACCACGCACACCGTAAACGGCTGTAGCGGAAGCGTCCTTCAGTACTGAGATGCTCTCGATGTCGTCAGGGGCAACCTGGGAGAAGGCACGCTCAACGCCATCGACCATTACGAGTGGCGAACCGTCGCCGGCGAATGTAGCGCGACCACGAATGTTGATTGAAGCGTCGTCCATACCAGGTGCACCTGAAGTCTGTGTAGTTACCACGCCAGGTATCTTACCTGCAATGGCCTGCGTAACGTTGGCGGTAGGAGTAGAGAGGAGGTCTTTGCTCGACACCTGTGAGATGGCGCCGATGACGCTCTCCTTCTTCTGGGCACCATAACCAACGACAACGACTTCGGTAAGGGTCTTGTTGTCCTCGTCGATGGTGATGTTCATTGGAGTGCGGCTCACCTTTACAGTCTTTGAGGTAAAGCCGATGTATGAGATGCGTATTTGCGCATTCTCATTCTTCACCTGAAGCTTGAAATTACCGTCGAAGTCGGTCACTGTACCGTTGGTTGTTCCAACTTCCATGACGCTTGCACCGATGATTGTCTCACCTGTACCGTCAACGACCGTACCAGTGACGGTTATCTTCTCCTGTGCTGATGCTCCCATTGAAAGGAGCATCAGTGTCAGGGTCAGGAATAACTTATTTATTATATTATTCATCGTAATCTGTTTTTGGGTTTATTACTTGAGCAATGGAGAGTACAGATAGCACTCGGAAGGTGTCATCTTCAGATAAGAGCCATCGACGATGAGGAACGCTCTGAGCGTCTGTGTACCATCGCCACACTTCGTTGCAAATGTCTCGCGATATACATGGTTGTTAGGACATGTTGCTACGGCATCTACTGTAACGTTCTCGCCATCGCGTGTGATGTCGATCGAGACGTTGGCGCCTTCCATGTTGGCACGGAATGCATCCCAGTCGTCATAGCCCTCGCTGGTCCATGTGCCTGAGCCGTAGGCATCACCCCAGCCATAGAGGTCAGAGCGAATCACGAAGTATTCGAGGTAGTCGGCACCGCCACGCTCGTCGTCGGTTGAAACGCAGAGGTTCCAGTTGTTCCAGTTGCCAACACCACTTGTGTGGTTCTCGAAGCCAAGATGCAGGCTCTGGCCTTCCGGTATCTGGAAGTAGTCGGAGAATGTAGTCCACCAGCCTGCGCTGCAGTCAGATGTACCGATGTCGGTTGTAGCAACCTCGACAGGTGTCTGGGCAACGGTTCCCTCGGTGTCGAACTGAATCCATGAGCCGTCCACGATGAAGAATACGCGCATCACGTCGTCGCCGGTGCCACACTTGGTGGTGAAGGTCTCGCGATATACAGTTCCGTTCGGTGCCGTAGCCACGGCATCCATTATGGTATTCTCGCCTGAACGCGTTACTGTCACTTCAACTACAGCACCTTCCATGTCGGCACGGAATGCATCCCAGTCGCCATAGCCTTCATTTGTCCATGAACCCGAGCCGTAGGCATCGCCCCAGCCATAGAGGTCAGAACGCAGTACAACGTACTCGGCATAGTCGCTTCCGCCGCGCTCATCGTCGGTGGTCAGAGCAATATTCCAGTTGTTCCAGTTGCCAACGCCACTTGTGTGGTTGGTGAACTTGAACTTCATCGAGCCATTGGCAGGAATACGGAAGTAGTTGGAGAATTCCGTCCACCAAGCAGCTGAACAGTCGGTAGCACCGACGGTAGTGATCGGGTCGCCTACAATATATTCAAATGCGCCTTCTCCACTGGCACCACCGCCGATAGTCTGGTTCCACTGCTTCTCAGTCAGCTCGTTGCGGTAGAACTTGATGTCGTCGAGTTTGGCATCACACAGTGTAGAATCGTTGCCTGCAGCTATATATAAATAAGGTGCAGACATGAGATGGTCGATAATGTCCTGATACTTGAACTGTGTGTCACGCTCGGGCTTGAAGGTCTGCTCAGCCTCTTTTGAGCCGTCAACATACATGACGAAGCCGTCGGTCTTGATCTGCAGGGCAACATAGTGCCACTCGCCGCCGGGTATGGCGTTGGTCTTTACCGAAGCGGGATTGTTGACGTCGAGACTCTTCGACTGAAGAGCGTGCGGGTCGGCAGGCGTGAAGCTCAAGTGGCTGTTGGCGGTGAAGAAGAACTTGCCGCATGAATCGACAGGCTCGCCACCAATAGTCATCAAGGCTGCATAAGGCGATGTCACCTCAGTCTTAACCTTAAAGGTTATGGCTGCACCCGACTGCAACGAAGTACCCCTGAAGGGGTTGTTCGTGCGCACATAACTACCACTGCCCAAATGTAGGACATTACTACCGAGAGTGTCGTCCTGGACGACCTCTGCTACCTCACCATTGACGAGGTTGAAGTCCGACAACGGTTCAACGCCCTCCTCGTATTCAAACGAGTAGGCAACCTTCAATTCTTCCAGTGTAGGATAGGTCTGATTCGCTGCTGGCGGATCAGCCTCTCCCCAGTCGGGAGAACATGCAGTGAACGTTGTCAGCCCAAACAAGCCAATGATGGCGATGTAGGATCTAAGTAACTTCATAACGTTTACTTTAGTTAGGTTAGAATTTTTTGAAATTTTAATTAATAATTTGTTGCAAAATTAGCGTATATTATAGTTAGACGGGTGGATAAATGCGCATTTAAGGTGGAAAAACGTTATTTTCTCCCCTTTTACACGCTATTTCGACACCGTTTCAGCGAACGAGGAAGGACTGACACCGTATTTTTTTGTAAAACAGCGGGTGAAGTACTTCGGGTCGTTGAAGCCTACTCGGTAGGCTATTTCAGTGATGTTTCGGTTGCCCACATTCTGCACGAGAAGCTCTCGCGCAATGTTGAGGCGGTAGTCTTTGATGAATTGAGTTGTAGTTTGCCCTGTTTCGGTTTTTATTTTCTTCACAAGGAGACTGCGGCTCATGCCGAGGGCATCGGCCAATTGGTCGCCGTCAAAATCAGACTTCATGTAGTTTTTCTCCATGGCCTTCATCAGGCGCTCCATAAACGGATGTGCGTTGGCGGCCTCTCGCAGCTGGTCTTCCTCCACCATTTTCGAGTAGCTTTCCTTGAAACGCTCCTGATTGTCGAGTATGCTGCGTATGCGCACCTGCGTCACCTCGGGGTTGTCGGAGTTTTCGAGAGCCTCTCGTATTGGAGTGAGCAGTCGCATGGTTTCACGCTCACGCATCACTTCCAAGCGGCGCTTATAAATATAGGTGGCGGTAGCGCCAAAGGCGATGAGCACGAGCATGACAAACCACCACGATTTCCAGAAGTATGGAGCTACGATGATGTCGATGCTGGCTGTGTTGAGCACATTGCCCGATATGGCAGAGAGGTATTTCACTTCGAAGGTGTAGCGGCCCGAAGGCAGGTTGGTGTAGCGCACCGAATGCTCGCCTGGTCGCATGCGTGTCCATTGGCTCTCAAAGCCTTTCATGCGGTAGCAGTAGATGCCTTTGGCCTCGCTGCTGAACTGAAGTGCCGAGAATGATATGGAGATGGACTTGTCGGACTCGTGCAGATGGAGGCGGTTGGCCACCGAGATGTCACGGTCGAGGAAACGTGAGCCGGCGTAGGCCAGCTGGTTGTCAACGGCAAGTTGGGTGAAGGTGAGCTTTTCGTTGCCGCGTGCTATTACGTTCGAGCCATACACCACGCTAAGGCCCTTGTCAGTACCGAGGTAGATGTTCTTTCCGGCGGCGAGGGCCGAGTTCCAGTAGAAGGCCGACGAGGCGAAGCCATCGCACGAATCGAAGTTGGTGAAGGTCTCGTCGTCGATGTTGAACAGCGAAAGGCCGTAGTTGGTGGTTATCCACAGTCGGCCATTGGCATCCTGGGCTATACCCTTGATGCTGTTGTTGGCCAGTCCATCTTCTACCGTGTAAAGCTTGAAATGCCATTCGCCGTCGTCGCCAAGCGTGGCGCGGTAGATGCCATAGCTGTTGCTGCCCACCCAAACGTTGCCGTCGCGCGTCTGGCAGAACGAGGTTATCTTATCGACCACTTTCGACTCTGGCTGGTCGAGCTTATACATGTAGTTGGTGCAAAGGAAGGGAAATTGGGACTTTTTGCGGTTTTTGAGGTCGATGATGCGCAATCCCGTCTGGCTGCCCATCCAAAGGCGGCCCGAGGTGTCGATGAGCGAGCCGATGCAGCCCCTCACGTCGGTGCATCGCTCAAACGGCAGTATGAGCTTTTGCTGCGAGAAGTCGTAGAAGAAGAGGCCGTCGTTGCTGCCTATCCACATGCCGTCGTTGTATTTGTCGTAGATTAGTACGCCGATATAATTGATTAGGCGGTTGTATTTTTCGCCCACGTCGAGATGGGTCATCTGGCTTGGGTTGTCGAGATTGAGCATGTCAACTCCCCCACCCCATGTGCCTATCCACAGTCGGCGGCGCGGGTCGGCGGCCAGCGTCGATACCGAGTTGTGCGAGAGGTGGCTGTTGGCCGTAGTGAAATGTTCAAAGGCGTCGGTGCCGGGCTTCAGCAGGTTGAGTCCGCCTTCGACGGTGCCCACCCATAGGGTTTCATCGGGTTCAACGAATATGGCATTGACGCAGTTGGGCGATATGGACGAGGGCGAGTCGCCATGAACGTAGTTGGCTATTTTGAACTGTCGTGACGAAAGGCGCAGCATGCCCGACGTTTCGGTGCCTACCCAAACGGCTCCGGGACGCACGAGTATGCAGTGGATAAAATCAGAAGAGAACTGCCCCCCCCAGTGGGTATTCAACACCGAAAAACTGTCGGTATCGGGGTCATAGACATTCACTCCACGCAACGAGCCTATGAGCAGCTTGCCGTCGTTGCCGAGGGCAAGGCAGGTGGTGTATTGGTGGGTTATTTGTCCTGTGGTATAGTGTCTTAGGTTGTGAGTGCCCGGGGTAAGGCGGTAGAGTCCCATGTTTGAGGCTATCCATATATCGCCGTGATACTTCATTATGCCGGTTATGTAGGCATTGTCGAGGGCGTTGAGTTCAGCCGTAAGAGGCTTAGCCACGAGTTGTCCGCTTTGTACGACAAACTGCTTGAGCCTGCCGTCGGTGGAAATCCACACGGTGCCGTCGCCATTCACGTCGAAGACCTTTACCTCAGGCGTGTTGCTGGTGTATTTCAGCGAGTAAAGCTCGGCCACTTCGCCCTCCGGGCCTAAGGTGATGCGGTGGATGCTGTCGTTGGTAAGAAGCCACATGTTGTCGCGCGTGTCGCGATAGACAGTGATGGAGCTTTTGGCAAGCAGGTGGGCAATGTCGCCGTCGTTCCATCGTGGCGTAACCTTCTGATAGGTGTTGAGGTTGATTATGTCGGTGCCTTCGTCGAACGACACCCATAGTCGGTTGAACTTGTCTTCTACGATGTTTCGGCATGAGTTGCTTCGGAGGCTCAGGTTGCGGCTGCCGAAGCCGAGCGACATGAATGAGTAGCCGTCGTAGCGTGCCAAACCGCCGCCGTAGGTTGCCACCCACACAAAGCCTCGACTGTCTTCAAAGATGTCGTTGACGAAGTTGTGGGGCAAACCGGCGTGCATGTCGAGGACGGTGAGGTTTTTCCCGCCGTCTAATGCCTGTGCGTTTGCGTTGGTCAAACAGAACGCCAGGCAGCATGCCATTGCTACGATAACATTCTTCATTTTATAATTAGGTATAGATGTCTTCTAAAAGATTTGGTGGCTGCAAATATAAAGACTTTTTTTGAAACGACAAAATTTTTTCGGCATTTTTTTTATTTTGGGCAGTTATCAACGAAAAGTTTCCAATCGAGAAATCGCCGAGCAAGGGCGGTTTAACCGTTAAGACTATTCGTCTAACTCACGTTAAATAATCTAAGAAATGTTTGGACTTTAGGAAAAGATGTCGTATCTTTGCAAAGGAATTAAAGAAAACAGTATTACCAAAACAACAAGCAAATGAAAAAGACTTTCTTACTAATCGTAATGATGGCAACGGCCATGGGCGGCTGGAGCCAGAGCATCCTCTCAGAAGTGTTCGGCCTGCAGGAAGAGGCGAAGTGGATAGGCGGCGACGCTTCGATGTTGCCTTCGTATGAAGAGAAGGGCACCGTTTATCGCGACGGCCAAGGCAACGCCGTCAACGCACTCGACTTCTTCAAGCAGAACGGCTGGAACTGCATCCGCGTGCGCCTGTTTGTCGATCCGAGCAAGGCTCCGGGCGAGAACAAGGGCGAAGGCGTGTGCCAAGACATCGACTATGTAGTGAAGTTCGGCAAGCAGATAAAGGAGAAAGGCCTAAAGCTGATGCTCGACTTCCACTATTCCGACACTTGGGCCGACCCCGGCAAGCAGTTTATACCCCACTCTTGGGCCGACCACTCGCCCGAGGCTCTGTGCGACAGCGTGTATGCCCACACCAAGGCCTCGCTGCTTCGCATGAAGGCTGCCGGAGCAGAGCCTGAGCTGATTCAGGTGGGAAACGAGATAACCAACGGCATGCTGTGGCCTGTGGGCAAGATAAACCACAACGATGCCGACGACTGGGACGTGTTGTGCCGAATGATAGAGAGCGGCACGAAGGCGTGTCGCGAGATATGTCCAAAGTCGAGAATAATAATTCACACTGAGAAGGCCGGCGACTGGGGCATAACCAAGAAGTTCTACGAGGAGCTGCGCCGCCACCGCACCGACTACGACATAATAGGCCTGAGCTATTATCCAATGTGGCACCGCAACATGGGTGTGCTGTCGGCAACGCTCGACTCCTTAGAGCGTGAGCATCCTTTCAAAGAGGTGATGATAGTTGAGACAGCGGCATACTATTCGCACGAGAACGACCGATGGTCGAAGCCCGACACATATTCGGAGTTCTACCCCATCAGCGTCGATGGCCAGACGATGTTCACCAAGGAGCTTGTGGCCGAACTGAAGCGTCACCACAACGTAACGGGTCTGTTCTGGTGGTTCCCCGAAGAGAATGCATCGGGCCAGGAAGTAACCCGCGGCAGCCTCAACCGCGGCTTATTCGACAACAAAACCGGCCGCGCCTTGCCCGCATTTTACGAGTTCAGCAAGTATCGGTAGTAACTGCCAGTTGCGACGTAATTCACCACCGATAAAATGGTAGTACGGGATGCCCACACCCCTAATGCTGCGCATTCCAAAGGGCTGAATATCATGAAATAATAGCTTGTCGTACAACCATTTCAAGGGGGGAAATATTATCGTTACTACCTGCGAAAGTTTCGTTCAAAGCCTTTGAATGTCCGTTCAAAGCTTTTGAATGTGCGTTCAAAGCCTTTGAACGGCCGTTCAAAGCACTTTGAACGGAAAATTGCAAGCAGTAGAGAAAGTATGGTTTCCCTTAAACTGCAAATATGCGCAATGAGTACAACAACTATTTCGGCATTTAAATGTCACTAATGTCACTAAAATGCCACTTTCCTATACATTGAATATCAACATGTTAAACAGGAAAGTGACATAAGTGACATTTCTGTTGAAACAAAAAAATACAGTAGGCGTATAGCCTGTCATTAACTGAACTTTTTCGCCAAGTTCAGTTACTAAGAATGCAATCGTTTGCACATTCTTAAAGCGTTAATTTGTCGGGGGAAGGGACAACGGTAAGGGAAATGTTGTAACTTTGCAGCAGTTAAATAATTAAAGACCAACAAAATGAGAAAAATTTACGCTACAATCATTGCATTATTCACCGCAATGCAAATGTCGGCACAAGGATGGCCAGCCGGCTACAAGGGAGTGATGTTCCAAGCATTCGCATGGGACTCTTACTCTGAAACACAATGGCCACAACTGGAAAGCCAGGCCGAGGAAATATCGGAATACTTCGACCTCGTGTGGGTGCCCAACTCCGCCTACGCAGGCAGCATGACCATGAACATGGGCTACCACCCCGTATATTGGTTTAAGCAGGACTGCGCATTCGGCACTGAAGACCAACTGCGCTCGATGATCAAGACATATAAGGAGAAAGGCGTGGGATTCATTGCCGACGTCGTAATCAACCACCGCAACGGCGTGGGGAAGGGAGGCTCTTGGGTAGATTTCCCGGCCGAAACATATAATGGAGTGACATACCAGCTCGGACTGTCGGACATCTGCAAGGACGACGAATGCGCAGGCAAAGGCTACGCACCGACGGGAGCGGCAGACACAGGCGAGAAATGGGACGGCGCACGTGACCTCGACCATACGAGCGCAAACGTGCAGAAGAACGTGAACGCATATCTCGACTTTCTGAAAAACGACGTGGGATATGAGGGCTTCCGATACGACTTCGTGAAGGGATATGCTCCAAAATACGTTGGCCAGTACAACAATGCGGCTAAGGCCCAGTTCTCAGTGGGCGAATACTGGGACGGCAACGTTACACTGGTGAAGAACTGGATAAACGGCACGAAGCAGGACGGCGTGATACAAAGCGCAGCCTTCGACTTCCCACTGAAATACTACATCAACGACGCCATCGGCAGCGGAACATGGAGCCGCCTGAACGGCGAAAGCCTTGCCTCGAACGCCGACTACCGCAGATATTCAGTGACTTTCGTTGACAACCACGACAGCTATCGCGACGCCAACATGTGCAAGGCCAATCTTGAGGCTGCCAACGCCTACATACTGACGATGCCCGGCACGCCATGCGTATTCATCAACCACTGGAACACCTTCAAGACGGCCATAAAGAAGATGATTTTCGTGCGTAAAAAGGCAGGCATTGCCAATACAAGCGAGATAGTGGAAAAGGGACTGAAGGACTCAGGCTACTACGTGAAGGTGAAGGGCGACAATGGCTCGGTGGTGCTGCTGCTCGGCAATGTAGAGAGCTACAGCACTGTGGGCTACAAGCTGGCGACGGAAGGTCCCTTGTATAAGCTGTATGTGGAAAACTCGCTCGACATCAACGGCATTGACGACATCAAATCGGACGAAGAGCAATTCAAGATGCCCGAATGCTGCACACCTGAGGAAGGAAAGATGTATGCCTTCTTCGAAGTACCGTCGTTTTGGGGCAGCGGCGCCATTTACTGCTGGTGCTGGAACGACAGCAAGAACTTTACCGGAGGCACATGGCCTGGAGTGAAATGTACAAAGGTGGGCACCAACGACAAGGGCAACGCAGTGTGGAAATGGGTTGGTCCGGCCTCAACCGAGGGTAAGCCTACCGGAATAATATTCTCAGTCAAGGGAGACCCGAAAACCGGCGACATGAACTATGCCGAAGGCGGCTACTTCGACAACACCGGCTATAAAGGCACGTTCACCGAAGATACCGGCATAGAAGGCGTGACTACCGACAAAGAAGGCGGCAAGACAAAGGTGTACAGCATCAACGGACAACTGCTGAAGTCGTTCAAGGCATATACCGACGACAGGATGGCAACGGAGGGTCTGCCGGCCGGACTCTACATAGTAAACGGGAAGAAGAAGGCCGTAAGTGGTGAATAATCAGCATGATGCAAACGTTTGCACACGTTTTGGTGCAGTTTTTACACCAATAATATTGCAAGGTGTGGAAATAATAAGTAATTTTGCACCAGAAAAAAGAAACACGAATTTGTTGATAAGATACAGTAATAGGTAGTACTTTGATTTTGGTAAAATTAATGTATGTAGGATAATATAATGAGTTAGTTTTTTTAAGGTTGGAAAGGGTCTGTTGAGAAAACAGGCCCTTTTTGGTTTTTCTATCTCTTCAGTATGCTGCGCAAGGCAAACCATGCGTGCATCATGGCTGTAGTTACTGAGCCGTAATGCTCAACCATCACCTGATAGCGCTCATTGAGCGAAACCTTGTGGTTGGCTGTGGTCTGGCCTTCCTGAGTATAGTTTACCACTACATCGTCAACAAAGTTGAGAGGCAGACGACGGCGTTCAGCCTCTTTCATCACACGTATGCACCAGTCAACATCGGCCGAAAAACGATAGCGGGTGTCGTAATGTATGTGGCGGGCAATGTCGAGACGAGCATAGAAAGCCTGATGGCAAACAAGCATTCCCTTACGGAACGAACGCCACGTGAGCTTCTTGGGCGGAGCAAGACGGCGGTGGCGCACAAAGTGGCCGGCATTGTCAACGATGTCGGTGTTGCCATAAATCACGGCGGGCCATTTAGGCGACGGCACCGCCTCAAGGCCTCCTTTCTCAACAACAGTGTCGAGCACCTGCCCCGTGGGATAGAAGTCGCCGGCATTCAGGAAACAGATATAGTCGCCCGTAGCCTGCTGAAGTCCCTTGTTCATGGCATAGTAAATGCCGTTGTCGGGTTCGCTAACGATTTTCACTTCATGTCCGTTCTGCGCAGCATACGAGCGTTGCATATAGTCCTGCGCCACCTGCAAAGTGCCGTCGGTCGATGCGCCGTCGATAATGATGTGCTCGACATGACGGTAATGCTGAGCCAACACACTGTCGGCCGTGCGCGGCAGCGTCTTTTCGGCATTGTATGTAATGGTGATGACTGAAAACTTTATCATATCTTGTATCTTTTGAAGGCAATGGCCTGATTGTACACTTCGATGTATTTCAACGCTACATTATGCTGCGAATAGCTTATGGCCACCTTGCGCAAGGCACTGTCGGCAAGCGCATCGCGGTCGGCCTCGTCAAGCACCCAGTGCAGGCCATTGGCAAGGTCGGCAGCGTCTTTCACAGCCGCTACATATCCATTGTGCTGATGGTCAATCATTTCGGGAATGCCGCCCACCTTGAATCCTACGCAGGGCACGCCGCAGGCCATAGCCTCCATTATGGTGTTTGGCAGGTTTTCGGACAGCGACGGAAGCACAAACACATCCACCGCGCGATAAACATCGACAATGCGCTTGACATCGTTGACATATCCCAAAGGATAAGACTGAAAGGGCAACTGGTCGGCCACCTCGTCAGAATGGCCGCCCAAGATGGCCACAGCCGTATTCTGCCTCATGTCGGGATATTTGTCGGCAAGCATCCTGCAAGCCTCCACGAGATAGTCCATGCCCTTATAGGGATTGGTGGCACGCTGAGAAACGAAGAGGATGATGCGCTTGTCGGTAGGCAGACCAGCCGACCTTGCCGCGAGGGGGCGCGGGCCGGGACAGAAGATGCGCGTGTCGATGGGATTGGGAATGTTGGCCACGGGATGACCCGTAAGCAGCGAGCTTTTCTTGGCCTCAGTGGCAAGCCACTTGCTGCAAGCCACAAACGAAATGTCGTATTGCTTGTAGATGGCCTTCTTCTTCCTCCACACCTTGCAGGCCAAGTCGTTGTCGCCGCCTCCACCGGGCAGCAGCCGGCAGTAGCGGCACGAGCTGGCATAGCGACGACAGTCGAAGGCGAGATGGCAAATGGCAGTGGCGGGCCAAATGTCGTGCATGGTCCACACCACGGGCTTGCCGCATTCGAGTATCTTGCGAATGCCCTTCAACGACAGCATGCCCTGATTAATCCAATGCAGATGTACGACGTCGGCCTCCTTAAACTCGGGCAGTGACGTTATGTCGGCACCGGCATTGGCAATGTCGATGTCGAAAAGGTGCTGTCGGGAAAAAAGGGTATGGAAATATACGACGAGGCGCTCCCACAGGAAACGCCACTGCATCAACATCGAATGTCCCAGTCCGACAACGGTTATCTGCTCCGACTCCTTGTCGCGGACCAGCATCTTTGCCTTCACGCCATTGTTGTTCAAGGCGTCAAGCAAGCGATTTGCAGCAACGGCTGCTCCTCCTGTCTTTTCACTTGTATTGACTATCAGTACCCTCATACGGTTGTTTTTCTCGTTTTAATGTGGCAAAATTACAATTTTATTATGGAAAGACAAAGAAATAGGCACATTTTTTTGCAATCGTAATATACTTTTATCAATTTGTTTTGTGATGTGGGATTTTTAAGCTATATTTGCACAGGAAATTAAGACTAAACAGAATGACAATAGACGAGAAGTACATGGCGCGATGCCTGCAACTGGCAAAAAACGGCCTGCACAACGCACGTCCCAACCCCATGGTAGGAGCAGTGATTGTGTGTGGCGACCGCATCATTGGCGAAGGCTACCACGTACGCTGCGGCGAAGGCCACGCCGAGGTGAACGCCTTTGCGTCGGTGAAGCCGGAAGACGAGCATCTGCTGCACGAGGCTACCATATACGTAAGCCTTGAGCCATGCGCACACTACGGAAAGACACCACCATGCGCCGAACTGATAATAAGGAAAGGCGTGAAACGATGCGTAGTGGGTTGCATCGACCCATTTGCCAAGGTCATGGGCAAAGGCATAGCCATGATAAACGAGGCTGGAATAGAGGTGACAGTGGGAGTGCTGGAGGAGGAATGCCGACGGCTGAACAAACGATTCATGACGTTCAACGAGAAACGCCGGCCATACATTACGCTGAAATGGGCACAGTCGATTGACGGATTCATCGACAAGGACTTCACGCCCTTTGCCTTCTCGACTGCTTACACGCAAATGCTGGTACACAAGCTCCGAGCCGAGAACGACGCAATACTCGTCGGGTGCACCACCGACGAGCGCGAGCACCCGCGCCTTGACGTCAGGCACTGGGCCGGCCGTTCTCCTCTGCGCCTCGTGCTCGACCGCAACCGTCCCTGTTTCGAAGGCATGGACTTTTCGCAGCCTGCATTGCCGCAACTTATGCAATGCCTGCATGAGCGGAAAATACAATCGCTGTTGGTAGAAGGCGGAGCAGCCACCCACAAGGCCTTCATCGAAGCCGGGCTGTGGGACGAGATGCGCATTGAGGTATCGCCGGTGGCTGTAGGCAACGGCACGCCTGCCGCTGCAATACCTGCCGACGCCAAGGTGGCAAAGACAGAACAGGCCGACGGCAACGACATCATTTGGGCCGTTAAACAACAACAAACGATACACATTGCATGACAGGTAAATACAGGAAAAGGACAAAACAATTACTATTGGCGGCGACGACCATTGTCGTTGCACTCTTCTTTGCGTCCGCCAAATGCAATGCACAAAACAATATCTACAAAATAAAAGACAACCTTTTTGAATACTACAAGCGTGCCAACCGATTAGTGAACGACAAGAGATGCCTGGCCATAGCCGACTCGATGTACAGGCTGTCGGTGGCCGAAGGCGACGGCAAGGCTGCATGCATAGCCCTGACAATACCCGTGAGACACTTTTCGGCAAAAAAGGACGAAGAACGGCTGTTCTACTGGGCCAACCAACTGGAAAAGGTGGCAAGGGACTACGGTCAGCTGCAATACCACTATTTCGCCAAATCGACCAAGGTGACCTTCTCAATAAACCAGCGTCACTACCTCATGGCCATAAAAGACATAGAGGACATGTATGCCAAGGCCAAGGCCGACAACTATCCCTACGGCATAGCACTTGCCATGAGGGCAAGGGGAAACATCTACCAAATGCAAAGCGACTACGAGACGGCAAAGGAACAGATGATAGAGGCTCTGGACTACATGAAAAAAAACGTGCCCGACCAAGACCTCGCCCCCACCTACAACCGAGTGGGCAAGTGCTGTCTGCTGACCAACCAGCCCGAAACGGCCATAGCCTACTGCCTTGAAGGACTTAAAAACATAAAGAACCCCGGCAACTACTACGACATTATATACAACCTGCTCGTGGCCTACTACGAGGCAGGACCAACATACAAGGAAGACTATCTGCTGACTTACGAAAAATACAAGAAATACATCGACCGGAGCACGTCGGTAAAGTCGAACGCCCACCTCAAGGTGCTGAAGGCACTCTTGCAGGACGATATGGCAGAGGCAGAACGCATTCTCAGAGACGAGATAAAGGAAACGTCGTTCAGCACCGTATTGCACATACTGTTGAAGAAAGGCGACTACAATGGAGCAATGGACGTGAAAAGGAAATACCACTACAACGTGGCCATGCAAACATACAACGAATCGCCCGCATATCAAATAGCCGAATTCAATGCCTCGTTCGCCAACAGCGAACTGCAGGTTGACAAAGTGAGGCTGGAATATGAAATGGCCGAACAACTGCTGCAACAGACCAAGGCCGAAGCCGAACTGGAGGAAAAGCGCAAAAGCTATACAAAGATGCTGCTTGCCAACGACTCGCTGAACATGGAAAAGCTGAAGGACGACAGCATGAAGATAGCTGCCGAAAAGGCAATAAACGCATCAGAAAGAGCCATAGTGGAGGCCGAAGCCGCCGAAAAGAAATGGCTGTTGTTAGGATCAGTTACGGCCATCATGACCATGATTTGCTATGCCATAATAGCATTTGCACGAAGCCGACGCAACATAAGAAAGCTGAACGAGAAACACCAACAGTTGGTGGAAGCACTCGACCATGCGGAAGAATCGGAAAGAATGAAATCGAAGTTCGTACAAAACCTGAGCAACGACATAAGGACTCCACTGAATACCATAGTAGGCTTCTCAGAAATAATGCTCAACACCGAAAAGAGCCTGACAGACGCAGAAAAGGACGAGATAAAGGATAAGATAGAAAGAAACTCTAACACGCTGACCACTCTTGTAAACGACATTCTGCAACTGTCGTTCATTGAAAGCGAACGGCAGGTGGTGGAGAAGACCGACTGCGACCTGAACGACATAATTGAAGAGGCCATGGCAAAATGGCAGGACGACGGAAACAATGGCGTGGGAGTGACTTTCGACAAAGACAAATACGACGATACAACAATACACACCGACCGCAAGCTCTTCATAACGGCAATGACGCGAATGCTCACTTTCGCAAGCCATCAGACTACCGGCGACACGGTGAACATACTGCGCCCGACGACCGACTCGACTACGGTGCTGTTGGCCATCGACTACAAGACAAGCCCCGAAACGGAGTGCAACGAGAGAATGTTTTTGGGAACGGGATTTCTCAACAACGACATGGAGCCTTACAAAATGACACTGCCCATAAGCCGTGCGGCCATGACTCGCTTGGGAGGAACTGCGAGATTCTGCTCTACAAGGAAAGGCTTTGCCCGCATCGTCATAAGCCATCCACTGCGGCTTGTGGTTACGCTGCTCGTAATGGTCTTTTCACTGCTGTGCGGCAATAAGGCCAACGCCCAATTTACCAAAGACAAGCTCGCTCCAGAAATGTACCAGATGTATGTAGAGGCACAGAACAAGCGCGAACTGCCTGAAGGTTTGGCCAAGGCAAAGGATATATATAAAATAGGTGTAAGGAAAAACGACAAGTACATACAATGCGTAGGCTTAGGCGTGGAGCTGCAGCACTATGTGCTGAACGGCAACGACAATAAGGCTTTCGCCACCATCGGGCTGCTGCAAAGACTTGCCAAGGAATGCAACGACACCATATATTATTATATGGCGTTCAGCAACGAGATTGCCATTCACCTCAACAACAAACACACGCTGACCGCCCTGAAGAGATGTATGGAACAGCGCGACGAGGCACAAAGGAACAACGACATATACGGACTATATACGGCACTGAGGTCGCTGGGCGACATCTACCGAGTGAGAAACAATTACATACAGTCGTGCCACTGCTATCAGCAGGCATTGGAGTTGTTCAACAAGTACAAGATACACCACGACCCTACAATGTCGATACTGAGGTTGATATACATGATGAAAATGGACGGCTTCCCTGAGAGTTCGGAGCATTACATCGATGAAGCCAGGAAGCATGCCCGCATCGAACGCTACCACTATCTCATCAACATGGAAGAAGCCATGCTGGCATTTGAGAAGAACGACACGGCTCGATTCAACAAACTGTATGAGAAGGCCGAGAAGCAGAAAGAGAAATACGGATTCAGGTATCGCGACAAGGAGCTGATGCTTGAACTTATGCAGCTCACCTTTGAGGGGGAAACCGACGAGGCTTTGAAGCTGGCCGAAAAGTCGCTGCCACGCTTAGAATACTACCACCTGAAGACAGCCATACACTCTAACGAGGGGGAATGGGCAAAGGCATTGGACTCTTACGAATACGAGATGACGGAAAGACAGAGGCTACTGGCGGGAGTGTTCAACAACGACCGCAATGAGATGAACGAAATAATTGGCAACAACAACCTGAAAGCCGAAAACATGAAACTGCGTCTTGATGCGGCAAGACTGGAAATTGAGCACAACAAGGCCGAAGCGGAACTGTCGAAATACATGCAAGAACAACGACGGCTAATAGCGGCAAACAACAAGCTGAAGCTGTCGAAAATGGCGGCGCAAACCAATCTTGACAGCGCAAGCCTAAGGCGCGACCTCATGCTGACCGAACAGCAAAGGGTGCAAAGCCGACAGGCCAACATAGTGATGTTCGTCATTTCGGCTTTTGCCGTAATGCTGCTGATAATAATCATTCTCTACAAGAGAGCAACACGACGGCATACTCAACGACTGACAAAGAAAAACGAAGAACTCGACACGGCAAGGGCACATGCCGAACAGTCGGACAGGTTGAAAAGCGTGTTCATACAGAACATGAGCCACGAAATACGCACTCCACTGAATGCTATAGTGGGATTCTCGCAGCTAATGCTCACGCCAGGCATGGATTTTGACGAAAACGAGAAGAAGGATTTTGCAAAGACCATACGCCACAACTCCGAACTGCTTATGACAATAGTGAGCGACATCATCTCGCTTTCAGAATTGGAAAGCGGACGATATGAAGTGAAGCTACGCGAAGAGAGGGTGAACGACCTTTGCCGATTGTCGATAAAAAGCGTAGAGCACAAGGCCAAGGCGGAAGTACCAATACTGTTTGAAACTGAGGTTGACGACAACTTCAGCATTGTAAGCGACGGACAACGCATCTGTCAGGTGCTGATAAACTATCTTACCAATGCGATAAAATATACCGAAGAGGGACATATTACACTGGGATGCCACACCAAGGGCGACAAACTCATATTTTCAGTTACCGACACCGGTCAGGGCATACCCATAGACAAGCAGAAGGAGATATTCGAACGTTTCTCGAAGCTCGACAACTTCCATCAAGGCACAGGCCTCGGCCTAAACATCTGCCACCTGATAGCAGAGAAACTCGGTGGAGAGGTTTGCACCGACCCAACATATACTGGTGGAGCAAGGTTTTTGTTTACCCTTTCCTCCCGAAATCAGCCGGTACTTCCCCCCACTGTTTTGTCTCCCATTTAATGATGGGATTGGAATATTGGTGGGTTGCAAGCCAACGCTCGGCACGGGCAACTATTTGGTAAAGCTGCTCGGTTTGTGGTGTACGTTCAAGTTTAGTCCTACACTGCTTCTTATTCACCCATAGCATGGCGTTGTAGCTGTCGGAGTAAATGGTTTTGGTCTTGTTGCCCATCTTGTCCAAAAGAGCCAAGGCATGGACAATGGCCAGAAACTCTCCTATATTGTTTGTACCATGAACAGGACCAAAGTGAAACACCCGTGCGCCTGTCTGCAAGTCGATGCACTGATACTCCATTGGTCCAGGATTACCCGAACATGCTGCATCCACCGCCCAAGCATCGGCTCTAACCTGCATTGGCAGTGGCAATACAGTATCGTGTCTATAATCTGGCGGATTAATCATTTTGAAGGTTGAAAATTGAAGGTTGAAAATTGAATTGCTGCACCGTTGAAGGTTGTACATTGAAGATTGAAGATTGAATTGCTGCGCCGTTATTTCTTATGCGCAGCAATTCAATTTTCAATCTTCAACCTTCAACATACTACATTCTTTCTGGAACTTCAATGCCAAGCAATGCCATGCCGTTCTTCAGTATCTTTGCTACGTTGCTTGCAATGACAAGACGTGCGGCACGCTTATTGGCATCTTCTTCCTTCAATATTGAATAGTCGTGATAGAACTGGTTGAACTCCTTGGTCAACTCGTAACAGTAGTTGGCAATGCCGCTTGGACTGTAGTCCTTGCCGGCCTGCTCAACAGCTGCGCCGTAGGCATTCATCTTCTGTATGAGGTCTATCTCCTTCTGAGAGAGGAGGTCGGCGGTGTCGCCGGATATTCCGGTAAAATCTGGATTATCCGCCGCTTTGCGGAGAATAGACCTGATGCGGGCATGAGTATATTGTATGAAAGGCCCAGTGTTTCCGTTGAAATCGATAGACTCCTCCGGGTTGAACAACATGTTCTTGCGGGCGTCAACCTTCAGTATGAAATACTTCAAGGCACCCATACCAACAATGCGCGAAATCTCATTGCGCTCCTCGTCGGTCATGTCGGCAAACTTGCCAAGCTCCTCGCTTGTCTTCTTTGCGTCGGCTATCATCGTCTCAATCAGGTCGTCGGCATCAACCACCGTTCCCTCGCGGCTCTTCATCTTTCCATTGGGCAGTTCAACCATGCCATAGCTGAAGTGACCAAGGTCCTTGCCCCACTTGAAGCCAAGACGGTCGAGCAGTATGGATAGAACCTGGAAGTGATAGTTCTGCTCGTTGCCCACCACATATATCATCTTGTCTATCGGATAGTCCTTAAAGCGCATCTCGGCCGTACCAATGTCCTGTGTCATATACACCGATGTACCGTCGCTGCGCAGCAATAGCTTCTGGTCGAGTCCCTCGTTGGTGAGGTCGGCCCAAACGCTATTGTCGTCGTGACGCTCAAACAAGCCTTTGGCAAGTCCTTCTTCTACCTTTGCCTTACCCTTCAAGTAAGTGTCCGACTCGTAGTAAATTTTGTCGAAGCCAACGCCAAGAGCCTTGTAAGTCTCGTCGAAACCTGCATATACCCAGTCGTTCATCTTCTTCCACAGTGCGCGCACTTCCGGGTCGTTCTGCTCCCACTTTACGAGCATGTCGTGAGCCTCCTTAATGAGCGGAGCTTCTTCCTTGGCCTTCTTTTCAGCCTCTTCATCTCCCATGCCTTCAGCCACATACTGCGCCGTGAGTTGCTTCACCTCCTCGCGATAGTGCTTGTCGAAAGCCACATAATAGTCGCCAATGAGGTGGTCGCCCTTCTTTCCGCTTGTCTCCGGTGTCTCGCCATTACCGTATTTCAGCCATGCGAGCATCGACTTGCATATATGTATGCCACGGTCGTTGACGATGTTGGTTTTCACCACCCTGTTGCCATTGGCTTCCATTATCTTGGCCAACGACCATCCCAGGAGGTTGTTGCGTACGTGTCCGAGGTGGAGAGGCTTGTTGGTGTTTGGCGACGAGTATTCAATCATCACCAATGGCGAGTTGTCGTCGGCTCTCTTCTGACCAAACAGTTCGTCGTCGTTGATTGCCTTAAGCAGCTCAAGCCATGCCGAGGTGGCAATAGTAAGGTTGAGGAAACCTTTCACAACGTTAAACGCTGCGATGGCCTTGCAGTTGTCCAAGAGATATTGTCCTATCTCCTGAGCAGTATCTTCAGGCTTCTTCTTCGATATTTTCAAGAATGGGAATACCACAAGCGTAAGATTGCCTTCAAATTCACGCTTTGTCGTCTGCAGCTGCACCATCTTTTCCGGCACTTCCTGACCATAAAGGGTCTTCACGGCCTCGATGACAGCACTGCCAATAATGCTTTCTATCTTCATATTATTACTATAGTACCTATTATATAATTTCGAAATCGAGTGCAAAGGTAGTGCAAGTTGAGCGAAGAACAAAATAAAAAAGGCAAAAACTTTTAAAAACCCTTTTCTTATTTGCATATATCAGAAACATTGTATAATTTTGCACTGCAAAAACATAAAACTTATGAAGACGATACTCTTTTTATTATTGCTCACACTCACATCATGCTCATCAGGCAATGATGACATTTTGGAGGGAATAGTTCCCGAACAACCCGAACAACCCGAGCAGCCCGAACAACCCGAAGAGCCTTCGGAGGGAAACGTTGTTGACAGCACCATCATTTATAGCCAACGCGAGGGAAAGAAGATTTATGGCGTGATGTATTACAACGCCTTGTCAAGCAAGTCAAAACCCGCTGTTATTCTTTCACACAGCAGTTCGCTCACCCACGAAGCCATGGCTGGCTATGCCCGACAACTTGCCGAAAAAGACTTCGCAGCCTATTGCTTTGACTTCTGCGGCGGGTCGGACAAGAGCAAGAGCGAAGGCTCAACCGACGAGATGACCCTCTTTACAGAGGTGGCCGACCTGAAGGCTGTGGTGAAAACCATAAAGGAGCAAAACTTTGTGGACAAGGACAAGATATTCCTGCTCGGCTCAAGCCAAGGCGGCCTCGTGTCGGCCTTGGTGGCGGAAGAAATAAGCGACGATATTAGTGGACTCATACTCTTCTATCCTGCCTTCAACATTCCCGAAATGGTGAAGCAGTTTGGAAGTTTAGGCAGCATGTTCGGCGGCATGAGTTCGGCTTTCGTCGATACGTTGAAGGACTACGATGTTTGGGAGCACGTTGGCAAATTCTCCAAACCCGTGTGCATCATCCACGGAACCAACGACTTCATAGTGCCCATTTCCTATTCGGAGAAAGCCGTCTCGCTTTATCCAAATGCCAAACTGAACACTATCGACGGAGCCACCCACGGATTCAACGACGCCAACCTCGGCGGCTTTGGCAGCATGTTGGGAGGCAAAGACTACGATGCTGTTGTAATGCCGATAGTCTTCGATTTCTTAACCTCATTGTAACAAAACTGCATCTGCATCTTAACTACAGCGTCACATTGTTGTAATCTGTGCTATGTACCTTTGCACCCGAAAACATAACACAGATTAAAACAAAGATGAAAACAGTAAAACGACTATTGGCTACAGTTTTCGTAGCCGCAATGACGACAACAGCCGTTTGGGCGGCTGAAGTGACAGAAGAAGCAAGTTTCGGAATAATAAGCGGTCAGGTGACCGACGCCGAGCGACACACGCTCCCCGGAGCTACCATTCAAATCGAAAGCCTGCACACAGGCGTAACGGCAGACATCAACGGATTCTACAAACTGCCAAACCTCAAGCCAGGCACCTACACTCTGAAGGTGACTTACGTTGGCTATACCCCTATATATAAAAAGGTGACAGTGACAAGCACAAACAAAGTGCTTGTCGCTGACATCGTGATGAACGAGGGCGTTGAGCTGAACGAAGTGAACGTAAAGGGAGCATTCGCCGGACAGCGCAAGGCACTGCAGATGCAGAAAGGCGCAATGGGCGTTACCAACGTGGTGAGTGCCGACCAAGTGGGCAAGTTCCCCGACTCAAACATTGGCGACGCGCTGAAGCGCATCAACGGCATCAACGTCCAGTACGACCAGGGCGAAGCCCGCTTCGGACAGGTTCGCGGAACGAGTGCCGACCTCACGTCAGTCACCGTCAACGGCAACCGCCTGCCTTCTGCCGAGGGCGACACGCGCAACGTACAGCTCGACCTCATTCCTGCCGACATGGTGCAGACCATCGAGGTGTCGAAGGTGGTAACGTCAGACATGGACGGCGACGCCATCGGCGGTGCCATCAACCTCGTAACCAAGAACACTCCCTACCGCCGCATTCTCAACTTCACCGGCTCAACAGGCTACACGTGGATTTCGGGCAAGCCACAGTGGAACATAGGAGGCACATGGGGCGACCGCTTCTTCAACAACAAGCTGGGCATCATGGCAAGCGCATCTTATCAGTATGCTCCAGGCGGCTCAGACAACACCGAGTTTGAATACGTCGAGAAGAAAGGCGAGATTCAGCTGAAGGAGGCTCAGGTACGCCAATACTACGTCACCCGCGAGCGCCAAAGCTACTCCCTGGCACTCGACTACCAGTTTAACCCACTGCACAAAATATCGTTCAAAGGCATCTACAATCGCCGCAACGACTGGGAGAACCGCTACCGCATAAGCTACAAGAAGCTCAACTCCGACGCCAGCGACCAAAGCGTCGTGATACAGACAAAGGCAGGTGCCAACGACACCAAGGGCGCACGTCTGGAACGTCAGCAGACAATGGACTTCACTCTCGACGGCGAGCACAACTTCGGCAACCTGAAGATTGACTGGGCATCAAGCTACTCTCGCGCTACCGAAGACCGCCCCAATGAGCGTTACATAGGTCTGAAACTGAAAGGAAGCGACACCCTCAATTTCGGCAACTCGTTTAAGGACGCCGGTGGCGAGCAGCCATATTCCACTCTTGCCATTCCATCGTTCAGCGAAGGTAAGTGGAAGATAGACGAGTTTACCAACTCCGACCAGTCAATAAAGGAAAATGAAATAAAAGAGCGCATCAACTTCACACTGCCACTGTCGAAAGGACTCTACGGCAACACCCTCAAGTTCGGCTACAAATACACCCGCAAGGAAAAGGAGCGCAACACGCAGTACTACGACTACAGCGACGCTGCCGACAAGTACATTCCCGACTGGAAGGACAACATCGTGTATAAAGTACGCGAAGGCTTCATGCCCGGCAGCCAATATCCTATTGGCACTCAGTTCGTAAGCAAGGACTACATGGGCGCAATCAACTTCAACAAGGCCGACGGAAAAGAACTCTACGAGGAGGAAGCTGGAAACTACGAAGCTACAGAGCAAATCCATGCAGGCTACATCCGTTTCGACCAGAAACTCGGCAGCAAGCTCGACGCAACCTTGGGTCTGCGACTTGAGAACACACGACTGGCAACCAGCGGTGTGAACTACACAATGGACGAGAACGAAAACGAGACGCTCAAGCCAACAGGCGAATACAAGAACAACTACACCAACCTCCTGCCAAGCCTCCTGCTGAAATACAAAATGAGCGAGGACGGAAGCGTAAGAGCCTCAATAACAAAGACTCTCTCACGTCCAAAATACTCGGCACTCGTAGCCAACAAGAGCTTCAACCTGGCCGACCAGGAGGCAACGATAGGCGACCCTAACATCAAGCCTACCACGGCATGGAACATTGACCTCTCCATCGACCACTACTTCAAGAGCATCGGCATGGTTAGCCTCGGACTCTTCTACAAGGACGTGAAGAACGTGAACATAGAAACCCTCGGCTACTACACTGGCGCAGAACTTGGCCTGACCGGCAACAACGAGACCTTCGAGGTGACTCAGAACATGAACGCCTACGATGCCCGCGTATATGGTGTTGAGGCAGCCTTCCAGCGCGACTTCAGCTTTATCGCTCCCTCACTCCGCTGCCTTGGCTTCTATGGCAACTACACCTACACCCACACCACAACGCGCAACTACAACACACGCCTCGGCATCAAGGACGGCGACGACGTGAAGATGGCCGGCTCGCCAGAGCACACAGCCAACGCTTCGCTATACTTCGAGAACAAGGGCTGGAACATCCGACTCTCCTACAACTTTGCATCGTCGTTCATCGACCAGATGAACACCGGCAGCCGTGAACTCGACCGCTACTACGACAAGGTGAATTACCTCGACCTCAACGCTTCCTACACCTTTGGCAAGCAGACAAAGTTCACCATCTTTGCCGAGGCAAACAACCTGCTCAACCAGCCCCTGCGCTACTATCAGGGCAACAAGGACCGCACAATGCAAGTAGAATACTACGGAGTGAAGGTAAATGCAGGATTCAAGATTAATCTATAAATATTTGGCTCATCATAACTCCCATTCATAACTCCCCTTAATACAAAAACAATGGATACAATTAATTTAGAAATTAGACGCGCCGAACGCAACTTTTGGGCAATACTCGCCACAATAGCCATCTCGCTGCTGGTATGCGCCACGGCTAAGGGACAGACTCCCGAACAGTGGAAGACACTGAAGGCCGACATAAACCTCTTCGTTGCCAACGACCTCGGACGCAACGGATATTACGACCAAAAGCCAATTGCCGAACTGATGGGCGTGATGGCTGAAGAAGTTGGCCCAGAAGCTATAATTGCAACTGGAGACGTACACCATTTTGACGGTGTGGCCTCAACACAAGATCCTCTGTGGTTGACCAACTATGAGCTAATATACACCCATCCAGAGCTGATGATCAGTTGGCTGCCCGTGCTTGGCAACCACGAGTATAGGGGCAACACACAAGCAGTACTCGACTACTCCAAGGTCAGCCGCCGCTGGCAAATGGAAGGCAGATACTACACAAAGGTGTTCGCCGACGAGGATGCGGGAGCAAGCCTACGGGTCGTCTTCATCGACACCACTCCACTGATTGACAGCTACCGCAACAACAACCGCTATCCCGACGCGGGGAAACAGGACATCGATGCACAGCTCCAATGGCTCGACAACACCTTGCAGTCGGCAAAGGAGGACTGGGTAATCGTGGTGGGCCATCACCCAATGTATGCCGAAACGAAAAAGGACATTGCCGAGCAAAAGGACATTCAACGCCGCCTTCTGCCAATATTCAAAAAGCACGGCAACGTTGCCATGTACATCTGCGGACACATACACAACTTCCAGCACATTCGCAAACCGTCGGACTCGACCGACTACATTGTGAACACTGCAGGTTCATTAGCACGAAAGGTAAAGGAAACCGACGGCACACAATTCTGTTCACCATCTACAGGTTTCTCAGTCCTTAGTGCCACGAAACAAAAGCTACAGCTACACATGATTGACAAAGAGGGCAAAGAGATTCACTGCATTAGCAAGGAGAAATAGTCTTAGACAAACCGTAAAAATCACGTTATTATATGGGGCGGACGCATTGGTCCGCCCCTGATTGTTATGCAAGGTATGGGTGGTATGCACATACACTATGTACTACTGATTTTTACTCCACTATTTTTCCGTCGAAGAGCTTAATCACTCGCTGTGCCATTGAGGCGTCGCGGTCGCTGTGGGTCACCATTACTATCGTTGTACCCTCGCGGTTCAGCTCCGTCAAGAGCTTCATCACCTCGATACCGTTCTTGGAGTCGAGATTACCCGTCGGCTCGTCGGCGAGAATAATCTTCGGACCGAACACCACGGCGCGGGCTATTGCCACACGTTGCTGCTGACCTCCCGAGAGCTGATGGGGGAAATGCTTTGCACGATGACTTATCGCCATGCGCTTCATTATCTCCTGCACCCTCTGCTTGCGCTCCTTTGCGGGGATGTTCAGATAAGTCAACGGCAGCTCGATGTTCTCCTCCACGTTCAACTCGTCAATCAGGTTGAACGACTGGAACACGAAACCAATCTGTCCCTTACGCACATCGGTGCGGTCCTTCTCCTTTAGGGCGTCCACTTCCTTCCCGTCGAGCCAATACTTTCCGCCCGTGGGATTGTCGAGCAGTCCGAGGATGTTGAGCAATGTCGATTTGCCACATCCCGAAGGACCCATAATAGCCACAAACTCGCCGTCCTTCACTTCGAACGACACTCCATTCAATGCAATCGT
>JAQXRI010000093.1 GCA_029218445.1 Prevotellaceae bacterium | reverse complement strand
AGGCGAGGTGAGGGAGTATGTACTTCCTCATTAATCCACCTCCATCTCCTTTACAAACGGACGGTCGAAGCCCTCGACATGGAAAATGACGCGGGCTTTGCCCGCTTTTGTCGTTGACTGCAGGCGTACGAGTCCCTCACCGAAATAGGTCGTCAGCTCGGTGGTGCGCCATGAGCCTTGGCGGCGCATGTCGCCAGTCTCCACTCCCAGCAGCCTGACGGGGCCTTCGGTCTCCACACGGAATCGGCGCGGCTGCATCTGCTGGCGGCGGCCAAGGCTATCGACAAGCGTCAGGCGGATGTGGCTTACGGTGTTCACTGCCGTACGGGAAGAATAGTCGGGAGCGACGCGGTTCAGCACCGTGCGGTCGGCTTCGAGGCGCACGTCGGCCACAGGGCCGTGGTTGACAAGCGAGTCGCGCACCGCTTCCCTGCCGCCACGATAGCCCACGGCAAGCACCTTGCCCTGACGGGCGGGCAGCTGGAGGGTGATGCAGTGGTCGGGATAGTCGGCTGTGACGCGAGGCTTCAGCGGAAGCTGCGGATTGCTCCACATGGGGAAGAAAAACTGCACCGAGTCGCAGGTGGTGTAGCAGCGTATCTCCACACAGCGGGAGTCGGCATAGGGCAAGTCCCACGTGTCGGCCATTGGGGGATATTGCCAGTGGTCGGTGCCGGAGGGCTGGTCGAAGCAGTTGTCGCGCACCACGAGCTTCAGATAGTCGTCCGCCGGATTCCATGCCGCATGGTAGTAGGCCGCCTGCGGACGCTCCCTCAAGGTCATGTCGAACGGACACGAACACCATCCCTTGGCAGGCCAAGGCGACGACTCGCCAAGATAGTCAACTCCTGCCCACACGAATGAGCCTGCAATGAAAGGATAGTCCTCGACAAAGTTCCACGGATTGCGCTCCACCCAGTCGCGCACGATGTTCTCACGCAATCCTGAATAATACACAAACGCCTCGCTGACAAACATCTTCCTCTTGGGAAATCGCTTGTGGTCGGCCACCATTCGCGGCTCAAGGTAGTTGTAGCCAACGACATCCACCACGTCGGCTATCTTGTCCTGAAAGCCTTGCTGGCAGGCGAGCATAGTGGGACGCGTTGGGTCGAGGCTTTTGACAATGTCGTTCAGCTCTCGGGCACGCTCCACTCCCACGTCGTCGGTCATCCACGCCTCGCTCACCTCGTTACCTATGCTCCACATTATTACCGAAGGATGGTTGCGGTCGCGCACCACCATGTCGGCAATGTCACTATGGGCATTGTCGTCGTAGAAAGGCTCGTAGTAGCCCGACTTCCACTTGTCGAAAGCCTCGTCGAGCACGAGCAGGCCGAGCGTGTCGCACATGGTGAGGAACTCTGGCGACGGAGGATTGTGGGAACAGCGTATGGCATTGCAGCCGATGGCCTTCAAAGCCCTCAGCCGTCGCAGCCACACCTCGTCGGGCACTGCCACGCCAAGGCTTCCCGCATCCTGGTGCAGACACATCCCGCGCAGCTTCATGTTTTCGCCATTGAGCCAAAAGCCAGTATCGGCATCGAAACGCAGGTCGCGGAAGCCGAACAGCGTGGCCACTTCGTCAACCAGTCTTCCACGCGAGTCGCTCACTTGTGTCAGCAGCGTATATACTACTGGGCTGCCCACACCCCAAAGCCTCGGACTGGCAACACGCAGCTTCCCCGTGTTTGACGTGGCAACCTTCTTGCCCTGCGGGTCAATTATAGAGTGGGATATTTTCGAGTATTGGCCTTCCACATCGGCATTGACACTGACCGTTCCGTCGGCAGTGGCCGCCACGTAAATGCCGTTTGGCTTGACGTGGGTCTTTGCCGTAGCCGACAGCCATACGTGGCGATAGATGCCCGAACCAGTGTACCATCGCGACTGTTCCTCACGGTCAACATGCACAACGAGCCTGTTGTTGCCCTTTATATATAAATAAGGTGTAAGGTCGAAACCAAACCCTGTGTAGCCATATACATGATGGCCGAGGCGGTGACCGTTGAGCCACACAGTGGCACGATGATACACCCCGTCAAACTCAATGGCAAGCCTTTCGGCCGAAGCCACTGAAGCAGGCAAGGCAAAATCCTTAACATACACGCCCTGCCCACCGGCAAGATAACCCGCCGAGCCGCCCATCTGCGGGTCAAACGGCATACTGATGCTCCAGTCGTGCGGCACGCTTACGCCGCTAAACTTGCCATAAATACTTGTTTCCCCCTCAGTGTAACATGAAAGGTCAGCCTTTGCCTGCTCAGGCTCGGTGTCGTCGGCAACCTTGTTTTTCATTCCATTCGCTTTGTGAGCGACGAAATGGGGGTCCATCACTCCAAGCGAGTCGAGCACGCGCTCCACCTCGTCGTGGTTCTTGCACAGCCTGAACTGCCAACCTTGGTCGAAGGTCAGTCGCTGGCGCAGCTTTTTCGGTGCTGCCATGCTGATGCCCGCCGTAAGGGCAACGGTCAGCAAAAGAGTCATGAGTCTTTTCATGTCGTTAAAAAAAATCGGCTATTTCCTTGTGACATTGCGTTTTTGCGACACACGCGACTTATTGGGATTCTTGTCTATCTCGTCGAAAACGCTTGTGGGGGCATGATCGGCAGACTGAGGCCTGTCGATTGCTTGTTTTGTGTCGTGGGTGGTGGTTTGATGGTTGTCGCCCAGCTTATGCAGAGGCCTGGACGGTTTTTTCTGGGCTTCCTTCATGTCTTGCCACACGGGAGTCATCGTTGGCCCCGGGTCTTGCGTGTCGAAGTCTATCTCATAGAGGGTCTTGTCCTCCTTCGGCTTGAAAGGAATGATGAGGTCGTCGGCCAGCTCCACCGTAACCATGGCCACACCCTGCGACAACATGCCTAACTGTCGTGCCGCAGCATACGAAAGGTCGATAATGCGTCCTCTGCCGTAAGGCCCGCGGTCGATTACCTTCACCACCACCGTTCGTCCGTTTTGCACGTTGGTAACCTTCAACATAGTGCCAAACGGATGCGACTTGTGGGCGCAAACGAGGCTGTCGTGGTGCAGCCTTTCGCCACTGCTGGTGCGCGACCCCGTAACCTTGCGCGAATAATACGACGCCTTGCCCTTTTGCGGCTCTTGGGCAAAAGAGGAAGAAGAGAAGGTAGAAGGTAGAAGGAAGAGAATAATGCACAAGACATGCTTCAATAGGCGTTTTGCAACTCTATTGAACCAATTATTCTTATGTATTGTTCCCGTTGTCAAGTCCTGTTCAATTTGTTATTTTAGTTAATAAAATTCCCATCCTTTTTCCATTCAGAGAGAGAAGGCATGCCGCGCCTCAACTACAGAAACGTGGCTAATGCGACAAAGTTCACCCATCATTACAACCCGATTGTAGGGGCGGACACATGGGTCCGCCCCTCCAATCGGCGATGTTGACGATTCACTTGCTATTACACTACACCTTGAGCCATCATGGCGTTGGCCACCTTCATGAATCCGGCAATGTTGGCACCCTTCACGTAGTTGATGTATCCGTTAGGTTCCTTGCCGTACTTCACACACTGCTCGTGGATGTTGTGCATAATCTGATGGAGGTTTCTGTCCACCTCTTCCTCGCTCCAGCTCAGGCGTATGGCGTTCTGAGTCATTTCGAGACCTGAAGTGGCAACTCCACCGGCGTTGACAGCCTTGCCTGGGGCAAACAGCTGGCCTGCGGCAATAAACTTATCGACAGCCTCGGCGGTGCATCCCATGTTCGACACTTCGGCCACGAGCAGAGGCTTGTTGGCCAGCAGGCGCTCGGCATCCTCGCCGCTCACCTCGTTCTGTGTGGCGCAAGGCAGTGCTATGTCGCACTTCACCTCCCATGGACGCTTGCCCGGCACGAAAGTAGCGCCTGGGAACTCGTCGGCGTAAGGCGCACACACGTCGTTGCCGCTTGCACGCAGTTCGAGCATGTAGTCAATCTTCTCGCCGCTGATGCCGTCGGGGTCGTAGATGTATCCGTCGGGACCCGAAATGGTAATCACCTTTGCGCCCAGTTGGGTAGCCTTAGTGGCGGCACCCCAAGCCACGTTGCCAAATCCGCTTATGGCCACGGTCTTGCCCTTGATGTCGAGTCCGTGGGTCTCAAGCATCTCGTTGACGAAGTAGAGCGCGCCAAAGCCAGTGGCCTCAGGACGAATCTTCGAGCCGCCCCACTCCAGACCCTTGCCAGTGAGCACTCCGCTCCACTCGTGAGTGAGCTTCTTATACATGCCGAAGAGATAGCCTATTTCTCTTGCGCCAACGCCGATGTCGCCTGCGGGGACGTCCTCCGACGGACCGATGACCTTGTGCAGCTCGGTCATGAAAGCCTGGCAGAAACGCATCACCTCGTTGTCCGAGCGTCCGCGGATAGAGAAGTCCGAGCCGCCCTTTCCGCCGCCCATGGGCAGAGTAGTCAATGCGTTTTTGAAAGTCTGCTCGAAGCCGAGGAACTTTAATATAGAGAGGTTAACTGATGGGTGGAAGCGCAGTCCGCCCTTGTACGGGCCAATGGCGCTGTTGAACTGCACGCGATAGCCTATGTTGACATGCACCTCGCCCTTGTCGTCAACCCAAGGCACGCGGAAAGTCAGCACACGCTCGGGCTCTACTATGCGCTCGATAATTTTTGCCTTCTCGAATTCAGGATGCTGGTTATACACGTCCTTAACCGACAAGAGCACTTCTCTCACTGCCTGCAGATACTCCAGTTCACCAGGGTGCTTCTGCTCCAACTGTTGCATAATTTTTTCAACTTCCATAATGGTAGGTTTTTTAAAAGTGTTTCACTAAAAAAATCAATGTTTTAAATCAATGTGTAATAGTATGGCTGCAAAAGTAGGTCATTTTCGGTTAATGGCCAAACATTTTCAGGTGTTTTTTAGACCGCAAAGTTACAGATTGTTAAATATTACGTTTATCCTACATTTCTTAACGCTTTTCTCACCTCTTGGCGAGCTTTTCCGAGCTTTTTTTCGGCGTATTTATACTTCACGTTGAGCCTTTGGGCTATTTCGCTTACCTTGATTCCATCATAGAGGTTCATCTCGTAAATGGTGCGGCAGTCGGCTGGCAGGGCTGCAATGCGCTCGGCCAAAAGCGCCATGAGGTCGCTGGCCACAATGCGTGCTTCGAGGTGTTCGGCCGAGCGGAGCGAAGCCGCCGACTGCACCTTTTGGTATTCTCGCACGATGGCCCTGCGCCTGACCATGCTCACAGCCATGTTTCTCACCATGTTGTGAACCATGGCGGGCAGTGTTGCGGGCAATATTGGCTGCTGTAGTGCCACGAGCCTCACGAAACACTCCTGAACGACGTCCTTTGCCTCTTCCTCGTCGTTCAATATTTTGTTGGTGTATGCACGCAGCTCCATCATGTTTGCTGCGTAGTAGGTGGTTATTAATTTTATGTTATTGCTTGTCATGAGTGTTGAAAATGTTGTAGGTGGTAAACACGAGTTTGCAAATATTTTCTGCAAATATAGCAAACTTGTTTTAAACGGCAAGCGTTTTTGGCAAAAAAAATCGCTTGAGGTAACAAATGGCATGTGTTTTTGTAACATTTCCAAAAACCTCATGCGCCTCCAGCCCCTCCTGACATAGCGCAATATATATATTAATGTAGGGGGGGAGGATGGACACAACGGCGAAGCATCGTATAGTTTATTTTGTGCTGAAAATGGCAGGGCAGACGTTGAGCGACACCCACGCCCAGTCTTGCCACGAGTTGTGGTTGCCGCCTTTGTAGTGCTGCATGGTTTTCGTAGCCGCCATCACGCTGTATCCGCCTTGCAGTGTTACGTCTTTCATCACGCGCCAATTAATCTGCAGGTCAACCTCAGTGCCGAGGCTTTTGTCGTAGCCGTCAAGCTTTTGTGCAATGGCAAAATAGTGGACGGCCGCCGACAGGTCAACCTTCTTCGAGGCCTTAACAGCAAGCGATGCATTGAGGTCGTTGAGTCCCTGTGCCGGCATTGTGGTGTTGTTGAAATAGTCCATGGTGCCGTAGAACTTGTGGTGAGTGCCATAAAGCACGTTGAAGGTCTTGTTGGTGTCACCACCCTCTTTTGTGCCGCTGATGTAGTCGTCGCCCACGGCGATGCTCAGTTGCGGTGTGAGCTGCCATTTTGCGTTTATACTCATCATGTAGGCGTTCACTTCATTGTCGTTTTTGTCCTTACCTGTCTGATAGTAAAAAGCGGCGTTGGCCGTTAGCGGAGCTTTTGTCTTGTATGAGGCATAAAGCCCCATTGTCTGCATATATTTTGTTTTGTGGTTGGTTGCATCGCCAGTTTCCACGCCTTGGTTTATCACAAGAGCCGAAATGCCCAGTGGCGACGTGGTGCCGTAGTGATACCACAGTGTCTGCATGTTTTTGTAGATGGCCTTTCCCGAATAGTAGTTGTCAATTTTATTCTCTGCATCCTGATTGTAGGCAAAAATGGCATGCAGTTTGTGTTGGTCACGCTCATAGCCCAACCTCAAGGCGTCGTGGCTACGGCCTGTCGTAGCCCAGTCGAGTGCTCCCAGCAGTCGTTCGTCGTCATAAGCTATTGTCTGGCGACCAAATTGCACGAATGCTCCATCGGCAAACTTAAGTTTTGCCCATGCCTCATTGATGTTTATGTTTCCCTTGTTTGAGTTGTTTGTCTGCGAGTCGTCGCCCCATACTCCAGTGTGCTGTGCCGACAGCTTGATGGAAAGGTTCTGCCGTTGCCATCCAATGCCGAGCCTCACTCGGTCGTTGATGAAGGTGGCAGGAGTGGCTCCATTGTCGCGCAGCGTGATTCCGCCGTTGCGGTATTCGCCGCGAGTGCGTATCTGTGCATCGAGGGTCAGGTCACCCAGGTCGTTTTGTGCCTGTGAAGGCACGAAGCAAGTGGCTGCAATAGCCATGGTCAACAGTCGTTTCATAATCTTCTTCTTTAGTTTAGGTTATACGTGTGAATTGAGTTGCCTTGTGCCGAAGGCAAGTAGTTGATGCCCCACCAACACATCTGAAGGCAAACGAAAGCTACAATCAGGAGTGCCAAGGCCTGACGTTTTTTTGCGGGACAGGCGTGGCGCAAATGGAGATAGACGAGATAGAGCAGCCATGTGGCCGCTGCCCATGTTTCCTTAGGATCCCACGACCAGTAGTGCCCCCAAGCGTCCTTAGCCCAGACGGCACCGAAAAGCATGCCAATGGTGATGAATGCAAGACCTACGTTGACAAGGTCGTCGGCCATTGCCATTTCGCATTCGCTCTTCTTGGCGAGCATCCACAGTGCCACAAGCACCGCTGCCCCAAGCATGGCGTATGAAAACATATAAACAATAACGTGGGGCGCAAACCATGGCGACTGCAGTGCCGGCATCAGGGCCTTGCTGTGAATCTCAGGCTTGAAAAGGTTGATGCACACAAACACCACCGCCATCAGCGTTGAGAATCCAAGCACCCACTTGTAGCGCCAACGAGAATAGGTGATGATGCCCGCCACTGGCATAAAGAATGAATACCAAAGGCGAGTTTCGCCCATGGTGCGCAATGGAGGCCGTTCGAGACTCGACCAAAGGGCGGCTATAAACGATGCGAACACCACTGTGCCCAACATTGTGAGAACGACGGCGGGCGTGCGTTTTTCCCTCCATGCGAGCCATGCTCCAGCCACCCACAGCAGTGCCGAGGGCAGGGCAAACAGTATGAAATTGTTCCACGTTATCATAGTATGTTTCCTTTCTTCTTTTTCATGAACATCAGCACTGCTCCAGCCAGCATCAGGCCTATGCCGGAATAGACGGCGGGCAGCCATGGGTCGCTCACGAGTTCCAATATGCTCACGTCGCTCCATCGGCCAAGGGTTTCGTCGTATGACAGTTGGTAAATCTTCCAGCCTTCAATGTCCAAAGGCTTGTTGACGAGTATCGTATCATTGAACTTCTTACCCGACTTAGTGTAAATGCTCACTGCCGACGAGAAGCGTTTAGGCTCGCGTTCGGGCATAACGGCCGAATGGAGGCTGTCGAGCTTCAGTCCATGATAAGCAAAAGCAAACGAGCCGCAACTGATCCAGCCTTCGCGGCGTTCGTTGCTGCGTCGGTTGATGGCCTTCACGTAAGCCGCGCTTGCCGCTCCTACACTTGGCCATTCCACGTAGTCAACCGTTACCGAGTCGATAATGTTTGGTGCAGCATGGTCCATCTGGCGTGTCATGGTCAGCTGCCATTCGTTGTCGTCACCGACGGGTTTCCCTGTGGTATTGTCGATGACTACTGCCTTCATGGGGTATTCCTCGATGGCAAAGTCGTGCAGTTCAATGGCGAGCGGCAGTTCCGTGATGCGTCCCTTGTCGTCCTGTGCTCTCCATTCGGGCTTGCCCGTCTTCACGGTCATCTTCAGCCTTTGCATGTCAGAGCTGCCAAGGGTACTGCACACAAGGGCAATGAAGAGTCCCAAGTGTGACAGCAGTGCTGACAACGATGTCTTCTTGCCTCTTGCCAGCAACAGGGTCTGATGCAAGCCCACCATGCCTACGATGAATGCAGTCCAGAGATAGACAAGGACAAAGGACCAAGACGAGAGCATGTGGGTCAGTCCGATGGCATCGTCGGCCTCGCCGGCCGACTGTGGTAGTAGTCCCATCACTACTGTTAGAACAGAAGCGTAGGCCAAAGCGGCAATGGCGGCCTTGCCTGTCATCATGTAAGCCATAACATAAGCCTTTTTTCGCAGGGCATAGGCTACATACACGGCGAGGAGCAAGACGACGAGAATGATGATGTTGACGGGGAAGGCAAAGAGCGTCCAGTCGATAGGCCCTATTGACAATTGGAGCAGGACTCCTGTAGCTACAAGTCCTGCACCAATTGTCATTCCTTCCTTAATAGTCCATGGCTTCTCCCACATTATGTTATAGTGTTACATATCTTTCCTTGTCCTTTGCTTCCTTCAGCCATTGCGGCACGATGTTGTCCAAAAACTTCTGCTTCTTGGCTTCCTTGTCGGCCATGTCGAGACCTATGTACTTCTGAGCCTTCTCCTTTGTTGAGATGTCAGGCATGGCCACATTGGCTATTCCATGGTTCATCAGCACCTTGCTTAGGGCTAAGCGTGCCTGTAGTGCATAGTCGAGTCCATGGCTCATCATGCGTGTTATCTCTTGTGGTGCGTGGAACGATGCTCCATGGCTGGCAACGGCAAAGTCCCAACGCCATTGTCCCTTGCGTATTGCGTCGAGCACAGGTTTCATCTCCGTTTCGGTGGCACCTCCGTCCCATGCAGCCTTGGCCTCTATATGTGCTTTGGCAAGCTCGCTCTCCAGACGGTCGCGCACTTCGAGGCACTTCTGCTGGCGTTCATACACGTTCTGCCTGAGCGTTTCTTCGCTTTGACGGTGGCACTGTTGGCATGAACGGTCAATATGTGCCAACGGACTCTGAACGTGGTGGTCGGAGAATTTCACGCCGCCGTCGGTGGTGTAAGGCATGTGGCAGTCGGCGCAACTCACGCCACGCTGTCCGTGTATGCCAAGCTGCGAGGTCTCATAGCCCGGATGCTGTGCCTTGAGTATTGGTGTCTTCGACAAGGCATGCAGATAGTCGTAATAGCCTGTCTCGTCATAGTATGCCTCGATGTTCTCCACCGTCATGCCCTTGTCCCATGGGAAGGTGAGATACTGGTCCTTCTCCGGCGTGTTTGGGTCATCCTTGAAATAGTATTCCACGTGGCACTGTGCGCACACCAACGAGCGCATCTCCTGCTGAGTGGCCTTGCTGATGTCCTTTCCCTGACGTTCGAAAGCCTCAATGAGTGCCGGACGCGATATCTTCAGGTCCATTGTCTTAGCGTCGTGGCAGTCTGAACAGCCAATGGGGTTGACTATCTCGTTGCCCCAAGCCGCCCAGTTGGCCTTGTAGTAGTTGGCGATGCCCTTTTCCTGCATCACGCGTGGCACGTCGGGCGACTTGCAGGTCCAGCAGGTGCCAGGCTGGTTGGAGCCGTCGGTAGTGGTTTCGGGTGCACCCGTACGCAGTGTGCGTCGCATGTCCTCTACGGCGTGCATGTGTCCGCGTGGAGTGGTGTAGTCCCACGAGAAGGCATATCCTGCCCAAAGAATCACCATGTTTGGCCTTTGTGCCAACACATCCACAGCCTCACTGCTGTTGTATTTCGACTTGAACGAGGTGTCGGCAGTGGCTGCCCACGTGTCATATTCGCGTGGAAAGTCAGAACGAAACAGCTCATTACGGCTCTCTTGTCCGTCGAACGCGGTCTTTCGGTTGTTGAAGATACTTGCAACCTCGCTGCGCCTCTCTGCAAGCGACGATACGAGTATGCCGAGAATAAAGACGATGACCATGGCTCCGCCAAATAGGCACCAGCCTTGCCACGATTTGATTTTCTTGTTGTCCATAATATTATAGTTGTAATTGTTTATATATTATATGAAGGGATAAGACTTCCTTTTAAGTCCTTATTTGCTAATCACTTTCTGCAACCATTCCGGCACGGGACTTTCGGGCAATGGTACTATTGCCGATGGGGTGGCGGCGAGGGAGTTTTTGCCGCCATGTGGCACTTTGCGGTGGCAGTCCCAGCAGGCTTTGCCTTCACCAACGTTGGCCATCATGAAGTCAACCTTACCCGTCTTTACCAATTCGGTGTTCAGCTCGGTATGGCAACGTATGCAGTTGTTCATTATCACCTGCGACGATGCCGGCTGAGCCTGTGGCACCTGACGCTCGTTGCCGGTGACGAAGGCCAATACATGCTTCATGCCGTCGGTACCCTTGAAGAAATATTTTCGGGCAATGTTTTCGTGCGGCACGTGGCAGTCGTTGCACGTTGCGTCACGTCCGTGTGACGAATGCATCCACGTGGCATAATATGGTGTCATGATATGGCAGTTGATGCACGCCTTAGGGTCGTCGCCAAGATAGGTATGCGCCCTAAGTAGATAGAGGAAGTATGCACCGGCACCCACCATTGTTCCACACAACAGCAGCATTACAATTTTCTGTCTATAAGACAAACTGCCTAAGAAAGATATTTTCAAAAACTTTTTCATATTATTCTTGTTTTGTTGGCAAAAATAATATAAATTTGCAAAAGCAAAGCTATCCAAAAACAATAAAAACAAGGAGTCCAGATGAAGAAAGAGTGTAATATTTGCATAGAGTTATGCACTGATAATAAGAAGGTTGCCGTATTTCAGCAGATAGCCGACGGCATAAGGCAAAATATTTGCAGTGGTATCCTTAGGCCGGGCGATATGCTGCCCTCAAGTCGCGATTTGGCACGTCAGTTGGGTGTAAGCCGCAAAACCATTGTCAAGGCTACTGAAATTCTCCTGCTGAAGGGTCTGCTTGTGTCGAAAGACAGGGTTGGACTATTTGTGGCGCAGCCTTCGGCCATCAGTGCAATGCCGTCGGATGTCAGCTCTATTGACATCTCGCCAACGGCTTGCGCCGACATGTCGGCTACAGTGCTTAAGGTGAACGACGGTTTTCCCGACACGCGCCTTCTCCCGTTCCTTGAATTTACGCGTGCCTATCGCAAGCTGTTCAACCGCGCTGCACAATGGAAGTCGCTCGGCTACAACTCTCCTGTGGGCTATCACAAGTTCCGCCATGCCATAGCCTCCATGCTTGGACACAGTCGCAGCCTGGCCGTAGAGGACGATGAACTGTGCGTGGTACGTGGGTCGCAGATGGCACTCTACCTGGTTGCCCATTCGGTGCTCACACGTGGCGACCACATAGCCATCGAGTCGCCAGGATATGGCAAGGCCTACGAGGCCTTCATGGCAGCTGGCATGGTGGTGCATCCCATTGCCGTGGATGCCGACGGTATTGATGTGGATGCCGTAGGCGAGCTATGCCGCAGTGTAGGGCTGAAGGCCGTTTATCTTACGCCCCGCCACCAGTATCCTACCACCGTCAAACTGTCGATGTCGCGTCGCCACAGAATAAAGTTGCTTACCGAGAACTACGGACTGACGGTTATAGAAGACGACTTTGGTGCCGATTTCCAGTATAGCGGCAGCCGTCTGCTACCACTGTCGTCGATGCTCAACAAGACACATTACATATATATTGGTACGTTCAGCAAGATATTCGCCCCTGCCATTCGTGTAGGCTATATAGCTTCATCGGTTGAGACAATAACGAAGATTGCCGCCTACAGGCAGCTTATCGACATTCAGGGCGATACCGTTCAGGAGCGCGCCTTGTTTGAGTTGATGGACAGCGGTGCCATAGCACGCCATGTGCGCCGCTCGTCAAAAGTTTATCGTGAGCGCCTCGACTTTGCCACAAAGGAAATACGCCGCCTGCTTGGCTCAAACGTAGAATACAGGAAGCCCCATGGCGGCCTTGCCCTTTGGCTCACCTTTACCTTTTCCTCCCCCATGTCCTTATTGTGTTCTCGTCTGCGCAAAAAAGGCATAGAAATGCCCATGTTTGCCCTGTCCGACGGAAGGACGGGGCTTCGCATGGGCTTTGCTTCTCTGTCGAACGGCGAGATAAGCCGTGTGGTGGAGGCCTTGGCGGCGGTGGCGCAATAGCGTGCTATAAGGTTTATTGCATCACCACGGCTCCTATTTGGCGTTTGCCGTCCATCATTATTTTTAATGGACTCGCGAAGCGGACGTGGCGCACATGAGCCGTCTCGCTGACGGCGGGCATACGGTCGAGCAGGTCCTGACGGAACAGGCCGTCGCTGCGGAAAGTGTTGATGGTGAAGTAGCCTACGCCAAAAGAGGTGAGATTCTGGAAGAAATGGGTGCCTTGGCTCGGATCGACTCGATAGTTCTCCAGCCCCGACTCGACTATGAGGCGCGCCGCGCTGATGTGGGGCCACTTGACGGGTATGCCAAGCCATGGGTCGCTCGAGCCCCAACGGCCGGGACCTACAAGGATGTAGCCGCGCTGCTCGTCGAGGAAGCGGCGGTTGACTTGCTCTATCTCGACGGCTATGGCGGGATTGTCGGCTGCCGTGAAGTGGTCGGTGGTCTTGACATACACCACGTCGCTCACGTCTTCGCTGATGCCATGGCCAAGGGAGTTGTTGGAGCGCAAGAGGCAGTCGGCGTCGGGCAGCGAGGCAATGTCTTCGTCGAGCATCTGCTTGCTATCGACTATGGGGCGTATCTGAAGCAGATAGAACTCGCCCGTGCGGTCGGCGTTGACGTTGCAGGCAAACTCTATCTCCACGGGGCGCTTCATGTCGCCGGCTCCAAAGGCCTGTGCCATCTGCAGCAGCTTGGGCAGGGGGAACACGTCGTGCTGAAGCAGGCCGCTGAACGAGATTATCTTGCGGCCGCCTTCGTAGAGGCCGTCGCGTATGACGTTGTCGTAGGGGTCGTAGGTTGAGGCTATGTAGTTGAGCGAGCCGTCGCGGTCGGCTTCCTTCACCCTGAGGTTGAGTATGTTGAAGCCGTCGTCAACCTTGAAGTCTTCGCTCACGTTTTTCATGTCGAGGGCGTAGAAGCGCGTCTGTGTCTCGCGAAGGGCGGTCTCGAGCTCGCTGGTCTGCAGCACCTGGTGAGGGTGGTAGGGGCTGACGCGCAGGGTCTGCCCGCCATCGACTATGTATTTGCCAAGGCCGAGGGCGAGGCTTGCTATGCCTTCTTCGGCCTTCTCGTCGCCTATGGGGTAGTAGTTGATGGAGCGCAGCACGCCGCTGAAGTTGGGATAGTAGCGGTCGGCGTATTGCCGGCCTACCACCTCCTGCAGTATGACGGCCATCTTCTCTTGGTCGATGACGTTGCTCGTGGCAGTCATGTAGGCCTTCGAGTCTTTGTAATACACTGAGGCATAGACGGCCTTGATGGCGCAGGCCAGCATGCGCAGCATTTCGTACTTGTCGGAGCGATAGGGCACCATGTAGGTGGAGTAGATGCCGGCGAAGGGCTGGTAGTGGCTGTCTTCGAGCAGCGACGACGAGCGCACGGCTATGGGCGACTTGACGGCGTCGAAGAAGGTGAAGAAGTCGGCTATGAGCGAGTCGGGCAGCTGGGCGCGCAGGAAGTGGCTGAGGATGACGTCGTCGGGTGCGTCGCTGAGGGCTATCTGGTAGAGGTTGTTTTTGTCCATAAACTCGTCGAAGATGTCGGTGCAGAGCACTACGGTGCGTGGTATCGACACCTGTACGCCGGGCAGCTGGTTGAGCTCGGGGTGGCGCTTGATGATGTTGTCGAGGAAGGCCAGTCCGCGGCCTTTGCCGCCGAGCGAGCCGTCGCCGATGCGTGCGAAGTGGCTGTAGGCGTCAAACTTGCCGCGGTCGAACACGGCCACGATGCCAATGTTTTTCATCTGGCGGTATTGCACGATGGCGTCGAAGATGATTTGCCGATGGGCCTGCACGTCCTGCAGCTTGTGCCACGTGACGTGCTTGAGGAAGGCCGACACTGGGAAGATGGCGCGGGCGCAGAGCCAGCGGCTCATGTGGTTGCGCGAGATGTGGTAGAGCATCGAGTCGTCGGGTATCTTGAAGATGTTGTCCTGCAGCTCCTTCAGCGAGCGTATGCGCATGACTTCCTCATGGGTGGTGGGGTTGCGGAAGATGAAGTCGCCGAAGCCCATGTGGCGTTCCATGAGGTTGCGCAGGTCGATGTTCATCTTCTTTGAGTTTTTATCGACAAAGCGGAATCCTTCCTGCTCGGCCTTGAGCCTGTTGTCGCTTTCGGAGCTTTGGAGTATGAGCGGCACGAACTCGTCGCGCCGGCGTATCTCGCGCAGCAGCTTCAGTCCGGCCTCGGCGTCCTTCTGGCCGTCCTTGGGGAAGCGGGTGTCGCTGATTACGCCAAGCGTGTTCTCGTGATAGCGTTCATATAGCTCAATGGCCTCTTCGTAGTTGCGGGCGAGCACCACCTTGGGGCGGCCTCGCTTGCGCTGCGACGCCGCGTGGGGGTTGAGGGCTTCGGTCGAGAAGCGCTTGCTTTGCAGCAGGATGTAATGATAGAGGTTGGGCAGGATGGACGAGTAGAAGCGTATGCTGTCTTCGACGAGCAGTATCATCTGCACACCGGCCTCGCTGATGTCGTGGTCGATGTTCATCTTGTCTTCGATGAGCTTGATGATGGAGAGTATGAGGTTGGTGTTGCCAAGCCAGCAGAAGATGTAGTCGAACATCGAGAGGTCTTCGTCCTGCATTCGGCGGGTGATGCCGTGGGAGAAGGGGGTGAGCACGACGCACGGTATGTTGGGCGAGTCGGCCTTCACCTTGCGGGCCACGTCGAAGGCGTCGTTGTCGGCGTTGCCGGGCATGCAGATGACGAGGTCGATGTCGGTGTTGCGCAGCACGTCGTTGGCCTCTTCGGTGGTGCTCACCTGTGTGAACGTGGGCGGATAGCGCAGTCCGAGGTCCATATATTCGTCGAAGATTTTTTCATCCACTCGTCCGTCGTCTTCAAGCATGAAGGCGTCGTAGGGGTTGGCCACGATGAGGACGTTGAATATGCGGCGTGTCATGAGATTGACAAACGACACGTCGCGTAGGTAGAACTTGTTCCACTCCTGAGGTATGTTGCTGTTCATGGGCGGTGGGCGTTATTTGGGTTGTTCGGCATCGAGCTTCTCGACGCCTCCGGTGGTGGGGTTGAGCTTGAGGCGCGTGGTGAAGCGCTTGTTGAAGAGGTCGCCGCTGAGAAGTTCGACATGGCCGAACTGGCCTGCATGGAACTCGGTGGAGGCCACGGTGTCGGTGGCTGTGGTTATGGCGACTGATATTTTTCCGGGCACGTTGACGTATATGCCGTCTTCCTTCTCCCGCTTTTTCTTTCCGTCGAGGGGTGCTTCGTCGGGCGTGGCGTTGAGGTTTTTCACCGTAATGTAATATGGCGAGCCCGAGAGGTCGTCGGCATCGACCATGCCCAGTTGGCGCGACAGGCGGAAGAGCACCTGACGCTCCACTTCACGCTCGGGGCAGACGGTGAACACCACTTCGGTGGTGTCGATGGTGGTAACGCCGCTGAAGAGGCTCGACAGGCTGCGGTCTTGAGTGTCGAGGTTGGCAAGCATTATGCGCAGCTGCTCGCCGTCCTTGGGCATGAAGTCGGCTTCGCCACGGTTGAGGGCATTCTTGCTTTCGCGTATGTCGTAAATCTCGCGTGCGGTGAGCTCGGCCATTTTTGTGGTGCTGCCGGCCGAGAGTATGTCTTGGCTCATGTAGTCGCGCGGATTGGCCACGGGCTGCTTGCGGGCGGCGGCGAAGGGCACGAAGGCTTTCTCGGCCGACGGCTCGGCATTGACGGCCAGCAGGCGGCCGTCGTCGGCAAGGCGGATGTTGGCGGCGGCCGACTTGGCGTTGAACTTGACGGCAAAGGCCTTGGTCTTGTCGGCCTCGCCGTACGGCGTGATGCGGCAGTCGATGACACGGTGGCTGACCGACGGCTTGGTCTTGACGCCGTCAAGGCGCAGGTAGCGCTCGGCGTATTTGCAGAAGTCGCCTGGCGTGTAGGTGGTCTTCTCGACCTTTACGGCTATTCGTGCGCCGGTCTTGGGCAGATAATATACGGCTCCTTCGGCGGTCACTCCGGGACGATAGTCGCTTATTTGTGTTTGGCCAATGGCCATACTGCTTGCTGAGAGCAGCAGTGTAGTGAGTATTGTCTTCATATATTATTTTTGGTGTTAATTCATGTTTCCGCAATGGTCTTGAAGGCTTTGGGCAGGCATCGTATGATGTCGCTTGCCACGAGGCTCTCCTGCCCCACTTCGTCAGCGGCGATGTCGCCCGCGAGTCCGTGCAGATAGGTGCCCACGATGCAGGCGTCGGCCTGCTTGTAGCCTCGTGCGAGCAGGCCGGTGATGATGCCCGTCAGCACGTCGCCGCTGCCTGCGGTGGCCATGCCGGCATTGCCCGTGGGGCAGAACATGACGCGGCCCATTGGGGTGACGATGGCAGTGTAGTGGCCTTTGAGCACTATGAATGCCTGCTGGCGTTCGGCAAGGCGCACTGCCTTCGACAGGCGGTCGTAGCTGTCGGACGCTGCCCCTTCGAGGCGTTCAAACTCGCCCACGTGGGGAGTGATGATGGAGCCTGCGGGAAGCTGCTGTATCCAGGCCTTGTGGCTGGCGAGGATGTTGATGGCGTCGGCGTCAATCACTATGGGACACTGTGCGCGGCGCAGCTGGCCTATCATGGTGACGGCGGTGGTCTCGTTGGTGCCAAGGCCGGAGCCTATGCCCATGGCCTGATAGCCGTCGGTGCTGACGGCTTCGGTAAACATGTTGGCGTCGGTGTCGATGTCGAGTATGGCTTCGGGAACGCCCAGCTGCAGAGGCAGCACGTTGGAGTGTGGAGTGTGGACGGTGAGCTTGCCCACGCCCGACCTCAGGCAAGCCCTTGCGGCAAGCATGGCGGCACCTGCCATGCCACGGCTTCCGGCAATGAGCAGGGCGTGGCCCATGGTGCCCTTATGGGCGAAGGGGTCGCGATGAAGCATTCGGCTGCGTATGTCGTCGGCCTCGAGTATGGTGACGGCAGAGTCGGTGCCGGCAATGCCCTGCGGACTAAGCTGTATGTCGAGCACCTTGAGCTTGCCTATGAACTGCTGGTTTTCGGCAAAGAGGAAGGACAGCTTGGGCTGTTGCAGCGTAAGCGTGACGGTGGCGCGTATGATGTTGGCCTTGACGTTGTATTCGTTGCTCTCGGTCATGAGTCCCGACGGGATGTCGATGCTTGCCACTTGTGCCTTCGACGTGTTGATGTACTTGACAAGTGAGGCAAAGCCGCCCGTCAGTGGCTTGTTGAGTCCTGAGCCAAACAAGCCGTCGATGACTAGGGTGCCGGCGTCGAGCGCAGGCGGGTCGAACTCGTCGCTCACGACGACAAACGAGGCGAGCTTCTTCACGTCCTTCAGGCGGTCGCGGTTGACGCTGCAGTCGGCCGACAGGCGGCCGGTGGTGTTGAACAGCCATGCCGCCACACGATAGCCCCTCTGCGCCAACATTCTGGCCACGGCGAGTGCGTCGCCGCCATTGTTGCCGGGTCCTGCAAAGACGACAATGGAGGTTGAATTGTCCCAAATGTCGATGATGGCAGCCGTCAAAGCCGACGCTGCCCGCTCCATGAGGTCGATGGATTTTATCGGCTCATGTTCTATTGTATATTTGTCCAGCTCACGTATTTGAGCGCTTGTGAATATTTTCATACGTGCAAAAATACAAAATTAATGCTAAACCATGCAATTCTTTGGCAGATTTTTAGTAATTTTGCCCCAAAATTAATGAAAACATAGTATGAATACAGTAAAAATCAAGGATAAAGAGTTTGTTCCGATGATTTCGGAGGCCGAGATAAAGAATCGGGTAAGGGAAGTGGCGGCACAGATGAGCAAGGACTTGAAAGGCAAGAATCCGCTGCTGTTGGCCGTGCTCAACGGCGCATTCGTGTTCGCCGCCGACCTGATGAGGGAGATGACCATCCCTTGTGAAATATCGTTTGTGAAGCTGGCAAGCTACCAAGGCACCACATCCACGGGAAAGGTGAAAGAGGTGATTGGCATCAACGAAGACTTGACGGGCAGGACTATAGTGATAGTGGAGGACATTGTAGAGAGCGGACTGACAATGAAGCAAATGACGGAGAGCTTGGGCACTCGCAATCCGGAGAAGGTGCACATCTGCACGCTGATGTTCAAGCCCGACCGCCTGCAAACCGACCTCACCATCGACTATGTTGCCTTCAGCATTCCCAATGACTTCATCGTGGGCTACGGCCTGGACTATGACCAGCAGGGCAGGAACCTGAAGGATATATATGTAGTGAAGAATTAAAAATTAAAGTTCTTAAGGAAGTTAAAGGAACGAGAGTTCGACGAAATCAACCCGCCGTAGGGGCGGGGGTTCCACTACCTTTTTTAGAGTGCAAGTTACGGCACTGCGTATAAAACAAGGTTAGAAAAATTCAATTAAAAATAACTCTCAATTAAAATAATATACAACAATGAAGAATATCGTAATTTTTGGAGCTCCTGGTTCAGGAAAAGGAACACAGAGCGATTTGATGATTAAAAAGTATGGTTTCGGACATATTTCTACGGGCGACGTACTCCGCAACGAAATAAAGAACGGAACAGAGCTTGGCAAGACGGCAAAGGCCTACATCGACAAGGGACAACTCATTCCCGACGAACTGATGATTGACATTCTTGCAAGCGTGTATGACAGCTTCGGCAAAGAGCACAAGGGTGTCATCTTCGACGGATTCCCACGCACAATACCACAGGCCGAGGCACTGAAGAAAATGCTGGCCGAACGCGGACACTCTATCGCCGCAATGATTGAACTCTATGCACCCGAAGACATTCTCATGGCCCGACTGCTGAACCGCGGAAAGGAACAGGGACGCTCGGACGACAACGAGGAGACTATAAACAAGCGACTGGCCGTATATAAGAGCCAAACCGCACCTCTCATCGACTGGTATAAGGCCGAAGGACTCCACCACTACGTAAAAAGCTACGGCATACTCGAAGAGATTTTTGCTGACGTGTGCAAAGTAGTGGATGGAGTGGGAGAATAAAATTAAAGAAACGAAGTTCGACGAAGTCAATTATAAAATTAAAAATTAAAGTTCTTTTGCGGCTGATGGTGCGCAAGGTGTGGGCTGCGCAGTGGAGTAACTTGCTCTCCCCCTAACGTAGGAGAAAACCCGCCGATTGTAGGGGCGGACCCATGTGTCCGCCCGCCGACGCAAATCAACCGGCATAACATATATAAATGCCTTTCCGCTGGTTTTAGGCGGCGGGCGGACACATGGGTCCGCCCCTACAATCGGCGGGGTTGACGGGTTAAGACAATTCGTAGAACTCACGTTATTTAGATGTGAGGGGTGTTTTTACACATCTCTCCCCTCTCACCCCTCACCCCTCACCTCTCACCTCTAAACTCTAAAAATATGATTGACACAATAGTAAAATTTTCAGTCCGTAAGAAACTCTTTGTGGCCATGACGGCCGTGTTTCTTTTTCTTGGCGGACTTTATGCCATGATGACACTGCCCGTTGACGCCGTGCCTGACATAACCAACAATCAGGTACAGGTGGTTACAGTGTCGCCTACACTGGCACCACAGGAAGTGGAGCAACTGATTACCATTCCTATAGAAACATCGATGAGCAACATCATGAACGTGACGGAAATTCGTTCGGTGTCGCGATTCGGACTCTCGCTTGTCACGGTTGTCTTTAAAGAGAGTGTGCCTACACTTGAGGCACGACAGCTCATAAACGAACAGATACAGACCGTTGCAGGCGAGATTCCGCAAGAGCTGGGTACACCCGAAATGATGCCAATCACGACAGGACTGGGCGAAATATACCAGTATGTGCTGAAGGTTGACAAGGAGCATGAGAAGGACTACGACGCCATGGAGCTGCGCACCATTCAAGACTGGATAGTGCGCCGACAGCTCTCGGGAATACCGGGCATAGTGGAAATCAACAGCTTCGGCGGTTATCTCAAGCAATACGAAATAGCCATCGACCCTGAGGTCATCTCGGCCTTGCAGATTACCATAGGCGACGTGTTTGAGGCTCTGAGCAACAACAACCAAAACACCGGCGCAAGCTACATCGAGAAGAAAGGAAGGGCTTATTACATCCGCTCGGAAGGCATGATCTCGAAGATAAAGGACATTGAGAAAATTGTGGTGGCCAACCGCAACGGCATGCCCGTACACATCAGCGACATTGGAAAGGTGGACTTCGGCGCGCCAAAGCGTTTCGGAGCAATGACGATGGACGGCGACGGCGAATGCGTGGGTGGCATTGCCATGATGCTGAAGGGCGCCAATGCCAACGTGGTGACGAAGGAACTGGAGAAACGCATAGAAAAGGTGCAGAAGATGCTGCCCGAAGGCGTTACCATTGAGCCTTACCTCAACCGCTCGGAACTTGTCAACCGCAACATCTCCACCGTGATAAGCAACCTCATAGAAGGCGCACTCATAGTGTTTGTAGTGCTGATGCTCTTCTTGGGCAACGTCAGGGCGAGCCTCATCGTGGCATCGGTCATTCCCATGGCCATGCTCTTCGGATTTATACTGATGAGGGTGTTTGGCGTTTCGGCAAACCTCATGAGCCTTGGAGCCATCGACTTCGGCATTGTGGTTGACGGGTCGATAGTAATAGCCGAAGGCATACTGGCGCACATTTACACCAAGAGGCTCGTGGGCAAGCGGCTGACAGCCGACGAGATGAACCGCGAGGTGGAGGCCGGAGCAGCCAAGGTGGTGAAGAGTTCGGCCTTCGCCGTGCTCATCATACTTATAGTGTTCTTCCCAATACTTACTTTAGGCGGCATCGAGGGCAAGTATTTTACGCCTATGGCGAAGACGCTCGTGTTCTGCATCATAGGCGCACTCATTCTCTCGCTCACCTACGTGCCAATGATGGCGTCGCTGTTTCTGAAGCGCGACATAGTGCTGAAGCCTACCTTCGCCGACAAGTTCTTCGGCTGGCTTACCATAAAATATAATAAGATGCTGGCCTATTGCATGCGCCGCACCATGGCAACCATTGCCGTGGCCTTTGCCCTGCTTGCCGGTTCGCTTGTGCTGTTCACCCGCTTGGGCGCAGAGTTCATCCCGACGCTCGACGAAGGCGACTTTGCCATGCAGATGACCCTGCCCGCAGGAAGTTCGCTGACAAGGAGCATCGAGATTTCAAACGAAGCGGAACGGGTGCTGAAAAAGGAATTTCCCGAAGTGAAGCATGTCGTGGCAAAGATAGGTACGGCCGAGGTGCCCACCGACCCCATGTCGGTGGAGGACGCCGACGTGATGATTGTGATGAAGCCGTTTAAGGAATGGACATCGGCCAACAGCCGTGCCGAGATGGTGGAGAAGATGAAGAAGGCGCTTGAGAAAGTGGAAGGCGCGGAGTTTAACTTCAGCCAACCCATACAGCTGCGCTTCAACGAGCTTATGACTGGAGCCAAGGCCGACATCGCCATAAAGCTTTACGGCGAGGACATGGACGAGCTGTACGCCAAAGCCAAGGAGGCGGCAAAATATGTGGAGAAAATACCGGGTGCCTCGGACGTGATAGTCGAACAGGCCATAGGACTGCCGCAGCTGGTGGTGAAGTACGACCGCAACAAGATAGCCCGCTATGGCATTGACATAAAAGACCTCAACACCATCATCAGGACTGCATACGCCGGCGAGACGGCGGGAGTGGTGTTTGAAAACGAAAGGCGCTTTGACCTCGTGGTACGACTTGACGACGACATAGTGAAGGACCTCGACCTCAACTGCCTGTATGTACGCACTTGCAACGGCCTGCAGGTGCCCGTGAGCGAGGTGGCAACCATTGGACTCGTAAACGGTCCGCTGCAGATTAACCGCGACGCGGCCAAGAGGCGCATCGTAATAGGCGTGAACGTGCGTGGCGCCGACATTCAGAAGGTGGTGGAGAACATCAGCCAGACGCTCGACCAGAACATTAAGCTGAAGCCTGGATATTACTTTGAGTATGGCGGACAGTTTGAAAACCTTCAGAACGCCATCAACACCCTGCTCATCGTCATTCCTATAGCTCTGATGCTCATACTGCTGCTGTTGTTCTTCGCATTCAAGAGCGTCACCTATTCGCTCGTAGTGTTCACCACGGTGCCACTGTCGCTCATTGGCGGCATAGCAGCCTTGTGGCTTCGCGGCCTTCCGTTCAGCATCTCGGCCGGTGTAGGCTTCATTGCCTTGTTTGGCGTGGCGGTGCTCAACGGCATACTTATGATCAACCATTTCAACGCCTTGCGCGGCGAGGGCACTTATGCTCCATGCACGGGAAGGATTATCTCGGGCGGATGCCAGCATCTGCTGCGTCCCGTCTTCCTCACTGGCCTTGTGGCCTCGCTGGGTTTTGTGCCCATGGCGGTGGCTCAGTCGGCCGGTGCCGAGGTGCAGCGTCCGTTGGCCACGGTTGTCATTGGCGGACTGATAGTGTCAACAGTTCTGACGCTCATCATCGTCCCCGCTTTTTATCGTGTAGTTAACATGTTTCCGGTTATAATGAGGAGATTAAGAAAATGAAAACAAAGATAATGATTTTATGTGCTGCCATGGTGGCGGCGGCGTGTGGAAATAAGAGTGAAGTGGTCTCTGAGGCTGCAGGCGAACAGACGGCGACGGAGAAGGCCGACTCGTTGGCCAACGACTCGGCAAAGGCCGACGTCGATGCCGTTTCGAGCGCAACCAACGTGGCCAACAGCCCAACGTTCAACGGACTGCTGATGGTGTCGCCCGACCGTCAGGCAACCGTATCGCTGACCATGGGCGGCCGCATACACAGCCTGAGCGTAATGCCGGGCAAGGCGGTGGCGCGCGGACAGGTAATAGCCACACTCGACAATCCCGACTTCATAGAGTTGCAGCAGACCTATCTTGAGAGTGCCGCACAGCTCGACTTCCTTGAAAAGGAGTATGCCCGACAGCGTTCGTTGGGCAACGACGCCGCATCGCAGAAGCGAGTGGAACAGAGCAAGGCCGAATATCTCGCGATGAAAAGCAAGGCCGATGCCGCCGCCACCAAGCTGCATGCTCTTGGCATTAGCACCAAGTCGCTGGCAAGCAACGGCATACGGCCATATCTGCCCGTATTGGCCCCTATCGGCGGCTACGTCACCAACCTTGAAGCCAACCTCGGGAAATACATCGATGCCGGCGAAGCCATCTGCGACATTATAAACAAGGAACAACCCATGCTGCAGCTGACGGTATATGAGAAGGACATAAAGCTGATGAAGGTTGGCAAGACAATTTTGTTCCGTGTTAATGGCATGGGCAAGACTTCATTCCCTGCCACCATATCGTCGGTTGACCAAGCCGTTGACAAAACCGACTACTCCATAAAGGTGTATGCCCGTGTGAAGGATTCCAACCCAACGTTCCGTCCCGGCATGTATGTCAGGGCGAAGCTTGTGGCGGAATAACTACACCCTCTGCTCCGTATTATTCATTTTCAGCATTCGCTGAGGCACGTTGGCGCGAATCGACTCCACCACGGCCTTCAGTATGCTGTGGCGTACGAAGGTCTTGGTGGTGAGCATCACCACTTCGCGCGTGGGAATAGGAATGGCAAACGGACGCACGAGCTCCTTTTGGTTGGGTGAAAGCTGGCTAAGGCATAGTTCAGGAATGAACGTGATGCCCTGGCCGGCTTCCACCATACGCATAAACGTCTCGATGCTGCCAAGCGAATATGTCGTCTTGCTGTCGCAGGCCGACTTTATGTTGCAGAACTTGACAAGCTGGTCACGGAAACAGTGGCCTTCGTCGAGAAGCCAAAGGAAATGGCCTGGAAGGTCGGACGACTTTATCGAAGCCGAACTGAACAACGAGTCGTTCCTCGACACATAACCAATGAACTGCTCGTAATAAAGTGTAGTATGTTCGAAACTGTCCATATCGTCGAGCGAAACGACGATGGCCGCGTCGATGTCGCCACGCATCAGCGCCTTCTTGCAGTTAGCCGTCTTCAGCTCAGTCACCCTGAAGTCCATGTCGGGGAAGTCGGCAGTCAGCTTGGTGAAGAAGCGCGGCAGCAGATAAGGGGCAATGGTGGGCAGTATGCCTATGTGGAACAGTCCATTCATCGAGTTTTTTTCTTCTTCCACTATGTCCTTTATTTTCTTGGCTCTCGACAGCACTCGCCATGCCTGCTCCACCACCAGTTTGCCTATGTCGGTAGGCACCACCTGCTGCGACGAGCGTTCGAAAATCTTCACGCCGAGTTCCGTTTCGAGTTTCTGAATCATTGCACTCAGCGTTGGCTGCGTCACGCCGCATTGCTCAGCGGCCTTCGCAAAATGTCGCAGCCGATAGACTGCGACAATATATTCCATTTGTTGTAGTGTCATGCTATTTCTTCTTGTATATGTGTCAGCCCGCCACGACAAACGGGCTTTCAGGCAGGCTGTATCCTGCCGTATTTTTCAGTGCAGCCCTCTCAGCAGTTCAGAGAGTCCTTCGCCTTGGCTTGGGCGCGGGGCGTCGTACATGTAGAGGTTGCCTTCTTTGTCGTAGATTAGGAAGAAGGGTATTCCCTTCACGTTCAAGGCTTTGCCGAGCTTGCCTTCGGCGTCAATCCACTGGTGGCCATGCACTTTGAGGTCGGCCATCTTCTTTTTCCATGCGTCAACCTTTTGGTCGAGCGAGATGGAAAGGAACACCACGTCGCTGTTGCTCAGCTCGCTCTCCAACTTCTGCAGATGCGGCACCTCACGACAGCATGGCACGCACCACGACGCCCACAGGTCGATATATACGTATTTGCCCTTCAGTTGGCTGAAGTCCATCGTGTTGCCGTCGGCATCCTTCAGCACTACTTCCTTCGGGAACGGACTGCCCTTGATGGTCGAGCGGTTGGCCATGAAAGTGTTGAGGAATTTGCGGTCGAGGCCAAACTTGTCGGTCGCCGTGGTCAGTTCGGCCACTCCCTCTTCATATTTGTTCTGATAGTCGAAGCGGCTCACATATTTTTCAACCAGCGACGCAGAAACCATGTCGGTCAGCTCATGGCAGTGGTAGTTGTCGTAGAGCGACTGTAGCTGCACCGAAAGCGGCGACTTGCGCGGCAGGCTTGCACTGACCATCGTCGCCGTTATGGGAAAGAGTGTGGCCATGGGAACATCGACCACCTCGGCCGAAAGGCCAATCACTTCGTCGGCCTTCAGCGACAGCTCGCTTGAAGCCACGCGGAGCTTGCTTGGCAGCGAGATGAATGAGCTGTAGGCTGATGTCATGCCCCACAATTTTATGTATTGCGCCACGGTTGGGCTGCAACTGAAGGCGGCCAGGGTTGAGTCGGCCACTTCTGCATAACGCTTCAGTTGGGCCTTCAGCACGGCGGCATCGCTGCTTTTGCTCTGCCAAAAATGGCGGTCGGCATCGGCCACGGCCCTACTCATGGCCGAGAGGGCACGATTGTCGGCATTGTCGTTGGCGGCGGGTACACCGTCATAGAAAGTCATGCCTACCGAGATGTCGCTGGCGGTGGCAGGAGCATATACAGGGACTATGGTCTGCCTTTGCTGGCAGATGTGGATTAGCCTGTAGAGTCCGATGGCTGAAGGCTCGACATTGGCGGCAAACGTCATTCCGCTGCGGGTGAGCTGCACGGTGGGAGCATCAGAGCCAATGGTCATTGGCTGAACATACAAGCGAGATTCGTCGATGTCATCATGGAGTTGGTCGAACTTAAAACTCATGGCCTTTGTTTGGGCAATGGCTACCGATTGGCAGACGAGGCCAAGCAATATGGCCAGAAAGGTTGTCATTGTCTTCTTCATTATGATATTTTTGCGATAGTTGTGATTCAGTTGCAAATATATGTGTAATTATCCAAATCTCCAAATGTTTATGCAATTATTTTCCTTTTTGCTCTTTTTTTTGTCTATTTGGCGTGCTTTTTGGCATAAAAAACATGTCGCGAAGTGGATTATTTGACTTAACTTGCCAAAGCAACATCCGACAGCGGCATGGCGTGGTTTCAACATGTTCCACCCGAGGAAAATATTGCTACCACGCGAGGAAACAAAAAAAACATGATATTGCAGTACCCTTTTTCACTGGTCAGTCGCTATAGAAAGAAAGGACTATAAAATAAATAACAGAAAACAATGAAAACATTACGACTTTTTTTCATGACTTTGTGCGCTGGCATGGCACTCTCGGCAGCTGCACAACAGACAGTGACTATCCAGGGTAAGGTGAAGTTTACCGACGAAGGATTCAAAGTACAGGTGTATCAGCGTGACGGACAGGACAAGAAAGTTCTGGCCGAAGCTCCCGTTAATGCCGACCATACCTACAAGGTGACCGTTCCGGTAAGCAAGCCAGGTACTGCCATCGTTGACTGCGGCAAATGGCAGAGTGTGCAGGTTTGGCTTGAGGACGAGGATATGGGTATCGACTTCCGCGGACTCGACACAGCCAAGATAAAGATTAAGAATCCACCTTATGTATATATACGCGCAGGAAAGAAGAACGAGGTGATGAACCTCGTGAACTTCTACGCCTACCGCAACTACCAGTCGATGATAGCCGCTTCGCAGGCTGTGTATCGCGCCAAGATTGAGGACGAAAAGAAGAGCCAGGAGCTTTCGAGCAAACTTTACGACCATCTGTCGGTTGACCACAAGGCATGGATGCGCTACATCGTGGAACACAATGCCGACGTGACAAGCGTGCTTTATCCATTGTCGATGCTCAACGACGAGAAGGATGCCGACATAATCATCCCTGCACTGGCAAAGCTGGAGACTCAGTCGGAGACTGTACGCCAGCTCGTGGCCGACTATCGCAAGGCACAGGCCGACGCCAAGGAGAAGCGCGAACGCATGGAAGACGGCAAGCCAGCCCCTAACTTCTCGTTCCAAACCGAGAAGGGCAAGACAACTTCGCTCGACAAGTATAAGGGCAAGATATTGGTGCTCGACTTCTGGGCAAGCTGGTGTGGCCCATGCCGCCAGGAGGTGCCAAACCTGAAGAAATACTACGAGGAGTTTAAGGACAAGGGCGTTGAGTTCCTCAGCGTTTCCATTGACGCAAAGAAGGACGCATGGACAAAGGCTCTGAAGGAAGAGGCTATGCCTTGGAAGCAGGGATGGACTCCCGACTCTGGCAAAGAGGCCATGAACACCTATCAGTTCAGCGGCATTCCATACATCATCGTCATCGACAAGGACGGCAACATCTACCGCAAGCATCTGCGCGGCGAGCAGATTAAGGAAGCCATCGAGGACTGCCTTGCAGGCAAGAAGGTGAACGCACCTAAGAAGGCCGTAATGAGCATGGGAATGATGGGAGCGATGTAAAAAGAAAATAACCATTAATAAAAACAAAAGAGAAAAATGAAGAAAATTGCATTGATGATTGTTGCAGCTCTTACGACAGCAACATTCGTGTCGTGCTCGGACAGCGACGACGAGAAGCCAGCAATTGGCATAACAGGAGTGACAGTGGCTCCTGAGGGAAGTGCAAAGGCATACAACTGTGTTGTTGACCAAACTGCACTTACCATCGAGAACACCAAAGACAGCGTTGACTGGGACGTGATTGACGCTACGCTCACAAAGACCACCGTAAAGGCTACTGCCACCATCGGCGGCACAGTGTATGTAGGTACTGAGGTGGTGGGTGCCGACGGCATCGTGGTTGACGCATCAGCCCCTGTAACACTGACCGTTAAGGACGAAATCGGACAGGTGAAGTCTTACACTCTGAAGGTAGTGAAGGCTACTACAGCCAGCGGCGACGACATGCTGAAGAAAGCTTCTACATTCAACGGTATGCCTACAGGCATCATTGACTTCGATGTTGCAGTGTTCAACAACAAGTTCTATGCCTTTGTAACTTCGCTGAACGGTGAGAACGAGAACTACCAGCTGTTCTCTTCTGAGAATGGTTTGAACTGGACTGAGGTTGCATACAAAACCGATGCTACTGGCGTTAATCTGCCAGAGGGTCAAACAGAATATGTAATCGGCGGCGAGGGCGCACGCCTGCAGGTGTTCAACGGCAAGCTCTATGTTCTTGGCGGCTCACGCACCATGGGTAAGGACAAGTATGGCAACGAGGCTGACATAGAGGATGGTTGGTTTGGTCCAGCAGCATACATTCCTGGCTGGCGCTCATTCTCTACAAGCGACGGCGAGACCTTCAAGTGCGACACCATAGGTGGTAAGCTTACCTACGCAAACGGCTATGAGACTAAAGTAAAGGCTATGACATATACATTTGTAAACACTGCCGTTCTTGGCAACAAGTTGTTCGTAAAAGGTGGCTATACGTATGCATACGGCATGTGCCAGGGCGCAAGAGCATATCTGACATCAACAAACGGCAAGGACTGGGAAGGTGTTGCAACAACCTCTGCCGACGAGGAATGTGACGTGGCTATACGCACAGCTGAATGCTTCTTCACCTTCAAGAACAAACTGTGGAGCATTGGTGGATTCAAGAGCTTCTTGAGCGCAGACTATATGTGCAACAAGATCTACTCTTCTGCCGACGGCGTTGACTGGAAGTATGAAGGCGAGAACACATTCATTCCAAACATCATGCACGCAAAGGTCATTGCAACCGATGACGTGGTACTGTTGTTTGGCGGTGAGACATTCGACGGCGAGAACCACGCTCTGTCAAACAAGGTATTCCGCTCTACCGACTGTGTGAACTGGGAAGAGGTAACAGCTCCTGCCAGCTTCGATGCTCGTCGCAACGCTGCTGGCGCAGCTCTTGGCAATGCTGCTTGGATTTTCGGTGGCTTCAACACTGCCACAACAGGCAACTACGCATTCCCATTCGGTGATGCCGACGTGAAGATGACCGACACATGGGTCAAGCTGATTAAATAATCAAGGTATATTTATTGAAGTACTTTATTTAAGTTGAATTGCCGCTGTACATGGCATGACGCAATGCGGCGGCAGTTCAACTTAACATCATTATTTTGTGTTCCATTAACAATGGAAAACAGTAAATTTATAGCTATTTAAACCACTACAATTTTAAAACAACTATGAAGATAAAGATTCTTTTGCTCCTCGCCTTGATGCTGACGTGCACACTGACGCTACAGGCTCAAAATCGTGAGGTGACAGGAAAGGTGGTTGACCAGAACGGTAACCCTCTGCCATACGTGTCAGTATCTATAAAAGGAACAAACAAGGCCGCAATAACTGCCGACGACGGAACGTACAGAATCAGCGTTGCGCCAAAGGAGCAGCTCGTATTCTCAATGGTAGGATATGAAAAGCAGACCGTAAGAACAGGTACGAAATCGGTCATCAACATCACGCTGCTAGAAAGCGATGACATGAAGATGACGGATCTCGTCGTAGTAGGCTACAGCCGACAGGAACGCCGCGACCTGACAGGATCGGTATCTTCAGTCACGCCAAAGGACAATGTAGCGTTCGAGTCGCTCGACAAGATGCTTCAAGGTCGAGTGCCGGGACTCTACATGTCGAACTCTTCAGGTGCTCTTGGTGCTGCAAACGTGTTGACCATCAGGGGCATCAGCTCTATCATGGGCGACAACAACCCTCTCTACGTCATCGACGGAGTGCCAATGTTCGGCACCGACCGCAACGCCAACTCGGTAGGAACCACAGGTGGCTCCATTCCCGGCATAGCCATGGGCGGAATGCAGACGGGCGGTGGAACGCTGAAATACAACATCGACCTCAACAACTCGTTTGAGAAGAACCCATTGGCAAACATCAATCCCGACGACATTGAGTCCATCGAAATTCTCAAGGATGCCTTCGCCACCGCCATCTACGGCTCGCGCGGTGCGGCAGGCGTAATCCTGATAACAACGAAGAAGGGTGCCAGAGGAAGGACGAAAGTCAATGTCGGCTATTCTCTGAGCATCGACAACCCCATTGGCAAGCTCGACCTGCTCAACGGCGACCAATACAGCCAATTCTATTCACTCTACTATCCGAAGGGAAAATATCCCGCAGGCTATAACACCGACTGGATTGACGCCGTTACGCGAACGGCAGTAAGCCACGGTGCTGACGCTTCCATCTCTGGAGGCTCTGACAACACCGACTATTTCCTCAGCGTGTCGTATGACAACAACCAGTCATACATCATCAACAACGACATGTCGTCGATGTCGGCACGCCTGAACCTCAACACCAAACTTGCACCGAAATGGATGGCAGGTGTGAGTGTTTC
>JAQXRI010000092.1 GCA_029218445.1 Prevotellaceae bacterium | reverse complement strand
TCAGTCCAAGCGACAATTGCTTGTTTATTTCTTTAATCTGTTCATATTTCACCTCTGTTGTTGAGCATGTCTGTAAATAGACTCCAGGTTCCACTTCTTTTTGACTGTTACGATATCGGTCATCCTCTTCCACTTGGTCAGCCTTGTCCAACTTCTCCATTATGTTTATATTAAATGTGTGACGTTAATTTTCTTATAGTTCTTCTCGCTTCCAAGACCCAATATATCCTCACTTGTGTCTTTTATCAGCAACTCTCCTTTCTGCAATGTAGAGACAGTGTTTTTCAATTCCTGCAAAGCGTTGCCTGACACGCCAAACAAGTCTCTCAACACCGCATCGTTCTGCGATTGCTGAAGCATTATCATCGGGTATTGGACGTTGGCAAAGAAATCGAATTTGCGTGTTTTGAAATCCGCCATGTTTTGCGTTGCAAGAATGACGCTCATTCCCTTGCTTCTTCCTACCTTGATAAGGTTCTGAAGAGGTTGGTTGTCAAACTTCAACATGTAGTGAGCCTCATCAACAATGGTGAAATGCCTTATTCCATACCTTTCCTTGTTTGTAACCTGAGGAGGCAGCTGCTCACAGACATCATATATCTTTGAAATGACGAAATAAACCACAGCCTTTGCATATATACCCTCCTTTGGACATCTGCCCAGATTGATTACATAGCAGTCGTTGAGAAGTTCAATCTTGTCTTCTTCCTCAAACAGCTTGACCTTGCAGAGCTGGTTGAGTATTGAGGTAACGCTGTCTGTCCTATCCTGTTTCCCTTCAGGCAACAGTTCCCTATAGTTGTCGAGAATTTCATCAAAAGTTATTGGTTTCCCTTTCTTGTCGAAATAAGCATTCTCTATTGCCGTACATAGTCTTTCATCCATATTGGCACTTATTCTTGCATCTCCGACAGCTATTGACACCAAAGCCCTCGACATGGCAGATGCATAGATGACGACGTCATTTTCCGAACCATTGGAAAAGTCCTTGAAAGGGGTGAAAGGCAATGGGCGTTCCATAGGGTCAAGTATTGCACTCTCGTCTGTTTCAAGAATGTCAAGCCACCCGGCATTTTCTGCATCAGAGAACTCGCCTTTGTAGTCAAACAACAGGAAGTTGACCGGATAAGGCGTTCCTACGGAAGCCATGCGCAACTGTTGGAGCAGCACTGTCAACAGATTGGTCTTTCCTGAGCCAGTGGCTCCCGCTATAAGCATCTGCGTATTGCTTATGCTTCTGTTGTTTACGTCGATATATGCGTCCATGCCATTGTCATACGTGCCAATATGAAGATTGAGAGCTGGTATTTCCACCCCTTTATCGCCCACTCTTGCATGGTTGAAAGTGAGCCATTCGTCCAACGCCTCGTCATTCTTCAGAATTTCATGCCCCCTGATTATCTCATAGCCAATGATTTTTGACAATTGCGATGGACTTTCCCATGCCACGTCAAGCTTACCGTATCTGAGTCTTATCAATGCCGAAAAGACACGTTTGAGATTGTCCTTGGTAAAAAATGAAGCATTGTATGTAAAATTCGCCTTTGATACGACAACCTTCGCAACATCTTCCATGTTTCGCTTCCCGTTGTCGCTCAATCCGACCAAAAGACAAATACGCTGCACCGTCACTTTAGGAACAGTTACCGGTCGGACATTGTCGGAGTATTCGGCAAGGTTAATCCTCTGTTCCAACTTATGCTTAACGTCCATCAGAAGTTCGTTAATGCCATCGAAAGGCTTAGCAGCCTCAAAGTTCAATTCTATCATATTTGTTTTCAGTCATTTATCGTTTCACCAAAATATCCCTCAACTATTTCCGTACACTGCCTTTCCTTGTCTCTCTTTACAGTATAGGCTCGCGAGATGAAAGGCATCAGACGCTTATAGTCGTCCTCTGCACGTATTTCCGTGTCTGTGCTTAAGAGTATTGTTTGCCTGGCAAGGTTAGGAAAATAGTTTTCTATTATCGTTGCACGGCTTTCCTTGTCAAGCACTCCCATCACAGTGTCAATCATCACAGGCGGCTCGTAGTCGCCCAACTCGTACAGCACTTTCAGCAATACCTGCATGACGGTTTGCTTTGCTCCTGCATTGAGCTGGTTCAGTGGTATTTCATTGCCCGCTTTATGATATATTTTGAAAGAGATGTCGTCGTCATTGTCAGACAGAGTCACCTTGCTTATTGTCCCCGAATAAGACACGAGATTGACGTTAAGCAGTTCCTTCATCATGTTCTCCATTCTCGTCTTCCTCTCTTGCAAGAGTTTGTGCTGAAGTCGCTTGAAGAAGTAGGGCAGTTTCTTCAGCATTTCATAACTTGGGTCGGCCTCGTCGGGTGAGTCGAATTCGTAGGTTTCAAGAGTCTTCTCAACCCTTTTCACCTCCTGCTCCTTTTCCTTCAACTGCTCTTTGAGTTGGGCTGCCAACACCTCGTTCTCGTCATATTTCGTTATGAAGGAATAGTCGTCGCCATTCAGTTCCTTTTTAAGGTTCATAAGCCTTTCCTTCAGTCGCGGCAGGTCTTCCATTTGGTAGTTTATGCGCTCACGCTGTTGTTGAAAAGACGGATAGGGATTGGCTACTCCTGGCATTATTATTGTGTTCAGAGTCGCCATGTCGCTCTCGTCAAGATAGTCATATTCGTCTTTCACGTCGTTGTTGTCCCTGCTGTATTTTATTGCATTGACAATAGCCTCAACGTCAACTTCATTTGGCATCTCATATTTGCCCGACATTATTTCAACCACCTTTCTTGTAAGGTATTCTATCTGCGTGTCTGTCAGATTGGTCTTCCTTTGTTCCTCTATTCCACCCTTATAGTTTTTTATGGCTTCCACCTCGTTCTTTATTGCACTTGCCAACTTCTGCATCACCACGTCTGTTTCCAACGACTTTGTGATGTCGTCGGCCTGCTGGCGGTAAGTGCGTTCCGCCTTGGCAATGTCATTAATATTCGATTCCGTCTTGGCAATTTTGTCGAGTGTCAGCTCGTCTTCCTTCTTCCCGTTCTTCAGCCGTTCATATTGTTCTCGATGATTTGTGGCATAGCTAAGGGCTGCGTCGTAATTGCCTCGCAATGCCTGCAGTTCCGTTTCGAGTGTACGTTTCTTCTCTTGTAGAGCCTTATACTCATCACGTGCATTTTCATTATTGAGTCGATCGGCATTGGCGTTCTCCAACAACTTGCTTGCCACATTCACCAGGAGTGTATATTTGTTGAAGCCCATTACCGACTTTATGCTGTCGCGTATCAGGTTGTTTATCTGCTCATCTTTCACAAGCTCACTCGTCTTCATGGCATCGAAAAGGAAATATTTGCTCAGTTCAGAAGGCAAGTTCGCCTTTATTATCTTGCTGACAGCCTGCTCGTTAAGAGACTTCTCTTTAGATGGAGTATGTGTGCCATAAGAATACGTGTTGCCGTCTATGTAAAGGGTAACGTTTTCCACCGCCTTGCCATTAAGTATTTGGTAAGTCCTGCGAAGTTTATATTTAGTAAGCCTGTTTGTCACAATGCCTTCAAACTCCACTTCAAGTACAATTCGTTTGCCCGTTATGTCTTGTACTCCTGAGTTGAACAGCTCACGAAAGTGTGCCTCTCCATTGATATTCAAGCCGTATAAGGCACTGTATATCGCATCGAACAAGGTCGTCTTTCCGCTGCCATTCATGCCTCCGATAAGCAAAATAGGTCTATCTTCGCTCTTGACAGAGATGTCAAGGTCGAGGTTTAGATATGTTTTGTAGTTCTCTACGTGTATGTGGTTTATTTGCATGGGACTTACTCGTTTTTTAATTGTTTCAGAGCCTTGTTAAGCACTTTTGTAACCTCTTTCTCAAAGAGCGTATTGCTGTTGCTTTGGCTTTTCTCATTGTTCAGTGGTTTTAGAATATACTCCTTAAGCCACTCGCTGTCTATTCCATCGTAGTCGCAAGCAGCCTCAATTATTCTCATGTCCTCATTTTTCACTCCATAGTGAAGAAATGTCCTGTCGATTCCCTTACCCATAACTTTCTCAGCTTCTTTAATCCTTTTTTTTAATCCTTTAATTCTTAATTCTTTAATTTTAATTTCCCCCATCCCTGTCCGGCAGAAACGCATCCCAGCCTCTTACGTCGTTGGTGTTATCTATTGGCAATGGCGAGTAGAGCCAGTTGCCGCTGCGGTCGCGGTCGTGGATAATTACGCCGCCACGCAGGTGTTTGTCGGCGTTTTCCTCCTTCTTGATGTATTCCAACAGGGCATTGTGCTTCTGCGGTGCCTCGGAGTCGCTGTTCTCGGTCTTTGTGTCGAAAAGAAACACCTGGCCGTTCTTCATCCTTATCACGAAATCGACATAGAAGAGCGACTTCACGCCTTGACTGTTGGTGTATGGCACGGCATAGTGCTGCCTTCCGGCATCGCCGTTCTTGTACCACCAGTCAATCGACTCGCCGTGGCTTTCAAGAAACTCTGCAAACTCGTGCTCTGGCATTGAGGCTCCGTTGTACTCAACAAATGGCAGTAGGGCATGTTCCTCCACCTTCTCCCTTATGGTGTGGTTCTCTTCCGTGTAAGTGCGGTCTTCAGGCACTTCCCACTCGTAGTTTTCAAAGCTGCGGTCCTTTGCCGCCTGTTGCCTTTGCTCCAGTATTTTCTCATATCGGGCAAGAGCCTTCGTTACCACTTCTGCAAACTTTGGTTGGTTCTCATGATAAAGCACCACTTTCTTGGCCTCTGTCTCAAACAGTTCAAACAGGTTCTCCATCACCTCAAGCAGATAGTTGGCAAGCACTCCCGTGCTGTGAGCCTTCTCAAATCCTCCCAACATCTTCCTGCACCAATCCACGTAAACGCGGTCAACCTCGCCAGCCGTTCTCGTAAACTTTGCCTTCTCGCCAATCTCTATCGTGGTGTTCACGTCGTTCTGGAAGAAGATGTCGGCGGGAATCTCTATGTTCACGTTCTTCACGTCCAAGCGTATGCGCTGGAGTTTGGCGGCTTGTCGGTTTTTTGCAATGACCGATTGGCCGTTTTCTTCATTTTCCTGTTCTTCCTCCTCATCATCCAAAAACGCGAATGACAATTGTGAAGAAACAAGCCACATGTCCTCAAACGCCTTAGTAAGCACACGACGGAAGTCGGGGCCAAGACGGTTGCGGTCGGCACTGCGACGCACCTCGTAGTAGCTTACCAGCTTCACGTTGTCCAACTCCTCGCGCCTAACGGCCTGCAGCATCGACTTGTGCAGATAGTCCATGTCGTCGGCCACTATGTGTATCTTGTCCTTGCTTATGTCGGTATATACATAGCCCTTGTTCAGCAATGGGTTCTTATAGTAATGCTGTTCAGGCATACGCAGTATTCGTCCCACTGTCTGAACGGTAAACTCGTCGCTCGTCAGCTTGCGGAAAATGAGCAGCACTGCAGCCCTTGGGCAATCCCAACCCAAGGCAATGGCTTGTTTGAACAGCAGCACCTCGGTCATGTTGTCGTCATTCTCCAGTCCCTCAAGGTTCGTCTTCTCGTTCGACAGCCAGACGGCAAGTCGGTGGTTGTCGGTGTTTATGCCTTTTATCACGTCGAGATACTGCCTCACCTGGTTCATTATCTTTGTGTCCTCGGTGGTCAGCGTTTCCTTTGTGTCGTTAGGCAACTGTATCAGCAGCAGGGGATTGATGTCCGCACCCTCTTTCCTGTATGCCTCGGCTATTTGGTTGCGCTTCTCCAATGCCTTCTTTATAAGGTGGACGTTTAGTTCCTCCTCCGATGCGTAGTTGCTTGTGATGTCCGGGTTGAGCAGCACGCCCTCTTTAATCATCTCCTCCCCTATCACCTCCTGCCGGCTAATGGTCACCTTGTAGTCGGCATTAGTCTTCGGCGTTGCGGATATTCTTATCTCCACCTTAGGCATTATGTTGTCGAGCACCGCCTTCGACTTGTCGGCAGTCTTCGACCAAAACCTGTGTTCCTCGTCAATTATCACTACGATGGGTATTCCCTCTTCCTGTGTCTTTCGGGTGATGTCGTAGAGCGAAAGTCCCTGCTCGTTTTCCCTTACAATGATGTTGTTCTTGCTGTTTATGCTTTCCCAGTTCACAAACAGCACCTCTCCTTGGTGTATTATTCCGTCCGTCTGGTCGAGTTCGTCGTATATCAGTGCGCGCAGCAGTTTAGTCTCCGTGAAGAAGTTCTTCATTTTGAAGTAGCTCTGCTGATGCAGTTTGTTTGGTGCAATCCAGATGAAAGCCACCTGCTTGAAAGGCAAGTCGCTGCGGCTTTGCAGTTCCTCGGTCAGTGTTGCAAGCATCTCACTCGCCATAACCGTCTTTCCCGACCCTGTTGGAGCCTTGAACACAAGCTGTTGTCTCGGTTTGCTTTGTGCCAACAGGTCGATAACCTTACCCACGAGTTCTGCAACTGCCTTCTGTTGATATTTCAGTTGTTTCATACGCTATTCAAAATTAAAGTCAATACTCTGTTCAACTATCTGCGAAGCCACTGGGGACGCAGGCGTCTCGCCTGCGGTTGCTGGGGATGTGGGTGTCTCGCCCACACTATCCTCCAAAAGCACTTTGTCCCTCTTTTTCGGCAGCACTCTCCTGTAGGCATCGTAAATTGCGGCGGGCAGAGCCACGAGCTGCACCTTTTCCTCCACCTCAAAGAAATTGTCGTCGAAGGCATAGCGGTCAGGCGAGAATATATAGATTTTCAGTCGCTTTCCACCAAAGTCGAGTGTCTTTATCTCCTCAGCTATTTGGTCAGCCAGTTCCTCGCAATACACTATCAGCATCCTTCTCTCTCCCTTCTCGAAATATCTTTCCGCCCTTGGGTTGAGCCTATATCTTCCAAACCTCCTGTTCTCCTCATACAGGTCTTCCTTTATGCAGAGCAGTTCGGTGGCGGCAGCCATCAGTGCCCTCATGTTTCTCGGACTTTTCTCTCTCGCCAGCAGCTTCGTCTTGTAATATCTCAGTTTGTTGTCGTGAAGTCCTTCCACCTTCTCGCCTTTAGGCGTTGTGTAGCCGTTGATTACCCTTTTGTTCCTTTCGTATGTAACTTCCTCGCAAATATTATTCTCATTATTCGTCACAAGAATACACTGGCGATGACCTCCATCTTCAGCATTCAACTGCATTGTGGCATGGAGAGTTGTGCCAGAGCCGGCGAAGAAGTCAAGAATAGAAATGTGCTTATTAGGACATAATCTCAGTATATATTCAATCAATTCCAAAGATTTTGGAAAAGGGAAATTAAGTTTTTGTTGCTTCATCCATCTTGTTGAAACTTGCGAATCAAAAAAAATAATAGATTTAGCTAAGGAACATGAATTTTCTGTTAGATAATTCTTTATTGCTGGTTGTGATCGCTCATCATCTCCAAAATATACTTTATCTTCGCTAATAAGTTTTTTAGTTTCCTCTAAAGAACGTCCCCATCCTCTTGTACCAGTTCTACAAGGTTTTCCTGTTATGGGATGAATAATATCATAAAAATCAGTACTTCCAGGAGCCGTATAATCGGAGCAACGAAAAGGACCTTTTGAATCCACATTTGTATAGTGATCAAACTCATAATACTTTGGGTATTTTACCAATGCTCTTAATTCCTTGGAAATCTCTTTATAAGTCATTCCTGCTGACTTCATTCTGTTGTAAATGGATAAGTATTCATCAATATTATTCTTTTTTACCATCCAGTCTGGCAAAGTGAATTCTTTATTATTTGCATATACAGAAATATACTCATGTGTAACAGAAACGAACTTTGCCAAGTTTTTTGATGAATTTGAAGCTACGATAATGTTTGCAATTTGGTTTTTCTCACCAAAGACCTTATCGCACAATAACTTCAATTGTGCTTGCTCATTATCATCAATCGAAATAAAAATTACGCCTTCATCAGACAACAATCTCTTTGCGATTTTCAATCGCTTACTCATAAACGACAGCCACTTACTGTGTCGATAGCCATCTTCTGAGTCAACATAAGAGTCGTTGTAGATAAAGTCTTTGTTTCCTGTATTGTAAGGAGGATCGATGTAGATGACATCAATTCTTCCCTCATGTGTATAGCTGAGCGCAGTAAGGGCTTCGAGGTTATCGCCCTCTATAAGAATGTGGTTTGGAGCATCGGGACAGGTGGAAGGAATATATTTGCTCTTGTCTTCTACGAGTACAGGCAGATGGTCGCGAAGGCGTTCTTCAACGTCTTCGGTTTTCTCTTCCCACACAAGACCATATTTCTTCTGCTTGTTCAACAGTTCAAGCAGTGCCGCCTTCTCTTCGTTGGTCAG
>JAQXRI010000091.1 GCA_029218445.1 Prevotellaceae bacterium | reverse complement strand
ATTCATGCTGCCCCGCGACTTGCATGTGTTAAGCCTGTAGCTAGCGTTCATCCTGAGCCAGGATCAAACTCTTCATTGTATAAATATCTTTAGAAACCCACAAACACCCGAAGATGAAACTCCAGGCACGGGGAATCTTTGTCTGTCTTGTTCAGGACGCCTTCTTCATTGTCAAGTCTAAAGAAACCTGTTCTCGATTCATATGAATCGACGGTTCGTTTACCCAATTGACTTCTCAATTGCTTCTTGTACTACTACTTCTCTGTTATGTAAATCTTTCAAAGAACTCTTTCTAAATATGCTTGACGAGTGATTTATTTCTCGAAAGCGAATGCAAAGGTACGGCAAAAATCAATACGCTCCAAACATTTCAGCAAAAAAGTTATTGAATATAACATCTATTAACAAACACCTATCTAAATACCTATGATTACAAACATTCGTTAACACTAATCCACTGCAATTCATCCTAATTAGCATGTTTACGAATCAACAACGAATGGAATGACTTAAAAATGTTACACCTTATTATATATATAAAGAAAGAGTGGAAAAAATTTTGTGTTATGCAAACTATTTATTAATTTCGCAGCCGAAATGGACAAAATGACGAAAGAACAAAGGCACAAGACAATGGCCTCTATCCGCTCGAAAGACACGAAGCCTGAGCTGATAGTGAGAAAATACCTGTGGAGTCGTGGATTCAGATACCGTCTGAACAATCCTCGTCTTCCGGGGCATCCCGACCTTGTATTGCGTAAATATCGAACCTGCATATTTGTAAATGGATGTTTTTGGCATGGACATGAGGGATGCAAAAGTTACAGCACACCAAAGACAAACACGGAGTTTTGGGAGAAGAAAATCAGCCGAAACAAGCAACGCGACAAAGAAGAACAACGCAAATTGGCAAAAATGGGTTGGCACTGTATAACAATATGGGAATGTGAGCTGAAATCCAGTCAGCGAATGAAAACGTTGGAATCGCTTGCCTATACTCTGCACAAAATATTCCTTCAAGACCATACCCTCCCCTACTCTATAAAAGAAGAGAAATCGGATTGGAGTATGGTAGCAGAAGACATTACACATTAACAATAGCATCGTTTATAGCCATAAAAAAATAATATATTAAAAAAAAGCGTTCAAAATTTTGGCTGTTTCGTAAAAAAGCCGTAACTTTGCAGAAAAGTAACATTATTATAAAGAAATAGCTAATTATGCAAAGTACTAACATTCCACAAGTGAAACTCGGTATCATAGCTGTGAGCCGAGACTGTTTTCCTATCGCACTGTCAACACAGCGCCGTGAAAATATTGTAAAAGCCTACAAAGGCGACCTCTTCAACTGCCAGACAACAGTTGAGAACGAAAAGGACATGCTGAAGGCCGTAGCAGAAGTGAAAGAGGCTGGCTGCAACGCTCTTGTAGTATTCCTTGGTAATTTTGGTCCAGAGACTCCAGAAACCCTTATCGCAAAGAACTTTGACGGCCCATGCATGTTTGTGGCCGCAGCAGAGGGCGACGGCGACATGATTAATGGTCGTGGCGATGCATACTGCGGTATGCTGAACTGCTCTTACAACCTTGGCATGCGTCATCTTAAGGGTTACATTCCAGAATATCCTGTAGGAACAGCAGAAGAAGTGGCACAGATGATGGCCGACTTCGTTCCTGTAGCTCGCGTAATCCTTGGTTTGAAGGGCTTGAAGATTATCACCTTCGGTCCACGTCCTCAGGACTTCTTCGCCTGCAACGCTCCTATCAAGGGACTCTACGAGCTTGGCGTTGAGGTGGAAGAGAACTCAGAACTCGACCTCCTCGTTGCATACAAGAAGCACGAGAACGACCCACGCATCGACGCAGTGTGTGAGGATATGGCAAAGGAAATGGGTGAAGGCTGCTACTATCCAACATTGAGCCGCCGCATGGCACAGTTTGAGCTTACCCTGCTCGACTGGGCAGAGGAGCACAAGGGCTCACGCCAGTATGTGGCATTTGCCGACAAGTGCTGGCCTGCATTCCCAAGCCAGTTTGGCTTTGAGCCTTGCTACGTAAACAGCCGCCTCGTGAGCCGCGGTATTCCCGTTGCTTGTGAGGTTGACATCTATGGAGCACTCTCTGAGTACATCGGTATGTGCGCAAGCGACGACACCGTTACACTGCTCGACATCAACAACTCTGTTCCAAAGTACATCTACGACGAGGACATCATCGGCAAGTATGGCTACAAGCTGACCGATACCTTCATGGGCTTCCACTGCGGCAACACTCCACAGTGCAAGATGTGCTCAAACCGCAAGATCAAGTATCAGCTCATCCAGAACCGTCTGCTTGAGAACGGTGGCGAGCCCGACTTCACACGCGGAACTCTCGAGGGCGACATCGCAGCCAGCGACATCACATTCTATCGCCTGCAGTGCGACTCTCAGGGCAACCTCCGCTCTTACATCGCCGAGGGTGAGGTTCTCGACGTACCTACACGCTCGTTCGGCGGCATCGGTATCTTCGCCATTCCAGAGATGGGACGCTTCTATCGCCACGTACTCATTCAGAAGGGCTATCCTCACCACGGAGCCGTTGCCTTCTCACACATTGGCAAGGTTCTGTTCGAGGTGTTCAAGTATTTCGGAATCAAGGACATCGCCTACAATCAGCCAAAGTCTCTGCCATATCCAACAGAGAATCCATGGGCATAATAAAGCCATTCAGTTCAATTAATTATTAGATAGGGGCAGGCTTGCGAGCCTGCCCCACTTTTTTATTTATTTCTTTGGATATTACTCCGCCATACTCTTCGCAGCGCAGCAGTGCAGGCAACGAAAAAAATTGTTTATTCGCCGTCTGTCACCCTTTGACAGGAGACTGACATAACTATGACAGGAGGCTGTCATAACTATGAAAGCCATCAAGGGACGTTATGCTTCATCCACTAACAAGTTATCTTCGCATTGTATATACGTCAGCTTGCGCAACACCCTTCACCCTACATCTTTTGCGTCTTATACATTGATAATCTGTAAGTTACAGAATGTAGGGTATCTTCTGACCCTACATTCACCCTACATTTACCCTACATCATGCAGTAAGCGTCACCACGACAGGCAAACCAAGAAACCAAAGACTGCATATCCCAGTTTGGAAGACGCTGCAACGTATGTCTGAAAAAGACATCAAATCTCCCCTCATGTTTCCTACCCTTCGAGGGATTCGTCCAAATGCCAACGATTTTCCTTTTGTGTCAAACGAACGCAGTTATGAAG
>JAQXRI010000090.1 GCA_029218445.1 Prevotellaceae bacterium | reverse complement strand
ATAACTCCCCTTCATAACTCCCCTTCATAACTCCCCTTCATAACTCCCCTTCATAACTCCCCTTCATAACTCCCCTTCATAACTCCCCTTCATAACTCCCCTCAAAAAAATGGAATGTCGTAACTGCCACACCGAATTCATTGGCAACTTCTGCCCCTCGTGCGGGCAGCCTGCCAGTACACAACGTTTCACCATCAAAAATGTGTTGATGTCAACCATGGAAGTATGGGGAATGGGCAACCGTAGCCTTCCGCGAACCCTCTTCCACCTGTTTACACGGCCTGGACAAATGATAGGCGAATATCTCGACGGGCGGCGTATGCCGTTCTTCCCTCCGGTTAAGATGCTGTTTGTGCTGTGCATCTTCTTTGCCGTGGCTTCTGCCTTAGTGGGCAATGAAGAAAAGAAGAAGGAAGACGAGAAGGTAAGTATCAACATTAAGGCCGATGTTAACGATGACAAAAAGAATGGTGCTCAGATAGTCGATGAGCTGACCGACAGCCTTAGGCTTGCCATAAAACGGAAGAAGGTAGAAGCTGAGCAGAAGAAAGTCGAGGCTGAACAGAAGACAGCCAAAGTTGAACAGAAGACGGCTGCTAACGGTCTGGATTCGGCTAAGGTGCAGAAGGATGTCGTGGAGGAAGAAGATGGTATTACTGAAAACGGTGTACTATTCGATTTCGATGGAAGGGAAGTGACCATCAAGGATTTGGTGGAGGATGTGAAGGCCATAGTGGAATGGTTGGAGGGTCATAAGGCCATTGAGCTGCTGTGCCTGCACAGTTTCTTCATGGTGTTTGCATGGTGTGTGTTCCGCAAGTCGCCCGTCCGTCCCAAGACTACTCTGCCCGAAAACTTTTTTGCACAGGTGTATATCAGCGGTCAGATGATGGCAGCTTCGATAGTCTATATCCTTATTTTCGGCAACGAGCAAGGCGGCTTTTATCCGTTGCCGTGGTGGATGTTGTTGGGTTTGTTTGTATGGGATTTCAAGTATCTCTATGGCTTTTCATGGAAGTCAACCATTCGCCGCACCATTCTCATCCACATTTTCTCCACAGTTGTGTTTGTGGTTATATGCGTTGTGCTTATACTTTTGGTAGCACTCGCTTCGGAGGTATTTTTTAGGAGATAAAGGAGTTATGAAGGGGAAGTTATGAAGGGGAAGTTATGAAGGGGAAGTTATGAAGGGGAGTTATGAAGGGGAGTTATGAAGGGGAAGTTATGATGGGGAGTTATGAAGGGGAAGTTATGAAGGGGAGTTATGAAGGGGAGTTATGAAGGGGAAGTTATGATGGGGAGTTATGATGGGGAGTTAAAAGGCCAAATGTTCGAGCCTAAATAATGCTGCGCAATAAGTATTGGCTCCTCATAACTCCCCATCATAACTTCCCATCATAACTTCCCATTATAACTTCCCATCATAACTTCCCATCATAACTTCCCATCATAACTTCCCTTCATAACTTCCCATCATAACTTCCCATCATAACTTCCCATCATAACTTCCCATCATAACTTCCCATCATAACTTCCCATCATAACTTCCTTAAAAAACTACTTATACCAATCAATATTATCCCCTCCTTTGCTATTCACCCATTTCGCATAATTGGGAAACAGGAGGTCGATGGGTTTTCTCTCGTTGTCCTTGTCGAGCAGCTTCGATACGTTGGTTTCCGTTGCGCCGGCAAGAAAAATGGCGAAGGGATAGTTGCCGTCGCGCACGTAGTATCTGCCGCTGGCAGGACTCGAAGCGTCGTTGGCTGTGTTGAAAAGGGAAGCGTTGACCTTCGATGTTGGCTTGTCGTAAGGAAGGTGTACCTCCCAGCGGCCGTCGGCCTCGTCGCGATAGATGAAAGGAGTGACCTTCAGCTTCTCGGTCGTTGTAGGATTGGCAAATTCCACCTCTATCATATAGTCGGCGCCCATAAACTGCTTGACGTTTTTGGTTACGAATACTACTTTGTCGCCGGCGTCGTAGTTGCATTCTATTTCGGCAAACTCCGTTTCTCCGCTTTTGCGCATATACAGCTTCACCTTGTCGGAAGTCTCTACGCCTTCGAGTCTTGCTGCCAGTCCGTTGGTGTTGGCTGCATAGTTTTCAAAGGTCTTGAAGAAAGCCCTCTCGGCATATATCTTATTGTCTTTTGCCACTTTCTTCCCGTGCGACAGTTTCACTATCACGTCGTTCAGGTCGTAGTCGCCCTTCTCTGGCCAAAGGTCTTCAAAGGCATAGATGCCCGTCAGCTCCTCTGAATTGACAAACAAGTCTTCCGGCTTTATCTCCTCAGGTACTCCCGGCACCTCAATGGCCTTTATGGGGTTTGACTTCAGCGTTACGACAACGTCGCTGAAGTTTTGGTCGTCGATATGGTCTTCAAACGACACGATGACTTGGCCGTTGTATCGGTATGCAGCGGTGCGCGGCACATTATATACCGTTCCGCTGTTGTTGACGCTCAGGCCGTTGGACGTAGCGGCGCGATAGCGTTTGTCCACCCTGCCGTAGTTGTTGCTCACGCGGTTGGTCCATGCGTTGGTGGCAAGCACGAGTCCTATTCGGTAGCCTGCGGGGAACACTGTGGTGGCTCCCTCCTGGCTGTCTTCGTCAAGGTGTGGATAGAACATCAGCTGTACGCAGTCGCCATTGTTTATGCCTCCTTGTTTGGCTGCGTTCCAGTTGCTGTCCTTTTCGCCGTTCTGTGTGTTTGGGAATATCAGCACCACGTTTTTGTCGAGCGACGTGGGCTTCTCGCCCTCCTTATAGTAATAATAGCCTAACGAACTGCTCCAGCAAGTCACTCCGCCAAGAAACGTCAGCGCCACTTCGGCGTCTTCGGTGATGGCAAAGTCGGCGGCGCTGCGGTATTCCGCCGGACAGTTCTTTTTTGATACGTTGATTACAAGCTGATGGGCTGTCAGCAGTTCTGCGCTGTTCTTTATGGCCAGGTCGCTGCCGGTGTATCGGTAGTTGACGTAGCCGTTTCGCTTCTTGTCGTAGGTGCCGAGCCAGCTTTTCCATGGCGCGTCGGGATAGTTCTTGGTGTCGTTGACGGCGGTAATCATCTTTGTGTCGTGCTCAACGTCGGTGGTATATACCGACCTCACCTTTGTCTCACCTGCATTATGGTCGTAAGCGGCGGTTGCCGTGTTGCCGTTGACGACGGTTGCAATTACTCTTGGCGCGAAGAAAGCAGGCGAATAGACATAGAGTCTTTTCACGTACGAGGGCAGGCTGATGGAGCGGCTGAAATGTCCGCTCTCGTCGGTCAAGCCAGTAAACAGCGGCTCTATTCCTTCTTTAAGTATGTATGAGTTGCCCTCGTTGACGAAAGCTCCCGGCTCTTGGTCGTAGAGTTCGAAATAAACGCTTGTCTGTGTCGAGAGTTTGTAGTCGATGTTTACTGTGACGTCGTCATTTGTAGTTGAGAAGTTGAAGTCGTTGTAGGCCTTTTCCAGTACGACGGGAACTTCAGGTTCTGGTTGCATCAGGTATGCGCTGTGGTCGGTGCATGCCGTCATCATTGCTGCCACGACGGCCAATACTTGTGTTGTTTTAATATATCTACCCATATTATCAAAAGTTATAGTTGGTCCTTTTTTTAAGATGAAATGATATTGTTTCTAATCGTCTATAGACAGTGTAGGTTCGGTATTCTGACTAATGCCTATACAAAAGTCCCTTCGAGTTGCTTTTTCATCAAAGTCAGCTCGTCGCGAATGTCAATGAGCCGTTGCAGCACTTCAGCGGTCTTGTCAACACCATTTCTGTTGGCATTGAGTATTTTTTTTGCTGCGGCCAGCTTGAAGCCCCTCACTTTTACGAGGTTGTGAATCACCCTAATTTGTTCTATGTCCTTTTCCGAGTATTGGCGCACTTTTCCCGCCCCTGTAGTCTTAGGCTTCAGGGTTGGAAACTCTTGCTCCCAATATCGCAGTGCACTTTCGTTCATGTTGAACATCTTTGCAACTTCGCTTATGGAGTAGTACAACTTAAGGTTTTTATTGAGATTTAATACCATATTCGCCAATTTTTTATCAATCAATTGTGAAATTGCTTGCAAATATACGAAAAATAGAGTAACTTTGCAACAATTTTAGAGAAAAATTTAAAAATAGGATAAAAAAACAATGATGACAGCTAATGAAATCCGCGATTCATTCAAGAATTACTTTGAATCGAAGGGACATGCAATCGTGGCATCGGCCCCTATGGTGATTAAGGACGACCCGACGCTGATGTTCACCAATGCCGGTATGAACCAGTGGAAGGACATTATCCTCGGCACCCGCGAGCCGGAACCACGACGACGTGCCGACTCTCAGAAGTGCCTGCGCGTAAGCGGAAAGCACAACGACCTCGAAGAAGTGGGTCACGACACTTACCACCACACCATGTTTGAAATGCTCGGCAACTGGAGCTTTGGCGACTATTTCAAGGAGGGAGCCATCGACATGGCATGGGAATATCTGGTTGACGTATTGAAGCTCGACCCGAAAGACCTCTACGTCACGGTGTTTGAGGGCTCGGAGGAGGAAAACCTCGTTCGCGACGACGAGGCCGCTGCCTACTGGGCAAAGCATGTGCCGGCCGACCACATCATCAACGGCAACAAGCACGACAACTTCTGGGAAATGGGCGACACGGGACCTTGCGGACCTTGCTCGGAAATTCACCTCGACTCGCGCACCGACGAGGAGAAGGCGAAGGTGCCTGGACGCGAGCTTGTGAATAAGGACGACCCACAGGTAATTGAGATATGGAACATTGTGTTCATGCAGTTCAACCGCAAGGCCGACGGCTCGCTTGAGCCTCTGTCGATGAACGTAATCGACACCGGCATGGGCTTTGAGCGCTTGGTGCGCGCCCTGCAGGGCAAGCACTCCAACTACGACACCGACATTTTCCAGCCTATCATAAAGGAGATTTCTCGCCTTTCGGGCAAGGAATATGGCAAGGAAGAGGACATTGACGTGGCCATGCGCGTCATAGCCGACCACCTACGTGCCGTTTCGTTCTCCATTGCCGACGGACAGCTGCCAAGCAACGCCAAGGCGGGCTACGTGATACGCCGCATACTTCGTCGTGCCGTTCGCTACGCCTACACGTTCCTCGGCCAGAAGGAGGCGTTCATGTATAAGTTGCTGCCGGTGTTCATTGGCGAAATGGGTGGCGCATATCCTGAGCTTGAGGCACAGCGCGAACTCATTGGCCGCGTGATGAAGGAGGAGGAAGACTCGTTCCTGCGTACGCTCGACAAGGGCATCAGCCTACTGAGCACTGCCATGGACGAGCTGAAGGCCAATGGCAAGACTCAGCTCGACGGCGTGCAGGCCTTCCGCCTGTTTGACACCTACGGCTTCCCTCTCGACCTCACCGAACTCATCTGCCGCGAAAACGGATATACCGTTGATGAGGCTGGCTTCTCGGTTGAGATGGAGAAGCAGAAGGCACGCGCCCGCAATGCCGCCGCCGTGGAGAATGGCGACTGGGAAGTCATTAGCGAGGGCGAGCAGAAATTTGTAGGCTACGACTACACTGAATACGAGTGCCACATACTGCGCTACCGCAAGGTGACGCAGAAGAAACAGTCGTTCTATGAACTGGTGCTTGACTACACGCCGTTCTATGGCGAGATGGGAGGTCAGGTGGGCGACTGTGGAGTCATCTGCAACGAAGCCGAGACGATAGACATCATCGACACAAAGCGCGAGAACAACCAAAGCATCCACATCGTGAAGCAGCTGCCAAAAGACCCAACGGCCGACTTCATGGCTTGCGTCGATGTTGACAAGCGCTATGCCAGCGCCGCCAACCACACTGCAACCCACCTTCTCGACTATGCGCTGAAGCAGGTGCTCGGCGACCATGTTGAGCAGAAGGGCTCGTATGTCAGTGCCGACACCCTGCGCTTCGACTTCTCCCATTTCCAGAAGGTTACCGACGAAGAGTTGCGCCAGGTGGAGCGCATGGTCAACAAGATGATACGTGAAGACATGCCTCTCGACGAGCACCGCGACACGCCGCTTGAGGAAGCCAAGAAGATGGGAGCAATAGCCCTCTTCGGCGAGAAGTATGGCGACAAGGTGCGTGTGGTACGCTTTGGTCCTTCGTGCGAGTTCTGCGGTGGCATTCATGCACAATCGACAGGTCGCATCGGCATGTTCAAGATTATCTCGGAGAGCAGTGTTGCAGCAGGCATACGCCGCATTGAGGCGAAGACAGGCACAGAGTGCGAGGAAATGATGTATATGCTTGAAGACAGCATCAAGGGCATCCGCGCCCTGTTTAACAACGCCAAGGACTTGCGTGGCGTAATACAGAAATACATCGAGGAGCACGACTCTATGAAGAAAGACATCGAGCAGTTCCAGGCACAGAACGTGGAGCGTGCCAAGGAGTCGCTTATCGAGAAGGCGCGCATAGTCAATGGCGTGACGGTAGTTTCTGCCGTATTGCCATTGTTGCCACAGGCGGTGAAGGACCCCGTGTTCAAGATTCGCCAAGCCGTTCCCGAAAACTTGCTTTGCGTAATAGGAAGCATGAACGAAGGCAAGCCAATGCTCAGCGTAATGCTCAGCGACGACATGGTTAAGGACCACAACCTCAACGCCGGTCAGCTCGTGCGCGAGGCTGCGAAGCTCATTCAGGGCGGCGGCGGCGGTCAGCCCCACTACGCTACCGCTGGCGGCAAGAACGTCGATGGACTGAGCGCAGCAGTGGATTGCGTGATAAGCAAAATCTAATTATTGGGGGAGTTAAAAAGGGAAGTTATGATGAGGAGTTAAAAAGGGAAAACCGTCACAACATACCCCTCATAAACCTCGGTATAAAATTCCACTTCCGATGCCGGTGAAAGGTTGAGCACGGTTTTAATGTCGCGCCGCAACCCTTCACCGGTATATTTTAACAGAGCCTCTTTCATTGTCCATAGCTTGGTGAAGGTCAGGGCGGGATTGTCGGAGCGTGTTATCTCTTCGTATTCCTCGTCGTTCATGGCATATCGAGCCAAGCTGTCTTTGTAGCGGCATGTTTCCTCCACGTCGATGCCAACGGGACGGTGGGCAACAACGCATGCCACTGCCTTGGCGCAATGGCTGAGGTTGAAGTGTATTTCAGGATGTCCCTTCAGTGAAGGTTTCCCTCCTTCGTCGTATTCGAAAATGGGTTTTTCGTCAATGCCATATACATCTTTCAATGCACGTTTCAGCAGCAGGTAGGCCGCGGCGCATTGTTTCCGCGGCCCCTCGTGCTTAAAGCGCAGCACTTGTTCCTGCCGTTGTTCCGACAGCTGTGGCAGCACTGCGTCGAGATCAATCTCCTGATATGTATCGTCAATGTATATTTTCACAATGAAATTGGTTGTCTTATTTCATACGTTTAGTCAATTGTGAAGATGTCTCCTGACGAAGTGTCGCCACCGTCAACAATTGTAGGTTCACCATCAATAAATGATGCATTCACATAACTGCCAGCAAGCAACACCTGCTTTTCAATCATGATTACCTGCGTTTCGGGTTTTACATATTCTTTCTTCATATCAATATTTTTTTATTTGGTTAAACGTTTTCTTGACGCCCACACCCCCAGCGCCAACGAACTTTAATTTTTACTTCTTTAATCTTTTAATTTTATTCTCAATAACCACGCCTTTGGTCTGCGCGTCGCGTTTGCGTCCAAGCAGGTCATACACTGCGTCGCCATCGCCCACTGCGTCGGCCTTTATCAGGCGGAGGTCGGTTGATGTGCCGTCGGAGTGCAGCACCTTTGCGTTGTTGAACAGCTTGGTGCCGCTTGTCTCAGTCGCTTCCTCTGCCACGAAATAGCAGCGGAAGCCCTTCATCTCAACGTCGGACGTGACATGGTAAATCTTGTCGCCGCTGATGACGTAGAGTGACTTGTCGTCGGTTGCCTCGTAGGGAGTAATCATGCGGTGGTTGTACTCGCCCTGCATGGTGAGCTTGGTTGAATTGACATTGTTAGTCACCTCTTTGCCCGCAGGTACAAACATATAGTTTTCGTCAACAGGACAGATGATGTTCTTGCCCGTGAAACCATATAGCTGCACAGATGTTTGCTCATCCGTCTTCGTAGTGCCAGGCTTAATAAGATAAGGTGTTCCAGCCTTCATAAAGCTGCCATCGGTTTCAGTAACGGCTGCAAACACCAAGGTATAGGACTGTGAAGTCTCATCGTAGTTCAGCGAACTGAGTTCCTCCACCTTTGTACCTGCGCCAAACACAGTCTCAACTTCCGTCTTTGTCAGGTTGAACGGCAGACAGATGGTGTTCCACTGTCCGAGTTTCACGGTGCGGCGCATCTTCACGTTTGTAGTCTTTGGAGACTCAGCAGTAGAGTTCAGCCCTGCGAGCGTTACTGTCATTGCCTCGTTCTCCTCGTCGAGCAATACATAGTCAACAATCTTCACGTTGCCCTTTGCACCTTCAAGCCATGCCGTGAATGGCTTCATGGATACGGTAGTGGCTGATTTCTTGAAATACACTTCGCCGTCTTCGTGTTTGTCGGCAGTAATGCAAGCGTCACTTACATTGGCCACAGTCTTGAAAGTGCCTTTCATATTGCTGTAGTTGGCGTCGAGCAAAGGCTCTGATCTTATCTCACTCCTCATCACCAATGGAATCTCGCTGCCTACGGCATACGTTGAAGTAGGTATATACAGTATGCAAGGCACGCCGGCCGGAATGGTATCAACATGCACTTCGTTGATAGTCTGTGAATTGTCCGGGCCTGATATTTTCCCGTAAATCATCACCTTGCTGCCCTGTGGCAGGTCACCTCTTTCCACCACTCCAGGTAGACAGAGCATGTGGTAGCCGCTGGCATTCTGCTTCAGGTCATAGCGTAGTTGTCCTGCCGTAGCCGTAGCTTCTGCGGAACGCTTGTACTGGAAGTCTGCCGACTGGTCGAGATAGCCGTTGGTAATATAGTCCTTATGCTCGCTCGGCACATATACCGCCATATTAGGCAACTGCCACAGAGATACGTCGGAATATGGGTTCTCGATACTGATGTTGTAGAAATAGTTCTTCTTGGGATTAGCCTCGGGGATGGCATCGAAATAAGCATCCGTTCCTTCCGGCGACTTGGCCTTATAGTGTTTTGCTGAAGCCAGCACGGGGCGATAGACTCCTTGCAGCCAACCTGCCTTGCCGGCGAACTTGCCATTTAGTTCAGATTCGGAGTTCAGTACAGTGCAACCACCATTCGAGTAATCTATATTAGAAGGAGTGACAACATAACAGTCTTTCACTGTCCCAACGCTGATTCCAGACATAAAACAAGACGACATATACGAAGGGTCTTTATGATACTCAAATGAGGCATAACAGTTGTATATGCCTTGTGGATTTGCAGTGTCAACTGTTGAGTTGCTGTTGTTTCCTGAAATGCCACCCACAAGATGAGTTGCCGATGACACTGAACTATAAGTACTTTTTGCTATCAGATGTCCCATGAAATAGCAGTCGTGTACTGCAGAACCATTATAAACGTAACCACTAATGCCGCCAAGCATTATCTGTCCATTCATAGAACTCTGTGAAGACTGGATCACTCCCGACACATAGCAGTTGCTGACTTCCGCCTTGTTGTTTTCGTAACCAACAAATCCGGCTATGGCTCCCACATATCCATTTCCTTTGATGTCGCAGTCAACCAAGGCAAGGTTCTTCACCGTGCCATACATATATCCGAAGAGTTGGTTGCGCAAGCCTATGATGGCATGGCCGTTGCCGTCAAGATGTCCCCTGAAAGGCTTGTCATTGTAAAAACCTATGCAGTAGTCCATAATTCCGGTCATATAGATGTCAGCACCCAATCTGAAATACTTGTCCTTCAGGTCATTTCCTCCATTTACGTACGTTTCCAATGCCGTTAAGTCAGCTTCTGAGCTTATGATATATGGATTGCTTTCTGTTCCTCCACCTTCATATTTTGTCACTATTCCGCCGCAAGCGATAGGCATGGGCAGTCCGTTGAGTTCGTCGCTCATTCCCGTCAGCTTGCCCCATATTTTGCCGCCGGCAATGGAGTTCATCATTTGGATGAAGCCGTCATCCTTCAACAGCTTGAGGGACTTGTTGTATGTTGCAGGGTTAGAAGAGTATTTGCAATCCACGCTTTCGCCGTTAGACAATCCAAAGCAGTAAAAGTCCTTATGCGTCTTACCATCTTCTATTTCGTTACAAACCGGGTCTATTTTCGTTGTCGGAGCTTCAATGTCAATCACATTTCCTGTGGAATAAACAATATTTTGTTTGTAATTGTCGCCAATGATATGCTTGTTGGTTATACCTGCAATTTTGATCTTGTCTGTCGCCTTACAATGAATGTCCATTTTTCCATAAAAAGCGCAACCATTTACATAGTCACTGCCTCCAATTCCACATACCCATAACTCTTCCATTTTCGCTGGACTGCCAGCATATCCAACCCTGATTGTACCCAAATACACACAATTGCTAAAGAATCGTTTCGTATCTACATAATTAACTATGCCGCCTACATCGCAACATCCTATTCCTGAATTCGGAGAATCAATATTAATATTCATGGAGCTTACACAATTGCTAAAGAAGGCGTGTTCTGAGTGAAGATTTCCGCCTAATCCTCCGATATAATAATAATACTTCTCATTGTCATGAGAACAATATATATCTATATCACCACTTGACGAACAGTTATTGAAATGTAGTTCAGTTTTTCCTTCATTATTGAATCCTAAGATTCCTCCAATACACTTACCTGCAAACCAAAACTTATAGTAATCATCTTGCCTAAAGCTGATATACCCGTTAAAGCTGCAATTGGAAATGTGTAGTGGTTCAATAGATCTAAAGGAGCCTAAAATACCACCGACACAAACGTCCAATTCTGACTTAATTATTATAGCAGACTTGGATATTGTACAATTGATTATTGTATTTGTTTTCCATGCTTCACCACACAAAATACCAAAGTTCGATGACTTTTTTGCATCATCATCTTTGATACAACAATCCTCCATATTGATGTTCTTGATGGTGGCATATTCAATCGTTTCAAATAGACCGGTGTATTCCCTTTCGTTTGTCTTGGCACACACCATTCCCCTTATGGTATGACCTTGCCCATCAAATATTCCCTTGAAAATACCATAGTCCCAAACCGATCGGTCTCCGATAGGAGTCCACTCCTTGTAGTTGCTTACATCATAACGCAATCCTGTGCCAGAAGCGTTGAGGACATTGTCGTTGAGCGTGATGTCGTTGGTTAGGACGAAATACTTGCCCTCGTAATTCTCCCCTTCTTTCGTCACCATATAGGAGAAGTTGGCAAGCTGCTGGGCGTTGTCAATCCTGTACGGATTCCATTGCGAACCGTCGCCGCCGCCGAAAGGTGTTTTCGGCTTTTCTGTTGGATATTTCCACGAGTCAGCCGCCTGAATTACACTACCTCCCCCTGCTAAGAATAAGAGAAGGCAAAAAATAATAAGATGTAACTTTGTCTTCATAATATATTTGTTTCTAAATTTGTTATTTTGGCGGCAAAGTTACGAAAAAAAAATTGGAAGTCGTAGGTCAATAAAGAAAAACTTTGGTCAATAAAGAAAAAAGTGACTTTTCACGTCGGAAAAGTCACTTTTAGCTTTATCAGAGTAGTAATCTATTATCCGGTTACTACCTTCCTTATCCTGTTTATTTTATAACCTTCACACGCTTGCCATTCTGCATCTCGATGATGTTCAGGCCCTTCTGCATACCATTAAGGCGCATTCCGTTGGCATTGTA
>JAQXRI010000089.1 GCA_029218445.1 Prevotellaceae bacterium | reverse complement strand
TTCCCATTATAACTTCCCATTATAACTTCCCATTATAACTTCCCATTATAACTTCCCATTATAACTTCCCATTATAACTTCCCATTATAACTTCCCATTATAACTTCCCATTATAACTTCAGTTGTTATACATCTTTTCGTAATACTTCTGATAGTCGCCACTCGTCACGTTGTCCAGCCACTCCTGGTTTTCAAGATACCACTTCACGGTTTTCTCTATGCCTTCCTCAAACTGCAGGCTTGGCTCCCAGCCCAGCTCGCGCTGAAGCTTTGTAGAGTCGATGGCATAGCGGGCGTCGTGTCCCAGTCGGTCGGTAACGTAGGTTATAAGGTTGAGGTCTTCGCCTTCCTTGCGTCCGAGCAGGCGGTCAACGGTGTTTATCACCACCTTGATGATGTCGATGTTCTTCCACTCGTTGAAACCACCAATGTTGTATGTCTCGGCCACCTTTCCTTCGTGGAATATGAGGTCGATGGCACGGGCGTGGTCTTCTACATACAGCCAGTCGCGCACATTCTCTCCCTTGCCATATACGGGCAATGGCTTTCGGTGGCGTATGTTGTTGATGAACAACGGAATAAGTTTCTCAGGAAACTGATATGGGCCATAGTTGTTAGAGCAGTTGGTGACTATGGTGGGCATTCCGTAGGTATCGTGGAATGCACGCACGAAGTGGTCGCTGCCTGCCTTTGAGGCCGAGTAAGGCGAATGTGGGTTGTATTTCGTCGTTTCGAGGAAAAAGTCTTCGCCGTATGCCTCATGATGCTGCGACGAAGAGGCCTTGGTGGTAAACGGAGGCTCGATGCCTTCGGGGTGCGTCATCTGCAGGGCTCCGTAAACCTCATCGGTCGAGATGTGGTAGAAGCGCTTGCCCTCAAAGCCCTCCGGCCTTGACTCCCAATAGCACTTGGCGGCCTGAAGCAACGACAATGTGCCTATCACGTTGGTCTTTGCAAACGTGAAGGGGTCTTTTATCGAACGGTCAACATGGCTCTCGGCGGCAAGGTGGATTATGCCGTCAACCTCATACTGCTGCATGAGCTTCAGCACCAAGTCGAAGTCGCATATGTCGGCCTTTACAAACGTATAGTTGGGCTTGTTCTCAATGTCCTTGAGATTGGCCAGATTACCAGCGTAGGTCAACTTGTCGAGATTGATAATGTGATAATCGGGATACTTGTTTACGAAAAGGCGTACCACGTGGCTTCCTATGAAACCTGCTCCACCAGTAATTATTATTGTCTTCATATCGTCATTTTTTATAATTTGCCTACAAAGGTAATAATAAATATCGTATAATGCAAATTTTTGGCTCTTTATTTAACAATGGCTTGTATAAACAAGACGCAACGTTGCGTTTGCCAATGCGCAACGTTGCGTTGTCGGAAGCGTAACGTTGCGTTTGACGAAGCGCAACGTTACGTCTGAAAGCGGTGGAGGCTATAGTCCGAATACGTCGGCTATGGCCTTAAATACTATCTTGCCATCCACTATGTTAAGTCCGCGGGCCAATGCCGGATCGTCGTCGCATGCCTTCTGCCATCCCTTGTCGGCCAATGCCACGGCATACTTCAGCGTAGCATTTGTGAGTGCCATTGTTGACGTGTTGGGCACTGCTCCCGGGATGTTGGCCACTGCATAGTGTACTATGCCGTCAACCTCATAAGTAGGCTCGCTATGTGTGGTCGGGTGCGACGTTTCGAAGCATCCACCCTGGTCGATGGCCACATCCACAAGCACCGTACCCGGCTCCATCAGCTTGAGCATGTCGCGTGTGATGAGGTGTGGTGCCTTGTCGCCGGGGATGAGCACCGAGCCTACCACGATATCTACATCACGCAGTTCGCGCTCGATGTTGTGGCGCGACGAATATATGGTGTTTACATTGGCAGGCATCTCTATCGACAGCTTGCGGAGCAAAGGCAGCGATATGTCGGCAATTACCACGTCGGCTCCCATGCCGGCAGCCACTCGTGCGGCAGCCTGTCCCACGATGCCTCCTCCAAGCACCAGCACTTTGGCCGGACGCACACCCGGCACGCCGCAGATGAGCTTTCCCTTGCCGCCTTTGGTCTTCTGCAAGTAATACGCACCATTTATTGTGGCCATGCGTCCGGCCACTTCGCTCATAGGAATGAGCAATGGCAGCGAGCCGTCGGCAAGCTGAACCGTTTCGTAGGCAATGCAAATGCCACGGCTTTTCATCATGGCTTCGGTAAGCTCGCGGTCGCAGGCGAAATGGAAATAGGTGAAGACCACCTGTCCGGGGCGTACCAATGGATATTCAGGCTCAATGGGTTCCTTCACCTTTACTATCATGTCGGCAACTGAATAAACATCTTCTATGGCAGGCAATATTTCTGCGCCTGCGTCAATGTAGTGTTGGTCACTGAAGCCACTGTTTTCACCAGCCGTATGCTGAACATACACGGTGTGTCCGTGCTTCACTAATTCGGCAACTCCTGCAGGTGTCATTCCCACCCTGTTCTCGTTGTTCTTGATTTCTTTTGGAATACCGATTTTCATAAGCTAAAGTTTTTAGTTTTACTATGTTTTTGGAGTTGGATAATAAAAAATCCGCATGCAAATATACAACAAGTTTTGTTTCTTGTCAATATTTGCACGCGGATTTTTCTTGTATTTTTATACAATTTAACTATCCTTGTTCAAAATAGTCATTAAGTTCCTTCACCGATTGTTCATCCACATTTGTTATGTCGCGCTTTATCTCGCCATGCTCCATCAGCAGTATTCGCGTGCTGATGTCAACGGTGTGTGTGAGGTTGTGCGAGCTTACTATTACGGTTGCTCCCGTCTGGCGGTTGTAGTCCTCTATTATTCTCTTCAAGGTGTTCTGGCTCGTAGGGTCGAGAAAGTTGAACGGCTCGTCGAGAATTATTATTTCGGGCGACGTGATGAGCGTTGATATGATGCCCACCTTCTGCTTGTTGCCTGCCGAGAGGTTGCGTATCAGCAGATTCCTGCCGAATATCTCACCGCCGGTGAAGTGGCTGAAACGTTCTTCCAGCTCTTTCACATTGTCGGTCTTGATGCCCGAAATGCGGTTGATGAACGAGAAATACTCCTCTGGCGTAAGGAAGTCGATGAGGAATCCGTTGTCGATGAAGGCGCTGGTGAATTGTTTCCAGTCTTCACTTTCGTCAACCCTTACGCCTTTGAGCTCAACATGTCCCTCATCGGCCTTCAGCAGGTCGAGCAGTAGTCGGAACAACGTTGTCTTTCCGGCGCCATTGTTTCCCACAAGACCTATTATCTCGCCCTTTCCTATCGTCAGCGAAGGAATGTTGCAGGCGCAGGTCTGGCCAAACGATTTCTTGAGGTTGTCAATCGTAATCATAAGTCCTCCAATCTCTTACACCAGTCCTCTACCGTGGCAGTTCTTAAACTTCTTGCCACTTCCGCATGGACATGGGTCGTTGCGTCCGGGCAGCTTGTCCTTTACTATTGGCTCGCGTCGCTGTGCCTCACGTGCACGTGTGTCGTGTGCTGCTGCGGCGGCTTGGTTGGGGTCGGTCAAGCGCTCTTCCTTTATTTCCTGTTTCGACTCTACATACTGCTGTTTTGGCTTCGGCTCTTCGGCCGGTGCCTGCTGTGGTGCCTGCTGCATCTCAGGTATGCCGCTGCGCATTAGTATGCTTACGATGCGGTTGTTCATGTTGTTCACCATCGAGTCAAACAGCTTAACGCTCTCCAGTTTGAATATGAGCAGAGGGTCTTTCTGTTCGTACGAGGCGTTCTGTACGCTGTGCTTCAGCTCGTCGAGTTCGCGCAGGTTTTCCTTCCAGCACTCGTCGATGATGTGCAGCAGAATCATCTTCTCAAACTCCTTGACTATTGTCTTGCAGTCAGAGTCGTAGGCTTCCCTGAGGTTGCAAGGAATGTTGTACATGCGGCGGCCGTCGGTGATGGGCACCATGATGCGGTCGTAAATTGCGCCTTGGTTTTCATACACCTGCTTGATTATCGGCAAAGCCACGGTTTGTATGCGTTCGGTCTTGCGTGTGAAGGCTTCCATGACCTTCTGGAATGATGTTTCCTCAAGTTCGTCGCGCTTTACGTTGATGAATTGCTCGTTGGTGAAAGGCACCTCCATGGCAAACACCCTGATGAACTCTTCCTTGCAGCCCTCGTAGTCGTTGTTCTCAATAATGTTTACTACGCGGTCCCACAGGGTGTTTGAAATGTCCATGCCAATGCGCTCGCCCATGAGGGCGTGACGGCGCTTGCCATAGACCACCGTACGCTGCTTGTTCATCACGTCGTCGTATTCGAGCAGACGCTTGCGCACGCCGAAGTGGTTTTCCTCCACCTTGCGCTGTGCACGCTCAATGCTCTTTGAAATCATTGGGCTTTCTATCATCTCGCCTTCCTTAAATCCGAAGCGGTCCATTACGCTGGCAATTCGCTCCGATGCGAACAGGCGCATGAGCTTGTCTTCAAGCGAAACGTAGAATACCGACGAGCCGGGGTCGCCCTGACGACCGGCACGACCACGCAACTGGCGGTCCACGCGTCGGCTCTCGTGACGCTCAGTACCTATGATGGCAAGACCGCCTGCCGCCTTAACCTCCGGCGACAGCTTGATGTCGGTACCACGGCCGGCCATGTTGGTGGCAATGGTCACGGCACCGAGTCCATTGGTGCTCTGACCGGCGAGCGCCACGATGTCGGCCTCCTTCTGGTGGAGCTTGGCGTTGAGCACCTGATGTGGTATCTTGCGCATGCTCAACATCTTTGAGAGCAGCTCAGATATTTCAACCGACGTTGTACCTACGAGGGTTGGACGACCACTTTCACGCATCTTCACAATCTCCTCGATTACAGCGTTATACTTCTCGCGCGCCGTCTTATATACACGGTCGTCCATGTCCTTGCGCTGAACAGGTCGGTTGGTAGGTATCTCAACGACGTCGAGCTTGTAGATGTCCCAAAACTCGCCCGACTCTGTTGAAGCCGTACCGGTCATACCTGCAAGTTTGTGATACATGCGGAAGTAGTTCTGAAGGGTGATGGTGGCAAAGGTTTGGGTGGCTGCCTCAACACGCACGTGCTCCTTGGCCTCAACGGCCTGGTGCAGTCCGTCGCTCCATCGGCGGCCTTCCATTATACGTCCTGTCTGCTCGTCAACAATCTTCACCTCACCGTCGATGACAACATATTCGTCGTCCTTGTTGAACATGGTGTAGGCCTTTAGCAGCTGCTGCAGCGTGTGCACACGCTCGCTCTGCACGGCATAGTGGTTGAGCAGTTCGTCCTTCTTGTTCAGTCGTTCCTCGTCGCTTAGCTGCTCGTTTTCAAGGGCAGAGAGCTGCGATGCTATGTCGGGCAGCACAAAGAGGTCCTTGTCGTTCACCTGACGGGCGAGCCAGTCGGTACCCTTGTCGGTGAGGTCGCACGAGTTGAGCTTTTCGTCAACCACAAAATACAGCGGCTCTACGGCCTCAGGCATCTTGCGGTTGTTGTTCTCCATGTATATCTCCTCGGTCTTGAGCATTCCTGCCTTGATGCCTTCCTCAGAAAGATACTTGATGAGGGGCTTGTTCTTTGGCAGCGACTTGTGTGAACGGTAGAGCGAAAGGAAGCCTTCGTCGAGCAGCTTCTGGTCGTTCTTGGCGCGTCCTTCGGTTATTTTTTGCTTGGCGTCGGACAGGAACTGCGTAGCGAGCTTGCGCTGCACATCCACCAGTTTCTCTACAAGTGGCTGATATTCCTCAAACATCTGGTCGTCGCCCTTTGGCACAGGACCAGAGATGATGAGTGGCGTACGTGCATCGTCGATAAGCACCGAGTCAACCTCATCGACAATGGCGTAGTTGTGGGCACGCTGAACGAGGTCGGCGGGCGATGTGGCCATGTTGTCGCGCAGATAGTCGAAACCAAACTCGTTGTTGGTGCCGAATGTGATGTCGGCCTGGTATGCCCTGCGGCGGCGTTCCGAGTTAGGCTGGTGCTTGTCGATGCAATCCACCGACAGGCCGTGGAACATATAGAGAGGTCCCATCCACTCCGAGTCACGCTTGGCAAGATAGTCGTTGACCGTCACCACATGAACGCCGTTGCCCGTGAGTGCGTTGAGGAACACGGGCAGAGTCGCAACGAGGGTCTTACCCTCACCTGTTGCCATTTCGGCTATCTTTCCCTGATGCAGCACGCAGCCACCAAACAGCTGTACGTCGTAGTGTATCATTTCCCACTTCAGGTCGTTGCCTCCGGCCGTCCAGTGGTTGTGGTAGATGGCCTTGTCGCCGTCGATGGTGATGAAGTCGTTGGCTGGATTAGCCGCGAGGTTACGGTCAAACTCGTTGGCTGTTACCACTGTTTCCTCGTTCTCGGCAAAGCGTCGCGCCGTTTCCTTGACGATGGCAAACACCTGTGGCATGGCCTCGTTGAGTTTTTCTTCGTAGATTTCGAGAATTTCCTTTTCGAGCTTGTCAATCTGCTCGAACAGTTCGGCACGCTCGTCAATTGGCGTGTTCTCGATAGTTTCCTTTATTGAGGCAATCTTTGCCTTCTGCTCTTGTGCCGACGACTGGATGCGTGTCTGTATCTCCTTCGTCTTGGCGCGCAAGGCGTCGTTGTCCAGCTGTTCTATTTCTGGCGAAGCAGCCTTGACTTTCTCAACAAGAGGCTGAATGAGCTTCATGTCTCTGGTTGACTTGTCACCGAAAAGTGACTTCAGAAATTTGTTGAAATTCATATTTTTATTGTCTTTTTATCGTATTGTGGAAAATCTTTGCAAAATTACGACTTTTTTTCCGTAATCGTGCATAAATAGCTGATTTTTTGATGTTGAGCCTAAAACAATGGCTCTGCCGAGCAGGCATTGGGAGCCCTGATGCGTATTGATTTGGCCACAGTGGGGGCAATGCGGTCAACCGTCACGGGCGTAGTCACACGCTCGGGCTTAATGTTTGCGCCAAAAAATATTATGGGGAATGGGGTGTATGAGGCGCGCGACAACTGGCTCTGAAGGTTGTCTTCATTATACAAGCGCCACCCCGGCGACACCTCTACGAGTATGTCGCCGCAACGCTCCGGATTGAAGCCGTTGCGTATTTTTACGAAGTCGGGATTGGAGTTCGACAGTAGCTGAAGCGAAGTGTGGACGTTGCGCACGCCCGACACCATGGCCAGAAACTCCTGTGCGCGCTGGCAGGCGTCGGTGAGGCTTACGCGCTTGCTTTCCAGCGTCTTGTGGTTAAGGAATATCTGAGTGCCGAAACACGCCTCGACATACTTGCCCTGTCCCCACAGCGCACCAAAATACATGTTGAGTAGGCTTGCCGTGCGGTTGATGTAGAATGTGCCCGTAGGTATTCTGTATTTGGCGTAGTCAACGTCTTCCTCGTCGGAATAGCCCGTACTGGTGACTATAAACAGCACGTTCTTCTCGCCCAGACGCAGTTCAAGGCTCGAAATGAGCGAAGCCAACTGGCGGTCGAGGCGCACGTAGGTGTCCTGCAGCTCTATCTGGTTGTCGGAACTTGAGTCGTGGTTGAAGTGTCCGGCATAATATGTTATGTTGAGCAGGTCGGTAATGCCGTCAACGCCCATGTTGTTGCTGCTGACGCAGTGAAGCGCAGCCTTGGTTACGCTCTCGTTCACGAGTCCACTGGTCTTGAACTCAATGTATTGCGTTTCGCCGCTGAACTTGTGCTTGAAAGGCTTTGGCGCCTCTTCGCGAAGGAAGTAGTTGAACTTGCCTACGTATTTGTTTTCCGGCTCCCACGGGTTCTCGCTTGTAAAACGGTAGTTGGGATAAAGGCTGTTGACGCTCTTCACCCAGTCGGGCACGTCGTTGCCATAGTAGTCGGTGGTACACCAGTAGCCCGTCTTGTCGTCTATCCACACCGCTCCGTCGGCGGCATGGCCTGCCGCCATGATGGCGGCATTGCGGAATGGTGCTATTGAATACACCTTTGCCTTGCCTTTTGTGGTGGCCTTCAGCTCGTCGCCCAAGGTTGAGGTACTGATGTTGCGCGGCGACCCGTTGTCGGCAGTCAGCAGGCCTTGAGTCTTCTTGTCGTCAACGCAATATACTGGGCGCAGTGTTTCACGGTCGAGCCACTGGCTTCCCACTACACTATTATAATAAGGTGTAGTTCCGGTGGATATTGAGGCTATTGCCGATGTGCAGTCGATGGGCGAAAAAGGATATGAGGCATTGGTAAACACAAGCCCCTTTTCGGCCAGCTTCTTAAAGCCGTCGAGCGTATATAGGGGCGAGAAGGCCTCCATATAGTCGGTGCGCAGCTGGTCGATGGTGATGTTGACCACCAGTCGCGGCGCCTGCTGCATCACTTGCGCCTCGATGTTCAGCATCGAAACAAGCGTGGCAATGAATGTCAATGTCCTTTGTCTGCTTTTCATTTTATTTGTCTTTTGCTTTTGCCGTTCTTTCCTTGTGCAGCCAGATAGAGGTTTACACAAACCCTCAACAGCAAACACAGTGCCAAAACCTCCATTCCCTCGGCATAATCCTGCCAAAAGGCTCCAAGGAAGAACAAAATTAACATTATTAAGGAAAATTTCCAGTATGTTGCAGATTTCCTGCACACCACACTCGGAATGAAGAACAAGGTGGCAGGGCATAACAGAAATATCTGCAGGTTGGTGCTTGTAGTGGGATGCTCTGAGAAGAACAGCAGGCCCATGAGCACTCCGGCCACTCCCACCACGGTCATGAGCAGCGCGTCAAACAGCACAAACGTCTTGCGGCGGCGCACCTCCACCACTGCCACGGCCACCGACAGGGCCAGCAGCAAGCAGAAGCATTGCATCGGCGTGAGCGGGAAGCCCTCGTTGACAAACTGCACTCCAGGCTCCAAGGCATACCTTGTGGTCTTTACCAATGGCCTTACGCCACCTCCGCCAATTATGCGTCCGCCTTCAACGTCGGCCATCAGCTCAAGAGGCAGAAACTGCTTCTCGCGCCATGATATTCTCAAGTCGGCGCGCAGACCCAGGCAAAGGTCATTGCCGAACTCGGCCCACGGATGGCCTTGCGTGAGGCTGTGCAGCAGCTTTCGGTAAGTGTTGCGGTCTTCGTCGAGCGGAACCTCGAGCATCTGCAACGCATACTTCACCTTTTCTCCACCCATGTTCCTCTCGACCACATCACGAGAGCGTGTCGTACAGTTGTCGAAAATGAAATTGTAGCGATATACCCTGTTCTCCTCCTTGTAGTTTTCCTCCAACGCCATGCGCAGCCTCAGCTTCTCCTCTGGCGTAAGGTTGAGCACCTGCTCGGTCACGGCACAGCCATATCGGCTGTACTCGGCCCTGAACACCCTGAACGGCACCACTCCCAACTCGTAGTCGGTAAGTCCAAACAGAAACCTAAGCACGAAGAACGGCTTGTTGAAATTAAACACACCGTAGTTGAACGTCCAGTCCTCGCCGGTGCGCAGGTCGTGATAGCGCAGGGCCGTATGTCCATAGAGGCTATACACCACGTCGTGAGGTGAACAAGTGAGCAAACTCACTTCCACCGAATCGTCGGGCAACGGCGCATTATGCTGCTCGGCACGAGCCAAGCAACTGATAATCAACGCAAAAACTACGACAAAACTCCTTTTATATGTATAAATTAAATATTTCACGGTGCAAAATTAATTTCTTTTTTTGACTTTTCATGCTATTATCTCATTTTTTTTCAATAATTTTGCACCCTGTAATTGAATTTTAGCAATATGACGCTGACAATCGACATAGGAAACACATGTGCGAAGCTTGTTGCGTTTGACGGAAACGAGCTTATTGACTCATGGCACATAGAGCACGACGAGCCGACGAAGATAGCCGACTTTTGCAGCAGGCATACGTTCAGCCACGGCGTATGGTCAACGGTGATTAAACTCTCCGACGAGTTCCAGGCCGCCATCGACAGCCTTCCCTTCCCGATGCTCAGGCTACAGTCGGGCATCACCAAGGTGCCCGTCACAATAAGGTATGACACTCCCCTCACCCTCGGCAGCGACCGTCTGGCCGCCATCGTTGGCGCCACTTCGCTCCATCCGTCGAGCAATATCCTCGTGATAGACATAGGCACCTGCATCACCTACGACATAGTTACCGCCACCGGCGAATACCTTGGCGGCAACATATCGCCAGGCCCCAAGATGCGCTTCCGCGCACTCAACGCCTTCACATCGGCACTGCCCATGGTGGAGCGCCAAGGACTTACGCCCTGCATTGGCACAACCACCGAAACGGCCATAAGAAGTGGCGTAATGAATGGCATAAGACATGAAATGGAAGGCTATATTGGCGAATTTATGTCAAAATATCACAACCTTTTGGTTTATTTAACTGGAGGTTTCCGTATCGATTTGCACAATTCAGAAAAAATGCGCATCTTTGCAGACGAATTTTTGGTTCCACGTGGACTGAACGCCATACTTCATTATAACGAAGAACAAAACGAGAAATGAAAAAAAACATAATCACACTGCTTTTGGCAATGGCCACCGTCATTGCCGCCAATGCCCAAAGCGGCACCAACTCTCCCTACAGCCAGTATGGCTTAGGTGTATTGTCCGACCAGTCGCAAGGCTTCAACCGAGGAATGAACGGCCTGTCTATCGGACTGAGACAGTCAAACCAAGTAAACATGCTCAACCCGGCCTCCTACTCCTGCATCGACTCGCTGACAATGATTTTCGACGTAGGATTGAGCGGACAAGTAACAAACTTCAAGGAAGGCGACAGAAAAATCAACGCCAACAACTCCGACTTTGAATATGCCGTGGCTGCATTCCGTCTGATGCCTAAGGTGGGCGTCAGCTTCGGTGTCGTGCCATTCACCAACATTGGCTACAACTACTCGTCAACCAACAAGGTGGGCACTTCGACAACCACTTCCACCGAAACCCACAGCGGTTCAGGCGGCATACACCAGGCTTACTTAGGTATAGGCTGGAACTTCTTCAAGGGACTTTCGGCGGGTGCCAACTTCTCCTACCTTTGGGGCTCTTACGAGCGCACGCTGAGCATCACCAGCAACGATGCCTACGTAAACACCATCACCAAGACCTACGACTGCACAGTGCAGAGCTACAAGCTCGACTTTGGCTTGCAATACAGCATGGAAGTGTCGAAAAAGGACATCGTAACCATAGGTGCCACCTACAGCCTCGGCCACAACCTCAGCGCCGACCCGGAGCTCGTTACTCAAAACACCAACTCGCAGACGGGAGTGGTAAACAGCACACAGCAAACCGTATATGACGGTCTGAGCCTGCCTCACGCCTTCGCCATTGGCGCATCGTGGAACCACAACAAGCGCTTCACCATCGGTGCCGACTACTCGCTGCAGAAATGGGGCGAGCTCGACTATCCTGAGCTTAATCAGTCAACGGGAGTGTATGAGCTGAAAAGCGGTCTGCTGAAAGACCGCCACAAGATAACCGTGGGCGGCGAGTGGGTGCCCAACTGGCAGAGCCGAAAGATATTAAACCGAATACACTACCGCGCCGGCGCTTCCTACAACACGCCCTACATCAAAGTCAACGGACACGACGGGCCAAAGGAGATAAGCGTCAGCGCCGGCTTCGGCATACCCATCACCAACAATTGGAACAACGGCTCGGTGCTCAACATCAGCGGACAATGGGTGAAGGCCTCGGCCAAAGACCTCATTACCGAGAACACCTTCCGCATCAACATCGGCCTTACTTTCAACGAACGTTGGTTCAACAAGTGGAAAGTAAATTAAGGTTGAAAATTGAAGATTGAAAGGTCAAGAATAAAACTTAAATAAAATTGGATAGTTTTCCACCTTATAATAATATATATGGCATGAGAAGCCTGCTCATGGCGGCGGCAATGTTCATAGTGTTTTCCTGCTCAGAAGAGAAGGAACACACCGCTCCTGCCATTCACGACCGCGACTCGGTGTCGATGATGACAAGCTATGGCGTAAATACACTCATCTCCGATTCGGGCGTGATAAAATACAAAATCGTCACCGAACGCTGGGACGTGAACACCATCAAGAACCCCAGCCGCTGGACATTCATCTGCGGCATCTTCCTCGAACAATTCGACGAGAAGTTCAACATTCAGGCCTACATACAGGCCGACACGGCATGGTACTACGACCAGAAGAAACTGTGGGAACTGCGTGGCCGAGTGAGGGTGCGCAATGTCAATGGCTTGAACTTCAGCAGCGAAGAACTATATTGGGACGGCATGAAGCACGAGTTCTACTCAAACAAGTTCTCGCGTGTGGTCACTCCTGAACGCACACTTCAAGGCACTTACTTCCGCAGCGACGAGCGCATGATGCACTACACCGTGTCAAACTCGAAAGGCTCGTTTGTCAAGCAGGATGAGAACAACGCCGCCACAGCCGCCAACGGACAGTCGGCCGCCGACACCACACAAAATGTCACACCCGTGTTGCGTCCTGCCGCTACAAAGCACGCCGCAACCCCAAAACCTCCAACGCCATGACCGACACCATCATAGGCCTAATAATATCAATGGTATTCTCGGCATTCTTCTCGGGAATGGAAATAGCCTTCGTGTCAAGCAACCGAATGCTGGCCGAAATGGAACGTGGCAGAAACGGCGTGTCGCAACGCGCGATATCCTATTTCTACCGCCATCCCAACAACTTTGTCAGCACCATGCTCGTAGGCAACAACATTGCCCTCGTCATCTACGGCATACTCTTTGCCCAACTGTTCGACGCCACGCTGTTTGCGCCGTTGGGCGACGGCGAGCGCGTGACGGCCGACACCATAGCCTCCACCGTAGTGGTACTGTTCACCGGCGAATTCATTCCCAAACTCATTTTCAAGAGCAACCCCAACACCATGCTCTCGCTATTTGCCATGCCCGCCATGGCCTGCTATGTGGTGCTCTACCCCATCTCGCGCTTCGCCACGCTTCTCTCAAAACTGATGCTGCGTTGCATAGGCGTGAAGATGCAGAACGTAAAAGACGACATGGAGTTCAGCAAGGTCGATCTCGACTATCTCGTACAGAGCAGCATCGACAATGCAGAGAACGACGACGACATAGAGGAGGAAGTGAAGATATTCCACAACGCACTCGACTTCAGCGACACAAAGGTGAGGGACTGCATGGTGCCACGCACTGAGATAGAGGCAGTAGATATCGACGAATGCAGCGAGGAAGAGCTGAAAAACCACTTCATCGAAACCGGAATGTCGAAACTTGTAGTCTATAAGGAAGACATTGATCACGTGGTGGGCTACATACACTCGTCGGAGATGTTCCGCAATCCAAAGCAGTGGCGCGACAGCATACGCACGCTCTCGTTTGTACCCGAAACCATGGCGGCCAAGAAACTCATGCACACCTTCCTTCAGCAGAAGCGCAGCTTGGCCATCGTAGTCGATGAGTTTGGCGGCACAAGCGGCCTTGTGACGCTCGAAGACATTGTGGAGGAAATATTCGGCGACATAGAGGACGAGCACGACAGCAAGAACTACATTGCCAAGCAGGCCGACGACGGCGACTATGTGCTGTCAGGCCGTTTGGAGATAGAAAAAGTGAACGATATGTTCGACCTCGACCTGCCCGAAAGCGACGACTACATGACCGTTGGCGGCCTCATTCTGCACGAATACCAGAGTTTCCCAAAACTCAATGAAATAGTGAAGATTGGCAAATTCGAATTCAAGATAATTAAAAGCACAATGACCAAAATCGAGCTTGTAAGGCTAAAAATAGACAAATAGAACCATTTTTTTTGGTTTTTATTCCGTTATTTGATTTAAATTTAGTAATTTTGTGCGCTAAAAGCGAGAATAAGCATAGAAACAAAGAAATAAAACAAATAAAGTAAAGTAATGGCAGCATTAGGAACAATCAGAAAAAGAGGTGTGACCTTGATTGTTATCATTGGTCTTGGCCTCTTCGCATTCATTGCCGAAGAAGCGTTCCGCTCGTGCGAAGCTACCAGCAACGAGCAGCGTCAGCAAGTAGGCAAAGTGTTGGGAGAGAAAATCTCAGTACAGGATTTTCAGGCTCTCGTTGACGAGTACCAAGAAGTAATCAAGATGACACAAGGTCGAGACAACCTCACTGAAGAGGAACTCAACCAGGTGAAGGATCAGGTTTGGAACAGCTACGTCAACAGCATTATCATGAAAAAAGAGGCTGAGAAGGTAGGCCTCACCGTAACCGACGCAGAGTTGCAGAACATGCTGAAGGAAGGCACAAGCCCAATTCTCATGCAGACTCCGTTTGTCAACCAGCAGACAGGACGCTTCGACGTTTCGCTGCTCACCAAATTCTTGGCCGACTACAAGAAGGCTTCGTCAACCACTCCACAGGTGGCCGAGCAGTATCAGAAGATGTACAACTACTGGAAGTTCATCGAGAAGACCCTGCGCCAGCAGACACTCGCACAGAAGTACCAGACCCTGCTCTCTCACTGCCTTCTGTCAAACCCTGTATCAGCCAAGGCAGCCTTCAACGCACAGAACGAGGAGAGCGACATTCAGCTGGCTTCACTTGCCTACAACACCATCAACGACAGCAAGGTTACTGTAAGCGATGCCGACATCAAGGCCAAGTATGAGGAGCAGAAGGAAATGTATCGCCAGTATGTCGAGACACGCGACATCAAGTATGTTGACTTCCAGGTATTGCCATCGGCAGCCGACCGCAAGGCCATCATGACCACAATGACCGAGGCACAGAAGAGCCTCCAGGAGGGTGCCGACCCTGCTCAGGTGGTACGCAAGGCCCAGTCGCAGATAGCATTTACAGGCATCCCGGTTTCTACAAAGGTGTTGCCACGCGACATTGCTACAAAGATTGACTCGATGGCAGTAGGCCAGACCAGCGCTCCATTCGAGACATCATACGACAACACGCTCAACGTTGTCAAGCTCATCAGCACCGTTCAGATTCCCGACTCAGTAGAATACCGCATGATACAGGTAGGCGCCGAGACAGTAGAGAAGACACGCGAGCGTGCCGACAGCATCTACAAGGCTCTTGCCGCCGGAGGCGACTTCGAGGCCATAGCCAAGAAGTATGGTCAGGAAGGCAGCAAGCAGTGGTTTACCTCTGCCATGTATGAGGCAGCACCTTCCATCGATGCCGATACCAAGCAGTATATCGAGGCCCTCACACAGTCGGAAGGCCTTAAGAACGTAGCCTTCACCCAGGGCAACGTTATCGTTCAGGTGCTCAGCCGCAAGGCCATGTCAACCAAGCACGTGGCAGCCGTAGTAAAGCACACCATCGACTTCTCAAAGGCCACCTACTCGGCAGCCTACAACAAGTTCAGCCAGTTTGTAAGCGAAAGCAAGAATGCTACCGAGCTTGAAAACAACGCGAAGAAATATGGCTACAAGGTGCTTGACCGTGGCGACATTCTCAACTCTGAGCACACCGTTGCCGGCGTACGCAGCACACGCGAGACCATGAAGTGGATATTCGATGCCAACAAGGGCGACATCTCTCCTCTCTACGAGTGTGGCAACAACGACCATCTTCTCGTTGCCGCTCTGACAGGCATCCACAAGGAAGGCTACCGTGACATGGCTTCAATCAAGGAAGTATTGAAGAATCAGGTAATACGCGACAAGAAGTTCGAGCAGCTCAAGGAGAAGCTCGCCGGCGTAACAAGCGTAGAGGCAGCCAAGGGCAAGGGTGCACAGGTTAATCCTGTCAACCAGATTACATTTGCCGCTCCTGCATTCATTCAGGCCACAGGTGCCAGCGAGCCAGCTCTCAGCGGTGCCGTAGCAGCAACAAAGGCCGGCCAGTTCTGCCCACGTGTAATCAAGGGCAATGGTGGTGCCTACATGTTCAAGGTGGTTAAGAAGGCACAGCGTGGTGGTGCCAAGTTTGATGCCAAGGCTATGGAAACACAGCTTCAGCAGCAGGCTCTCCAGGCAGCAAGCCGTTTCATGAACGAGCTTTATTTGAAGGCTGACGTAGTTGACAACCGCTACCTCTTCTTCTAATATTTCCACGTCGAATAAATCTCATTATTTCAAGCAAAAAAAATTCTTATTAATCCACTTATTTAACTTCGCCCCGAGGAATAAAATTTACATTCCTTGGGGCGAAACCGTATATGTCACCCAACCCGCCGACTGTTGGGGCGGACCCATGTTTCCGCCCGCCACCTAAAACAAGCCAAAAGGCAATAATATATGTCATTAACGTGAGTTTGATGAATATGAACAATCTTGATGCTTGGGCTGCCAGTTGCACAATCCGAGAAGCTACCCTCGCGCCCTGAAAGGGCAAAAGCATTATGTTTTGATGGGATGTCCCATCTGCGCAATTCTTCTATCCCATTGTGTATTAAAGCTTTTGCCCTTTCAGGGCGTTGCTTGCTATATGCACTACAACTTATGAAAGGATGGAATTGGTCGAACTCACGTTCATTACGGACCAATGCGGCGGCGGGCGGACACATGGGTCCGCCCCTACAATAGGCGGCTTAGACAATTGGTCGAACTCACGTTAACATATATATTTAATGGGTTGGGATTATTCGTCGAATTCACGTTAAACAGACAATTGCCTGCTTAATGAATCTTATCGAAAAAAATTGACATGCCTATAAAGGGGCGTGACACCGTGACAGCTATATATATATAAAAGATTTCAAAACCGAAATTAAGTTGTACTTAAAGGAGGAAATAATTTCCATTTTAAAAAAAGAATATATAATATAGCTGTCACGGTGTCACGGCGGGTAATTTAGGTGGAAATATACACATACATAAACCCCTTGATTGTGACTTACAAGCAAGGGGTTTACGATGCGAAAACAAGGGGTTTAGGAAGCGAAAACAAGGGGTTTACGATGCGAAAACAAGGGGATAGCTACACTTAAGACTGTAGTTTGCAATGAGCAAATCACGGTAAAATCTGCCCCCAAAAACAGGTAAAAACCAACTTTTAAGGTCTTAGCGCATCATAGCGCATCATAGCGCATCGTAGCGCATAGGTAGGTTTACAAGATTTTGTACCTTTGCAGCAAGTTTTGGGTGAGGCCTACTTCTTGTCGGCCTTTCCCGCATCGTTAAACAGTTCCTTTATGCCGCCAATGCTTCCCAACAGGTTGGTGGCCTCGTAAGGCAGATAAACAGTTTTGGTCTTCTCGCCGTCGGCCAACTGCTGTAGCATCTGTATATACTTCTGCGCAAGCAGATAGTTTGCCGGATTGGTCGAATCGCCAACGGCCTCAGTTATCTTCCTTATGGCAATGGCTTCGGCCTCAGCCTTGCGTATGCGGGCTTGGGCCTCGCCCTCTGCCTTCAATATAGCCTGCTGCTTCTGTGCTTCGGCACGGTTGATGGTGGCCATCTTCTCGCCTTCCGACTGCAATATGTCGCTTGCCTTCTTTCCCTCGCTGGTCAGAATGGTTGCACGCTTGTTGCGCTCGGCCTGCATCTGCTTCTCCATGGCCGTCAGCACACTCTCAGGCGGTGTGATGTCCTGCAGCTCCACGCGGTTGACCTTTATGCCCCACTTGTTGGTGGCGTCGTCGAGCACTGAGCGCAGCTTGGTGTTGATGGTGTCGCGGCTGGTGAGCGTCTCGTCGAGTTCCAGTTCGCCAATGATGTTTCGCAGCGTCGTCTGCGTAAGTTTCTCGATGGCGTTGGGCAGGTTGTTGATTTCATATACGGCCTTAAACGGATCGACAATCTGAAAATAGAGCAGGGCGTTAATCTCGGTCTGCACATTGTCTTTGGTAATTACGTTCTGCTTCGGGAAGTCATACACTTGTTCGCGAAGGTCGATGGAATTGGAATAGACATAGCGGCCGGCACGCATCACTACAATCTCCTTTGCACGATCGACAATGGGAATGATGATGTTGATGCCGGGACGCAAGGTGGCATAGTAGCGGCCCAGTCGCTCGATGATTTTTGTCTCTGACTGTGGGATGATGACGAGTGCCATCTTTGCGAACACCAGAACGCAAACCACAACGGCAATTAATACGTAAGTCATAAAAAAAACGATTTAATGGTTAAAAACATTCGGTTTAGAGCTTCTCTACGGTGAGGATGATGCTTTCGCGGCCAACAACCTTCACCTTCGAGCCTTTGGCAATGTCGGCTGACGCGGTGGCCTTCCAGTCGTCGCCGTCGATGGCCACACGTCCGTAGCCGTTGGCAGGAATGTCTTGGCTCACGGTGGCTTCGCGCCCCATCAGTGCGTCGGCGTTGCTTGGCACGGGCTCGGAGTCGAGATGTATGCACTTCAAGGCAAACGGACGCACAAGGAAGATGCTCAAGGCCGAGACCACTGCAAACACGGCGAGCTGCAGGTAGGCATCGCCCAACATGGTTGTACAAAGAGCGGCAATGCCTCCAACGGCAAAGCAGATGATGAAGAAACTGCCCGAAAACATCTCGAGCACTATGCAGGCAATGACTATCAATGCCCACACTTGCCATAGGTTGTTGCTGAGATAATCAATCATAGTTATTCTAATTTGATCCAATATACAAGCAAATCATTCCAAGAAGTACAAGTGCAAGGTCGATGACCTTCGACTTGAGGTTTTTCTCGTGGAAGGCTACGGCGGCAAAGAGGAAGCTCACCACCACACTGCCGCGGCGTATCATCGACACAATGCTTATCATGGCTCCAGGCAGCGACAGCGAATAGAAATAGACGAAGTCGGCCGCCGAAAGGAAGATGCTGATGAAGATGATGCTCCAATGCCAGCGGAAGGGCGTGGTCTTACGCCTGTTGGGCCACCACAGCAGCAGGAGCATGGCACCCATCATGAAGCACTGGTAGATGTTATACCAGCTCTGCACCATCATCTTGTCAAGCCCCACTCCACCGTCGGCGGGCGAAGCCATGAGGTATTTGTCATACAGTCCGCTGACGGCACCAAGCACGGCAGCTCCGACAATCATCCATATCCAATGGTCGCGCCGGAAGTCGATGCCCTCCTTCTTGCCGCTGCGGCTCAACATGAAAAACGACACGACGGCCAGCAACACGCCAAGCCACTGCCACCCGTTGAGCCGTTCGCCAAAGAACAGCAGGGCACCCACGAGCACCATTACAGGTCGGGTGGCATTGATGGGTCCGACGATGGTGAGCGGAAGATGCTTCATGCCGAAATAGCCAAGCACCCAACTGCTCAACACGATGAAACTCTTCAGAACAATGTACTTGTGCATCTCCCATCCGCCGCTGCCAACGTGAAACAAGCTCCCTTCGAGACTGTCGGTGGTGTAGCTGACAATGATGAACGGCAGGAAGATGAGCGACGAGAACAGAGTGTTGAGAAACAACACCGGTATGACGGCATTGGCCGCCAACGCCTTCTTCTTAAACGAATCGTAAAAGCCGAGCAAAGCGGCTGATAAAAATGCTAATATTAACCACATAGTATGTAACCACTAATATTCCACATTCTCCAAAAACAAGGCATTGGCCGGCATCGACTCTCCGGCCGCCGTGCGTTTGCGTCCTTCTATAACACTGCGAAACTCGTCCAACGTAAGGCGGCCACGGCCTACATCCACCAAGGTACCTACAACGGCACGCACCATGTTGCGCAGAAAGCGGTCGGCACTAATCTCAAAATACCACTCGGTGGGCGACGTCTGATGCCATTGGGCATACATGACACGGCAGATGGTGGTCTTCACGTCGGAGTGGCTCTTGCAGAACGCTCCGAAGTCGGAATACTGCATTAGTATGGCGGCCGCCTCGTTCATCTTCAGAAAGTCGAGGTCGAAGTGCATCTCGCACGAATAGTGGCGCAGGAAAGGGTCCTTGCGGGTATGCAGGAAATAGCGGTAGGTGCGCTTCCTGGCACTGAACCGGGCGTGCATGTCGTCGGCCACAGGCTCGACCTTATAAACAGCCATCGAGCGCGGCACCATGCGGTTGAGCCTATAGGCAAGCTGAGCGCAGTCAACCGGCGCGTCGATGTCGAAGTGAGCCACCATCTTCCTGGCATGAACGCCGGCGTCGGTGCGCCCCGCTCCCACTGTGGCCACAGGCTGTCGCAACAATGTGCTTAAAGCCTTCTGCAACTCCTCCTGCACCGAGCAGCCGTTGGGCTGAACCTGCCATCCGTGGAACGAGGTGCCATCGTAGCCAAGAGTAACGAAATATCTCATCTTATGGTCTGTTTTTTCTATATTTTTGGGCAAAGGTAATAAAAAACGAGCAAAAACAGCAAAAATGATGCCATTTATTTTGCCCACTGCCAAAAAAACACTAACTTTGACCCATGGTATATTATTTTTCAGGTACAGGAAACACTAAATGGGCCGCCACAGAGCTTGCCCATGCCTTAGGCGACAATATGACCGACATGGCTGCGGCACTATATTCCGAAGGCCACGACGGCGGCCTTGACCATACCCTCATGCCCGACGAGCGCATAGGCTTCTGCTTCCCCATACACGGCTGGCAGCCTCCACATATAGTCAGGCAGTTTCTCAGCACGTTGCGGCTGACCAACGCCGCAGGCCACTACTGCTACGTGGTATGCACATGCGGCGACAACACAGGCGAGGCCATGCAGATATTCGCCAAAGACCTTGCCGCCTCGGGGCTGCACCTCGACGCGGCCTTCTCGCTCGTGATGCCCGAAACCTACGTGGCACTGCCCTTCATGTACACCGACACCATCGAGCGCGAACGTGAAAAGAGGCTACAGGCGGCCATCGACCTCAAGAGATACACGACAATGATAGAACAACGCTCATGCGGCGAAGAGCATCTCGTAAAAGGCACGGCGCCATGGGCACTGACCTACATTGTGGGCGCCTACTTCAACAGGTGGATGATAACCGACAGGAAGTTTACCGTTGACGAAGGCCTTTGCACCAGATGCGGCAGATGTGCCAAGTCGTGCCCCGTGGGCGACATCGACATGGACAAAGGCCTGCCGCAATGGAAGCACGACAAACGCTGCACCAGCTGCCTGGCCTGCTATCACCACTGCCCACACCACGCCATCAACTACGGCAGCATAACCCGCAAGCGCAAGCAATATTATCTTGGACTCAACGACAACATAAAAATCGACAAGAAATGAAACACATGAAAATACTCATCATCATGGCAATGGCCCTTGCCGCAACACACTGCGCATGGGCCGTGAAAGCCCATCCACGCCCATTCAGCGTAAGGCAAGGCGACGGCACCACCATAACAGTCAAGGCCCACGGCGACGAACACTTCCACTACTACACGGCTTCCGACGGGACAATACTCGTGAAGGAAGGCACCGGCTTGTATGTGGCGACACTGACTGACGAAGGCGAGATGGCATCGACGGGAATCATGGCCCACGAGCCAAGCCAACGCACACTGACGGAACTGATGGCCATAAAACGGCAGGACCGTAAAGCCATAACACGGTTGGGGGCAAGAGTGATGGAAAGCCAACGGGCAAAAATAGCCCAGCCATCGACCGACGACTCGCAGCTGCTGTTTCCGCACCAAGGCTCGCCTCACGCACTGGTGATAATGGTGGAGTTCAACGACCTCGGCTTCAGCATAGACAATCCTAAGGAGGCCTTCGACAAAAACCTCAACGCCGACGAAGTGTGGGAAGGCCAGCAGCCCGAATATACCAACTACGGCAGCGTGAAACGCTATTTCAGCGACATGAGCAACGGACAGTTTAAGCCACAGTTTGACATCTACGGACCCTACAAGCTCAACCAGTCGTACACCACCTACGGCCGCGGCAACGACAACATACCCGCCCTCATGAAGGATGCCTGCCAAGCCGCCAACGACGACGTTGACTTCTCAAAATACGACTTGAACAACGACGGATATGTTGACCTCGTATTCATAGTACATGCCGGCTACGGCGAACACTATTACGGCAACAGCAGCAACTACATCTGGGCGCAGTCGGGGCTGACCACCTCGATAGACATCGACGGAAAGAAGGTAAGACGCTACGGCGTGACCTGCGAGCTGTTTGGCTACGAGGAGGACGAGGCGGAAATGGGCAAGGTGCCCGACGGCATAGGCCTGTTCTGCCACGAGTTCTGCCACTGCCTCGGACTGCCCGACATCTACCCTACCGGCGCATCGGAAAACAGCGAATGCAGCAACGTGGGACTGGGCTATTACGGACTGATGGACTCTGGTGAATACACCTTCGACGGATTCAGGCCTACGGCACTGACCTGCTGGGAACGCGCCCGACTGGGATGGATGGAGATAGAACAACTCGACTCGCCACAGGACATAACACTCACTACCGCCGAACGCGGCGGCAAGGCATACATGATAACCAACGAAGCCAACCCCAACGAATACTACATGCTGGAACAGGTGGAGAAGGCCGACGACCTGTGGAACAGGTACATCCTGGGCCAAGGCATGATGATATACCACATAGACTTCAACGAGACGAAGTTTAAGGTGTCGGGAATTGGCTACAACTGCGTCAACTGCGAGCTGGGGCATCCACGCTTCTCTCTCGTGCCAGCCGACGGACTGATGGTGAACGACTTGCAGATAGGCTATACCGTGACGAGAAACAAAAAAGAAGAGATAAACGAAATAAACAAAGTGCTTCTCGAACGATATGAAAACCAAAAAATGACCGGAAGCATCTATACGGCCGAAGCCAAAGGCGACCCCTTCCCCGGCACTTCAGAAGCCACGGCCTTTACCGACGACACCATGCCTGCGGCGACATGGTTTACCGGCGGCACGGCAGGCAAGCCCATAACCGACATACACACCGACGACAACGGCAACGTGGCGTTCAAGTTTATGGGTGGCTCGACAAGTGTTGCCACCCCCGAAGCCACCCAAACAATGTCGTCGCCCTACTACACACTTGACGGGCGTAAGGCAGGCAACGACACGAAAGCCTTGAAAAAGGGAATATATGTTAGAAAAGGAAAGAAGGTGGCTGTCAATACACCCTCGGACCAAATATTTTAGTGCCTATGCGCACCATGGTGCTTCTGCATTCGATGGCTATGGGATAGTCGTCGCTCATGCCCCATGAACGCTCGCGGAAGTGGTCGGCGTCAGGAAAATACTTGGCCTTTACTTCATCGAAGAAGTCGGAGGCAGTGGTAAACTCGCGCCTTATCTGGCTCTCGTCGTCGGTGAAGGAGGCCATGGTCATAAGTCCGCAAATCCTCACGTTCTTCATCTCGCGCCACTGGCCATCCTCCAACAGCTTGCGACAAGCGTCGAGAGTGAGTCCATACTTGGTGGCCTCCTCGGCAATGTGAAGCTCGAGCAGTATGTCAATCACCCTTGAGTGCTTTGCGGCCTGCTTCTGTATCTCGGCCATGAGCTTCAATGAATCCACCGCCTCAATCATGCTGATGTAAGGAGCAATGTATTTCACCTTGTTGGTCTGCAGATGTCCAATGAAGTGCCATTGAATGTCGCCGGGCATTTCACCCACCTTACGCTGCAGTTCCTGCACCTGGCTCTCGCCGAAAATGCGCTGGCCCTCATCGTAGGCAGCCTGAAGATATTCGCTGGGATGGTATTTGCTGACGGCCACGAGCTTCACCGCAGGCGGCATCAGGCGCATCACCTCCCGGATGTTTGCATTTACGTCGTAATCCAACATCTCGTTTGCCTTTCCTAAGTTTTATTGTTGTTCGTACTCGGGCTTGTCGTCCTTTTCCTTCTTCTTGTATTCAAACACGTCCAGAAGCGTAGTCTCGTTTACCGAAACAGTAGAATAGTCAACCATCGACTGCGACATTATCTCGTCAATGGCCTTTACTGAGCCGTTGAGCGAGCCTGCGTTGACAAGATAGTTGACCGCCGAACGCTTCTCTTTCTGAGTCTTTTCGTCAAGTGTGATGAAAGCCAGTTTGGCCTTATACCACTTGTCGGCCGCATCGCTGTCGGCAAAGAACACTTCAGCGTATGGGGCAATCTTGATGTCAACAATGTCAAACTCTCCACTGACATACACCGACATTTCCTCGGTAATGCGCTCTTCGGCCTCACTGAACGAGAGTGCGTCAACGACATAATTTTCTGTAACTTTCTTCTGCATTCCGTCTTCCATGGTCTTCTCGTAACGGATTCTACATTCGAACCAAGTTGCTGTTCTACTTCTCATTGTTTTTTCTAATCTTTTGTTTATAAATTATTTAAATTCTTTTTTCTTTGCATCAGTCACCTTATTTATTATTTCGGTGGCTATGCGCTGTGTCTTTGAAAGCGGCAGGGCCGTTTGGCTGGCTATTTCCTCCTGCGCCTTGGTAAGCTCCTCAAAGGTCTGCTGACTTGTAGTACGGAACTTCTTGTCGGTCATCCCCTTGTTTGACTTGTTGTAAAGCTTCGACAGAATCCTGTCCGCCTCACGCTCATAACGCTTCCTGAATATGTCTTCGGCCTTCTTCTCGTATTCGGCCATTTTCTTCTTCTGTTCGGGTGTCAAGGTGGTTGTCGTGTCGGAGGGTATGAAGCCAAGCTCGGTCACGGGGTCAAACCCTTCGTCGAGCAGCTCCTCCTCAGTGTCTTTTGGAGCTGGCTTGACATACTCCATGTCGCTCTGTTCGGGCATTACGCTGAAATAGCCCCAAATCAGTACCAGGGCGGCCACGGCTGCAACGGCAAAGGTGGTGACCGTCTGGCGGGCTGAACGCATGCGCGACAACGCCTTCTTCATTTCATCGAGCGACGAATATCTGTCTTCAGGCACCGGGGCTGTGGCCTTTTTTATCATCCGCTTCACCTCGAAGGGCATGCTTGCCATGGCATAGAGGCTCTGTATAAACTTGCCCAACGAATATATTTCGCTGCGCTCGTCTATTGTGCCGTGGCTCAACACTTCGGGAGCCACGTAGTCGGCCATGCCGGCATAAAACTCGTTCTGGTCAGACAAGCCTGTATAGAACGAGCCATGGTTGAGCAGCAGAAGCTGATTGTCGCCACGACGCACAAGCACGTTTTGGGGTGAATAGCAGAGATGCCAAATGTTTTGGGCACTCAGGTCGTTTGCCGCCTCGAAGGCCTGGCTGATGATGTTGTCAAGAAACTTGTCCTTGGCCACAAGGGAGGGAGTCTCATAAAGCAGCTGGGCCAAGGTGACATACACACCACGCTCCACCACGAGGGTCATGCCTGTGTCGCCTTTTACATCGTCGCCCCCAACCATAAACCTCAACTGATGTTGTGGCTTTAACAAGCCAACGGCCTTGCATTCGTATTTCAAGCTCTCGTCGAACAAGACATTGCTGCACAAGGCTGCCCTAATGTCAACGACGTTGAGATATTTTCCATCTACGTTGCGCCTTGTCAACTTTCCCAAAGGCAATTGACAGAATGCTGCATTCTCACTGTCGCGTACCGACAAAAGTTCATCATAATTCATCTACTATAACACTATGCGAATAAAAAACTTTGGCAAAAGTAAGACATTTTGCCGAAAAGAGCGAAAGGTTTACCAAAAAAGATGTTAATTTTCATTATTTACCACATAATATGCCTTAATTTTGATTTTTTTCCTTTTCACCTTTCCATTTCTCAATTAATAATATTACCTTTGCAGTCGATAAACAATTATGTAGAGAAAATGCCAGAAATATCTGTACGTGGACTGGAGATGCCCGAGTCGCCCATCAGAAAGCTCGCCCCTCTTGCAGCCGCAGCAAAAAAACGTGGAACAAAGGTTTACCATCTGAACATCGGTCAGCCTGACCTGCCCACACCGCAAGTCGGTCTTGATGCACTGAAGCACATCGACCGCAACATACTTGAATACTCTCCTTCGCAGGGTATTCAGAGTTATCGTGAAAAGCTCGTCAACTACTATCGTAGATACGACATCAACGTAGAGGCCGACGACATAATCATCACTTCTGGAGGAAGCGAAGCAGTGCTCTTCGCCTTCATGTCGTGCCTCAACCCGGGCGATGAAATCATCGTGCCTGAGCCGGCCTACGCCAACTACATGGCCTTCGCCATATCGGCCGGCGCCGTGATACGCACCATCGCCACTACCATAGACGAGGGCTTCTCGCTGCCAAAGGTGGAGAAGTTTGAGGAGCTTATCAACGAGCGCACCCGCGCCATTATGATTTGCAACCCCAACAACCCTACGGGTTACCTGTACACACGCAGGGAGATGAACCAGATAAGGGATCTGGTGAAGAAATACGACCTGTACCTGTTCTCGGACGAGGTTTACAGGGAATATATCTATACCGGCTCGCCATACATCTCTGCCTGCCATCTGGAAGGCATAGAGCAGAACGTCATACTCATCGACTCCGTATCGAAGAGATATTCCGAGTGCGGCATCAGGATTGGCGCGCTGATAACGAAAAACAAGGATGTGAGGGCTGCCGTGATGAAATTCTGTCAGGCAAGGCTCTCGCCACCGCTCATCGGACAGCTCGTCGCCGAGGCCTCGCTCGACGCACCCGAGGAATACTACCGCGACGTGTATGACGAGTACGTGGAGAGGCGCAAGTGCCTCATCGACGGGCTGAACCGCATACCGGGAGTATACTCTCCCATACCCATGGGGGCATTCTATACCGTTGCCAAGCTGCCCGTAGACGACTCCGAGAAGTTCTGCCGCTGGTGTCTGGAATCATTCAACTACGAGGGCGAGACCGTAATGATGGCTCCCGCCTCGGGCTTCTATACCACTCCCGGCGCGGGCATCAACCAGGTGCGCATAGCCTACGTTCTGAAGAAGGCCGACCTTGAGCGTGCCCTTGTGGTGCTCCGCAAGGCCTTGGAGGCATATCCCGGAAGAAAGGACGAGGATTAATCCACACCACCAAACCATCACCGCCACACATGAACTTCCCCTTATTCATCGCCAAACGCATATTCAACAGTCAGGGCAACGAGCGCAAAGTGTCGCGGCCTGCCATAATGATTGCCACGGCAGGCGTGGCAATAGGACTTGCCGTGATGCTGGTGACCGTGAGCGTGGTGCTGGGCTTCAAGCATACCATCAGAGACAAGGTAATCGGCTTCGGAAGCCACATACAGGTGGCCAACTTCCTCACACAGCAGACATCGTCCACCTACCCCATCGTCATCGACCAGAAGACCCTGAAGACCATAAAGGACATTCCGGGAGTAACGCACGTGCAGGTGACGGCAACCAAGCAGGGAGTAGGCAAGACCGACTCCGACTTTCTCGGACTGGTGTTCAAGGGCGTGGGACCGGATTTCGACACCACCTTCATACACCAGAACATTGTTGAAGGCTCCATACCAGCCGTCTCCGACAAGAAGAACACGGGCAAGCTGCTCGTGTCAAAGACGCAGGCCGACAAGCTCGGACTGAAATGCGGAGACAGAATATTCGCCTACTTCATCGACGACAGCGGAGTGAGGACAAGGCGGTTCACCATTGAGGGCATATACAGGACTAACCTCTCGCAATACGACGAGGTGACATGCTTCACTGATATCTATACCGTCAGAAAACTGAACGCATGGGAGGACGACGAGGCTACCAACGCCGAGATTGCCGTCAGCGATTTCGAAAGGCTGCAGGAGGTGGAGGACAATATGATAGCCGCCATCAACCGCACTACCGACCGTAAGGGCAACACCTTCTCGGCCATGTCAATAAAGGAGCTGTCGCCACAGATTTTCACATGGCTCGACCTGCTCGACATGAACGTCTGGATAATACTCGCACTGATGACTGCCGTAGCGGGCGTGACAATGATATCCGGACTGCTCATCATCATTCTGGAGCGCACAACCATGATTGGAGTGCTGAAAGCACTTGGCGCACGCAACAATACCATCCGCCGGACATTCCTCTGGTTTGCGGCATTCATCATTGGGCGCGGAATGCTTATAGGCGATGCCATAGGTATAGGACTGCTGCTGTTGCAGAGGGCTACGGGAATGGTCAGTCTCGACCCGCAGACATACTACGTTAGCGAAGTTCCCGTGGAGTTCACCTGGCTGCTCTTTGCACTCATCAACATCGTTACCATGGCCGTATGCATAGCCGTACTCGTAGGCCCCAGTTTCATCATATCTCATATACACCCCGCCAAGTCAATGAGATATGAGTAACTAAATAGGGTGACCAGTTTGTTGTACCCAAAATGGAACTGTTCCTGATTTACTCTGACTACTTGTTCGCAGAAAATATATTGACCAGCACGCGCTGTAAGCGCAGAAGCACACAGCCCAGGGTAAAGCGTAGCGGCACCCTGGGTGTAATTGGGCATTATCCTTGCGCGCTGTAAGCGCAAAAGCGTTAAATATCCTGCTGTTATCTACGCTTTTGCGCTTACAGCGCGAACATTAACGACAAGGATATACCCCAGGGTGTCACTCCGCTACGCTACATTTACCCAGGGCTATGCGCTTTTGCGCTTACAGCGCGGAAATATTGAGAAGCAGTAAATCTAATCGCTGAACATTTACGAAAAGAAAGTAAGGGATGAGTGAAAAAGATGGAAGTTACATTGTCCCACGGATGACACTGATTACACAGATTATGTCAGCAAACGGACGGGATACACTTGTTGTAAGCTGTGATGCATGACCGTCAGGTGCTGGTAGGCATCAAAGTGTTTCACGTAGCGTTCTCCGTGGTATTTCCGCTGAATATGAGAATTTCTTCCTTATATAGCAAATTAATATGCTGACCATACATCGGCTGTCCGTTAAAATATGTACCTTTGTTCATGGTTATCTGGTTTTTTGTAATTACAAAGGTAACTAAAAGGGCTGAATACCGAGCGTGAATCCAGCCCTAATTCTGGGCTATCAAAATAGTTTTAGCGGACAGCAATAGTTCTATATACCACTCCTGATGTTGCACGGATTATATCTTGCACAATATGGTTATTATGCCTTATAGGCCTGTAAGATCAAACTTATATACTTTTTCTTCTGCCTGAATTTGTTCGAAAAAGGTTATCATGTAGATGGGATAGTAAATAACCCTTCCCTTTATCTGAACATTCTCTTGACAGAACACATAAGCCATTGGTACAGCATATTCTTCATTCTCCATCACATTGGAAAGTGCATTATGCCGTTCATAGTCCTTACCTGACTTGACCTCTATCGGCAGCATGTTACCAGCATACTCTACCACAAAGTCCAACTCTCCTTGCTTCTTGCTGTTGAAATAGTATAGCGAATGTTGCTGTGCTTCAGAGAAACCATGAGCATACAGTTCTTGGGCAACAAGGTTTTCAAAAACAGAGCCAAAGTTGATGTTGGGATTCGGACTAAGCAATCTGGCCTGAATGTTCCCTCCATACATGGCCGCAAGCAGCCCTACGTCGTTGAGGAAAAGTTTGAACAGGTTTCGCTGTTTGTTCAACAGTAGAGGGACTCGTGGCTCCTCGACATTATATGCAGGGATGGCCACACCTGCATCCCTGAGCCATAAAAAACTGTTCTCGTATTTGCTGAACCGTGCCTTTTCGTTCAACTCTTTGAGAATAAAGCGCTTAGTTTTTGCATTAAGCTCGGATGGTATAAGGTCATAGATTTCTTCTATCTGCAACTTGTGGTCATGATCATATTTGGTGATGTCTCTCTTATAGGTGCGAATGATTCCACGCTGTTCCTCATACACTCTGCGCAAGTTGTTAGTGTCAAGATACTTTTGAACAGCCGCGGGCATTCCTCCAACGATAAGATATAGGCGAAGGGCCTCCAACATTCTCTTGTGAATAAATGCATCAACAGGTCTCTTATCCTCAAAACACGTTCGCAAATGGCTAATGACATCTGTACCAATACCAATGGCCTCGAAGAATTCCAGAAGGTCAAGGGGATACATTTCTATTTCATCCATGTAGCCCACGGGGACACTACGCAGGTTATCCAGCTCAACACCAAGCAAAGAGCCACTCATCACATACTTGTAACTGCCCTCATCCACAAGGAACTTAATGGCTGTTATAATCTCCTTACACTCCTGAACTTCATCGAAGAATATTATTGTTTTCCCCGGAACCAATGGTTTTTTAGTGAAGGCAGATAGTCGCAACAGCAAATCTTTTGCGCCCTTCTGCTCGTTGAACAGTTCGATGGCATCGGGCTGTTCAACGAAATTGATTTCAACAACATTGTCAAAACACTCCTTACCGACCTTCCTGATGGAAAAGGTCTTGCCAACTTGTCTGGCTCCTGTTACCAAGAGAGAACGTCTGTCGTTGAGTATAAAGTTGCGTATTAACTCGTCAGCTTTGCGTTTTACCATATCACTTGTATTTGTAGGTACAAAGATACAACGTTTTACTTAAATACAAGCAAAATAGTAAACAAAATACACTTTTCCAATGTGAATATTTCTGTTTTCTTACACTTTTCCAAGTTGATAATGGTATCAAAATGACATTTTTCCAAGATTTGAAAAGCACGTTTCGATGATTTATAGTGTTTTCATTCGGTGGAAAGGTAACTCTCACAGGGTTTCTTGCCGATTGTAGCCTGTTAGGTGCTAAAGAAACAGTTAGGGTGTCCAATTTGATGTACCCAAAATGGGACTGTTCGTGATTTACTCTGACTACTTTTTCGCAGAAAATACATTGGCCAGCACGCGCTTACAGCGCGACAATTACCGACATGAACTTCAGAATCAAGATATTCAATTTTTGCACATCAAACTGTA
>JAQXRI010000088.1 GCA_029218445.1 Prevotellaceae bacterium | reverse complement strand
CCATGGATGATTGAGATGATAGTCCTTACGGTTTCCCCTGCCATCGTCGAGCGACACTGTAAACGAGCCGCTGACGGCAATGATGAACTCCACGCACTCCTTGTGGGCATGACCGCCACGGCTTTCGCCCGATGGCACGTCGTAAGTCCAATAAACGCGTTTCACCTCAAAGGGCACGTTCTTCATCTGTTCAGCCACGGTAAGATTACCGCGCGGGTCATATATTTTCGGCAATTCAATTATCTCTCCAAGCATAATATTATATTCTATCTATAAAGCCACATAGCCAAAAACTTGTCATAAACTTCGTATGAACCATTTTCGGAAGTAACCAATTCCTTTTCCAATAATCCCCTGATTGCAGACTGGACACTGCTTGACGATGAAAGGCTGTGCCTGCGGACAAAAGCCGTAGATGTGATGGAAGAAGCCTTGCCTTCTGCACAAATAGCCATTAGGAGAGCCTTTTGTCTTGACGGTATCTGATAAAGCAATGCCTCGTATGCCATCTGATTTTCATCCAATATATCCTCAATAGCTTTGGGAATGTAGTGTTTATCGCACGTTTCACCTATAGGCGTGAGAGTATAGAGCTTGTTCATCATGCGCTGAAGATACCATGTAATACCGTCAAATCTTCCATATACTTCATCAACAACATCCGGCGACAATCTCTTCTCACCATTCTCAAAATGACTGACAGCAAAGCTGCGGTATTTGTCAATGTCGAGTTTGGGCACGCTCATTATTGTTGTAGATTGGTAAAACGGACGACTGTGCTTACTGAACATCTCTACAATCATAGTGCGCTTGGAACCGGCAAAGATGAACTGGGCATTATGACAATGCTGCACGTATGTACGCAACAATGCCTCTGCCTTCACATTTGGATACTCAGATATGGTCTGAAACTCGTCAATGGCCACAATACATGGTTTGTCGGCATTCTCCAAATATTGGAAAATCTCATCTATGGAGTTCTGAGGGTTCTGTATCTCACCTATTCCTATACTCCACGACGGATTTCCCAAATTGTCAAAACTCATAGTAGGACGCAAAGACTGCACTATGGCAGAGAAAGACTGAAGAGCCTTCTCACTACGGCTCTTCAGTGTTGACAAAATGGATTTTGCCATTTGGGCTACCATTTCCTCAATCGTTTTGGTGGCATAGATGTCAATTAGGAATGTATAATAATTCTCCTCCACCTCTTTCTGATGGAAGAGATGTTCTATTAGCCCCGTCTTGCCTACCCTTCTCGGCGAGACAAGAGTCACATTGACACCATTTGAGACATGTTCGAGCAGCTTTTTGACTTCCTGTTCACGGTCGCAAAAATACTCCCTGCCAACATACCCATTAAGGACAAATGGATTTCTTACCATACCATTGCTTCTATGTTATTACACGAATTATTATCTTATAATAATCATATCATAATAATCAGAACACCGCATACGGGTCGGTGCCAAGGATGGTCTTGGCTGCTGCCTTGGCTTTCTCGCGTAGGGCATCGGTGCCGTCGGCCACCTCGCCATAGCAAAGCACAACGCCCATGCGTCGGCCCACGTGGGCCTCCGGCTTGCCGAAGATGCGGATGCGGGTGCGGTCTTGCTTCAGTGCATCTACAAGGTTGTAAGGCAGTGGGTCGTTACTCTCGACAGGCGAGAGCACTACGGCACTGGCTCCGGCATGTTCAAGATGTATGCCTGCTATGGGCAATCCCATGACGGCGCGGAAGTGTAGCTCAAACTCGCTGAGGTTTGTGGTGTGGCCAAGCGTCACCATGCCTGTATCGTGAGGACGTGGCGACAACTCGCTGAAGATAACCTCGCCCTGCTTGGTAAGGAAAAATTCCACACCCCATATACCTGCTCCTGTTAGCGCACGTGTCACCTCGTCGGCCATGTGCTGTGCCTGCTTCAAAGCCTCGTCGGAGATGGCGTAAGGCTGCCAGCTTTCACGATAGTCGCCCTTCTTCTGTACGTGACCTATAGGCGGACAGAACAGCGTGGGGCCATTCTTTTGGGTCACCGTGAGCAAGGTAAACTCCGAGTCGAAGTCGATGAACTCCTCTATGATTACTTCCTTCACATCGCCGCGACTGCCCTCCATGGCCTCGCTGAAAGCCTTCTCCAGCTCGTCGTCGTTGTGCACATAGCTCTGTCCGTGTCCGCTTGACGACATTAGTGGCTTCACCACACATGGGAACCCTATTTCGTCGGCAGCCTTCTTAAACTCGTCGAATGTCTTGGCATAGAAATACTTGGCGGTGCGCAGCCCAAGCTCACGCGACGCCAGGTCGCGAATGGCACGACGGTTCATGGTGAAATTGACGGCGCGAGCACTCGGCACCACCTGTATGCCCTGCTTTTCAAAGTCAAACAGTCGCTCGGTTCTGATGGCCTCTATTTCTGGTACGATGATGTCTGGCTGATGTTTCTTCACCACTGCATCCAGTGCGTCGCCGTCAAGCATTGAGAACACCTCACGCTCATCGGCCACCTGCATGGCGGGCGCATTGTCGTAACGGTCGCAGGCAATGACATACTGCCCTGCCCTCTTTGCTGCAATAACAAATTCTTTGCCCAGTTCACCTGAGCCTAATAGCAATATCTTTTTCATACTTAATATTTTGGGGGAGTTATGATGGGGAGTTATGATGGGGAGTTATGATGGGGAGTTATGATGGGGAGTTATGATGGGGAGTTATGATGGGGAGTTATGATGGGGAGTTATGATGAGCCATTACTCTCTGCGCAGCGTTCATTAGGCTCGAACATTTGGCCCATTATAACTTCCCATTATAACGTCCCATTATAACTTCCCATTATAACTTCCCATTATAACTTCCCATTATAACTTCCCATTATAACTTCCCATTATAACTTCCCATTATAACTTCCCATTATAACTTAATTCTCTTCATTCTCTTCTTGATGTTGGCGTCAACTACGTAGTGGTCAATCAGCGGAGCCATCATGTTGCCAAACAGTATGGCAAGCATCATGCCCTCGGGGAAGCCGGGGTTCATCACACGTATGATGATGGCCAACGCTCCTATTATGAAGCCATAGACATACTTTCCGCAGTTGGTGCGGCAGCTGGTGACGGGGTCGGTGGCCATAAACACGGCACCGAAGGCAAAGCCGCCATACACGAGATGCTCATACCAAGCCACCGACTGGCCAGCCTGGTCGAACACTACCGCCATGAGGCTTCCGCCCACCACAACGCTCAGCATGGTGCGCCAGCTGGCAATGCCCGTCCACAGCAGTATCACGGCACCTATTGCAATGGCCACGACGCTTGTCTCGCCAATGCTGCCCGGAATGAAGCCGAGCACGGCGTCAGAGAGCGACGCGCTTACGCTGTTGCCGCCTGCAAGCTGGCCTAACGGTGTGGCGCAGGTGAACGTGTCGGGCAGAGAGTTGCCAAGGCCGAAAATGGTGTCCTGAGCCACCCAAACGGTGTCGCCGCTCATCTTCGTAGGATAGGAGAAGAAGAGGAAGGCACGAGCCACGAGGGCCACGTTGAATATGTTCATGCCCGTACCGCCGAATATTTCCTTGCCAATGATTACGGCGAAGGCCACGGCAATGGCTATCATCCACAGCGGGCATCCCACGGGCACTATCATCGGAATGATGATGCCCGACACGAGGTAGCCCTCCTGTATCTCCTCGCCTTTCCACTGCGCCCAGGCAAACTCTATGCCGAGGCCTATGATGTAGCTGACGAGGATTTTGGGCAGCACTGCCAACAATCCGTAGCAGAATATTTCACAAAAACCGGCCGTGGCAAGGGTGCCTGCGGCAAGATAGTTCTGATAGCCAACGTTGTACATGCCAAAGAGCAGTGCCGGCAGAAGTGCTATCACCACCATGCTCATGATGCGCTTCGAGTCGATTGAGTCGTGAATGTTTACGCCACTCTTCGACGTGTCGTTGGGCACGTAGAGGAACGTCTCGAAACCGTCAAACACGCTGCGGAAGGCATGTAGCTTGCCGTCCTTCTCGAAGTTTGGCTTTATCTTATTGAGATAATTTCGTAAATTCATAATTGTTTCAAAATTCTGAAATTAAAGTATTGAAGGATTAAAATGTCGAATTCTTAATCCCTCATGCTTTAACTTTTTAATTTTTTATTTTTTTAATTTTTAATTACGCATAGCGTCAGCTGTTTTCTTTCCTCAGCATGTCGAGTCCTTCCCTCACGATGCGCTGAAGTTCAAGTTTCGAGCTGTCAACAAATTCGGCCAGGGCAAAGTCCTCGGGGCTTACCTCGTAAATGCCCAACTGCTCCATCTTGTCGATGTTGCCCGTGATGATGGCCTTCACGAGATATTCGGGGTATATGTCCATTGGCATCACCTTGTCATATTCGCCGCTCATTATCATGTGGCGCTGTCCGCCCTTGATGCGTGCGTCGAGCTTGTAGCGCTTGCCTCCCATCAGCCACGAGAAGTAGCTGCGGTTTTGCGAGAACTGGTTAAGGCGCGGCATAATCCAGCCGGCCAGCTCGTCGGCGTCGTCGCCCTCGGGAATGATGGTCACCTCCGACGTGTGTGCGCCAAGATAGCCCTCGGCCGTGGTAGGCGTGCCTGTCAGCACGTTGCCGTTTATTATGCGCACCTTGTGGCTCTTGTCGTACGAGTTGCTCACGAGCGTCTGCAGCTCCTGACCCACCAGCATGTCAACATACAGTGGAGCCTTCACCTCGCTGCCCGCAAAGGCCACCGTGCGTCGCAGGTCAACCTTGCCGCCCAGCATCAGTCGGCCTATGAACAGCACCGCCGTAGGCTCTACCGTCCACACCACTTCGCCCTTGTTCACCGGGCTGATGTGGTTCACCTGCACGCCCACGTTGCCTGCGGGGCATGGGCCGTCAAAAGCCGTCACCTCCACGTCCTTCGCCTCTGTCAGGGCCTTGGCCGTCTGCTTGGCTCCAATGCCGAGGAAGGTCTTCGCAATGCGCGAGAGAGCCGTCAGTCCGGCCTGCCATTCCTTCTCCTGTCCTTGAAGTTCAAATTCAAAGTCAGCGGCAAGAGGCTTGTCCCTCAGAGCTGATACAAATATGCCCTTGGGCTTGTCAGCCGGAGTGGCTGAAACGGCATAGGGCAGCTGGTTGATGTAACCAAAGATGCCTGCTTCGAGCAATGAGTTGATAACTTCGTCGCCATTCATTTGGCCGACGTTCTTCACACCAAAGTCAACAAAATCCTGCTTGTCGTCGGCGTTTACCACAACGCCCAACACTTTCCGGCGCTCGCCTCGCACCACGGCCTTCACCGTGCCGCTTACAGGCGACGCAAACTTGACGTCGGGATAGTTTTTGTTGATGAACAACGCGTCGCCGGCTTTGACCTTGTCGCCTTCCTTAACCACCACCTTTGGCGTGACACCAACAAAATCGGCGGGAGCAAGGCTGAACTTGCCGTTGGGCTTGAGCTGCATCTTCTTCTTCTCAGCTTCTCCGGCAAGCTTTATGTCCAAACCTTTGCGCAATTTAATAATCTTGACCATATTTTTCTAAGGTTTTATAATGTATCAAATCTAAAACGCTGCAAAATTACACAAAAAATGCCTACATTCAAAAGAAAATGAATACAAAAATATGCGGTTTTGCGCTTTTTTTTGTAATTTTGTGCCGAAAAAGACAACCTTTGTCAACTTTTGTAATCCCTACACTGCAAATTGAAAGTATTAAAACACATAATAAACATTGTCGTTTGGACAATCATTGTGGCATATCTCGGCATTGCCACACTGCTCCACGTGCCCTTCATTCAGAGCCTCATAGCCAATGCGGCCGCCTCGGCCATCAGCGACAAGTTGGGCACCAAGGTGGCCATCGGACGCGTTGACATCGGACTCTTCAACCGCATCATCATCGACGATGTGCTGATGCTCGACCAAAAGGGACAAAGCATGATGAAATCGGCACGCATTGCGGCCAAGATAAGCGTCATCGACCTCGTCAACGGGCGCATCAACGTCACCTCGGCACAGCTGTTCAGCCCGCAACTGAGGCTCTACAAGGCGTCGGCCGAGGCAAAGCCAAACTTCCAGTTTGTGCTCGACTCGCTCGCTTCAAAGGACACCACGGCCCACAAGCCGCTCGACGTCAGCGTGGCGTCGTTCATCATGCGCCATGGACACTTGGCCTACGACCGCCACGACATGCCACGCCTTCGGGGCAAGCTCGACGTCAACCACCTCAACCTTTCCGACATCAACATCTACGCCTCGATGCCCGTGCTCACCGACGACACCCTGCGCCTCCATCTGCGCAAGTTTTCGCTGCGCGACCATTCGGGGCTTGACATACGCAAGCTGGCCTTCATGGTTCATGCCGACAAGGGCAAGGCCCTGCTCACCAACTTCACCCTCGAAATGCCCCATTCGCAGGTCAGCATACCTGAGATAAAAGCCACTTACAAGCACGACGGCAAGAAGCCCATACCGGCCACAATAAAGTTTGAGGGAGGCCTGCGACAGTCGTCAATCACGCCGTCCGACCTCGCCTGCCTGCTGCCCTCGCTCGCCACCTTCCGCAGCCCCATATCCTGCCTCGTGGCATTCCAAGGCACCGGCACCAGCGTCAACGCATCGCAGATAAAGGTAGAGTCGGCATCGGGCGACATCAGCCTCGACTGCTCGGCATGGTTCAGGCAGCAGGGCGGAGCCGACTTCTGGCACGCCGACGTCAAACGGCTGGCTATGTCGGCCAAGACGGTTGAGTTCCTCTCGGAAAACCTAAAGGGACAAAAGGCCGAAGTGCCCGCAATACTAAGGCGACTGGGCAGCGTCAACATAGCTGGAACGGCCACAGCCACCACCGACGGAAGCATCACAGCACAAGGCACCGTGAGCACCGACGCGGGCAGCGCAACGCTCAGGTTTATGAAAAAACCTGACAACAACTTCAAGGGACACATATCTACCGACGGCATCAACCTGCTTGCGCTCACCGCCAACAACCGCCTCGGCATAGCAGCCCTCGACCTCGACCTTCAGGGCTGCCTGAAGCCCAAGCCACAGCAGCCACTGGCACAGTTTAAGGGCATTGTGTCGAAGTTCAGCTACGACGGCTACATGTTCAGCAACATCAACATCGACGGACTCTACTCGCCACAGTCGATGGGCGGAAAAATAAGCATTGCCGACCCGAACATCACGCTCGACGCCGAAGGACACATGACACGCAGCGCACAGGGCAACGACATAAAGCTCAACATCGCCTTAGACGACATCTGCCCCAAGGCCATCCGACTCACCGACCGCTGGCACGACGCCCGCTTTGCGGCCAACCTCTCGGCCGACTTCAAGGCCTCGGGCATCAACGACTTGCAGGGCACGGTAAGCGTCAGCGACTTTGCCATGACCTCGGCCACCGACACGTGCCTCATAAGCCGCCTCGACCTCAGCGCAGGCTTCTCGGGAGGCACCCACGCCATGAGCCTCGACAGCGACTTCGGCAAGATTGACGTGAGCGGACAGTTTGATTTTTCAACACTGCCCAAGAGCTTCGCCAACGTCGTGGGCAACCGCATGCCCACCCTGCCCCACCTGCCCCACACCGACAAGAGCTTCGGCAACGACTTCTTGCTCGACGCACACATCACCTCGACGGCCTGGATGCGCCCACTGCTGGGCGTTCCGCTCGACATTCACGCGCCACTCACACTCAGCGCACGCCTCGACGACAAGCGACAGCACCTCACGCTCAACGCCCTCATCGACGCCTTCAGCTACAACGACAAGCTCTACCGCAACGCCTCCTTGTCAATGGCCTCGCCCATCGACACGCTGCACCTCAACGCCCACGTCGTCAAGCAGATGGACAACGGCGACAACATGACGCTCAAAGCCGTTTGCTCGGCGGCCAACAACCGCCTTTCGACATCACTGAGATGGGCCAACGACAGCAGAGAGAAGAAAACCTCGGGCGAGATAAACTCGATAGCATCGCTGTTTACCGACCAAAACGACCGCACGGCAGCCACCATATCCATCATTCCCTCGCACATCAACATCGGCGACAAGCAGTGGAACGTGGTGGCATCAAACATTTCCTACTCGAAAAACAACATAGCCGTTGACGGGTTTAAAATAGAACACGGACAACAATATATTATAATCAACGGACGCGCCTCAGACAGCCCCGCCGATTCGCTGCGCATCGACCTGCGCTCGGTGGACGTCGATTACGTGCTCAACCTCGTCAACTTCCACGCCGTTAGTTTCAGCGGCGAGGCATCGGGACGAGCCTACGTGGTGGCACCATTCGGCAACCTCGACGCAAAGGCAAAGCTCATGGTCAACCACTTCAAGTTTGAAGACGGACGCATGGGAGTGCTCGACGCCAGCGTCAACTGGAACCGGCAGGAGAAGCAGATTGACATACACGCCGTGGCCGACGACGGCCCCGACGCACTCACCTTCATCGACGGCTACGTGTCGCCGTCGAAAAACTTCATCGACCTCGGCTTCCGCGCCGAAGGCACCCACATCGACTTCATCCACTCGTTCACCAAGAGCTTCATAAGCGAGGTATCGGGCCATGCCCACGGCCGCCTGCGCCTATCGGGACCCCTCAGCACCATCAACCTCACGGGCAAGGTCACCGTCAACGGCGAGGCCATGATAAAGCCTCTCAACTGCCGCTATACGCTTCACAACGAGACCGTTACGCTCGTGCCCGACGAGATAAAGCTCGACGGCGTAACGCTGCGCGACGCCTACGGCAACCTCGGCCACGTCAGCGGAAGCCTCTTCCACAAGCACCTCACCAAGCTCAGCTACGACCTCCACATCAAGGCCGACAACCTCCTTGCCTACGACTTCCGCGACTTCGGTTCCAACACGTTCTACGGCACCGTCTTCGGCACAGGCGACGTCGCCATCCGTGGCCGCAGCGGCCTCTTCGTCATGGACGTTGACATCACCCCACAACCCAACTCGACGTTCACCTACAACGTGTCGTCGCCCGACGCACTGTCGTCGCAGGAGTTTATCGAGTGGGGAGAAGAAAAAGAGGTTAGAGGTGAGAGGTTAGAGGTAAGAGATATGCAAAAGCCTAAACTTGACGATAATAATGCGCAGTCAAGTAATCTCTCACCTCTCACCTCTCACCCCTCACCCCTAAAATCTCACCCCTCACCCCTAAAAAGCACCCTCACCCTCTCCTCCGAC
>JAQXRI010000087.1 GCA_029218445.1 Prevotellaceae bacterium | reverse complement strand
TACTCAAACTGAGTCCATATCTCGTTTATCTTCTGCACCTTGCCAAGGTCGAGCTGTATCCACTCGTCGTGGTGGCGGCCTGAACGAGAGTCCCAGTTGGTGTGGCGTGCCTTCCACAGCGTGGCGTTGTTGTCGTCGGCGACATATTCGGGCTTGAACCATTCGTCGTAGTACGACGAGGCGGTGACTGACGAAACGGCAAGTGGCCCCCCTGCCCCCCGGTGGGGGGTGAAGAATGCAACGTTTTCGGCGTTGTGGGTGGGAACGATTTTGTTGATGTTGCCCTCGGCGTCGAAGGTCAGTTCGTCGATGCACACCTGGCGGTTGAAGCCGTGAATGGACTTGGGGTTGTTGTGGCGGTGATAGACGATGTAGTATTTTCCTTCGTGTTCAAGAATGGAGTGGTGGCCGGGGCCATGCACCGTCTCGTCGGCGTTGGAGGTGAGTATCTCGCCCTTGTAGGTAAACGGACCCATGGGGCCTACGGTCGAGGTGGCATACTGCACGCGGTAGGTGTCGGTATGGCAGCTGCCCGACGAGTAGGTGAAGTAATACACTCCGTTGCGCTTGAAAATGAACGGAGCCTCAAACACGTCCTTCAGCTCGGTGTTGGGTATGAGGCGCTTGTCGGTGAAGAAAGCGTCGGCGGCTATGGGGAACGGCTTGTCTTCGTGCCATCCGCGTGCGTCGCGCCTGAGTTCTGCGGGAAGCGAGTTGACGTCAAACTCGCCTTCCTTCAGCTTGGCCACGCCGCAGCCGAAGCCGTCGAATATGCCCCATGTGGTGAAGTAGAGGTACTGGCTGTGGTCGTCGTCCTCAAACAGCATCGGGTCGAGGGTGATGATGTTGTGGATGTATCGGTCGGGCACCATCACAGCGTCTTCCTTGCCAAGAATGTTTTTCCATGGACCCAAGGGCGAGTCGCTCTCGCCGATGTTGATGTTGCAAGGTTCGCAATAGTAGTAGCGGTATTTGCCGTTGGGTTGCTGCACCACGTCGGGAGCCCACACCACCTCGGTGGTAGGCCAGTTCATGACGAAGTTGCGCCAATTGACAAAGTCCTTGCTTGCCCACACCTGTGCCGGGCCGTAGCCGTTGCCCGTGCCGTCGGTGGTGGCATAGAGGTAGTAGGTGTCGCCAAACTTGCGTATTGTCGGGTCGGCAAAATATCCGGGGATGAACGGATTGGCATTGCCCCGTGCGTTCCATTCGGTGCCGACTACTGGCGACGGCGTATATTCCTTTTGTTGTGCCTCGGCCGTCGATGCTGTCAACAGCGAAGCGAAGATGATTGCTTTTGTGGACATAATGTAAAAAGAGGGGGATGACGCTCGACATCATCCCCCAAAAAATCAAAAAATCACTAAACCAAATCTTATAGAACTTAATACCTAATTATTCTACTTAACGTGAGTTACTTAATGCTCCACTCGAACAAGCCTGCCGAATTGTCGTTTGGCAAGTCGATTTCCATCTTCACGGCTGAGGTCTTCACTGGGTCGAAATCGACGGTGCAGGCAGTGCCCTTGGTCGTGGGGTACTTCGATGCGCCCTTGACAGGCTGCCACTGGCCGGCATTGTCCTTGTAGTAGATGCGCCAAGCCTTTGGCACGCGGCAACCGCCCCATGGGCCATCGTCATACCAATAAACCGTTGACGACTGGATGGTGGAAGCCTCTGGCAGTTCGTAGGCAATCCACTCGGTCACGCCCTGCTTTGGCCACCAGTGGTAGTAAGGCATCGAGCGGTCGTTGCCGTCCTTCGGCACGAGGCGGTCGTTGATGGCCGAGAGCGATGTGGCCGGTGTAGATGCAGTGACCTTGCTGAGCGAAGCCAGTGTGGCGGGCTGCTCGGGACGCGACGAGCTTAGGTCTTGCGACAGCCATACGCGCATCTTGCCGCTGCCTCGGTGGCACCATGCGTAGTATGGGATGAGCAACAGCTTGACGTCCTTGGTGGTCAGACGGCCGCTCTTGTCGAAGCTAAGTATCTGTGCGTCGGTCTTGATGGTCTTGATGAAGTAGTCGGCTTCTATCGACTTTGTAGCGTGGAGTGTGCCGTCCTCGACGGTCATGACGGGGCTTTGGTTCACCAGTGCGCCCATGATGTCGAAGTCGTTGTCGGGCCATTCGGCACAATATACTATAGGTCCGCGCTCGATGGCCACATATCCGCGGTCGGCCTCGACGTTGTTGTTGGCACGCACGGTGCGTGGCTCCATGTCGAAGTGTACGCTCACCACGTCGCCCTTCTTCCACTTGCGGTCGATGGTGAAGTAGCCGTCGTCGGTCAGCTTGCCGTCAACGGCAGCACCGTTCACCTTGATTGTATATTGTGGACGCTTGTTGTCTGTGTAGTTGTAGAGGTCGCTTGGCACCACCTCGTTGCGCACCCAGCCCGGCACGCGTATCTTCATGGCAAACTGTCCGGCCTTGTTGGCAGCCACCTTTATGGCAATGTCGCCGTTCCAAGGGTATTCGGTGGTCTGCTCAAGCGTGATGGCCTTTCCGCCTACCGTGAGCTGGCTGGTATTGCTCATGAAGAGATTGACATACACGTCGCGGTTGTTCACTGCATACACATATCCCGGCAGTGAAGGAATGAAGCGGGCGATGTTTGAAGGACAGCAGGCACAGCCGAACCAAGGCTGGCGCTGGTGCTGGCCCATCGACTCCAATGGGTTGGGATAGAAGAAGCCGCCGCCGTCGAGCGACACGCCCGAGATGAGTCCGTTGTAGAGCGAACGCTCCAGCACGTCATAGTATTTCGACTCGCCGTGCAGAAGGAACAGGCGGTAGTTGACATACACGTTGCCTATGGCTGCGCAGGTTTCGCAGTAGGCCGACATGTTGGGCAGCTCGTAGTTGGCACCGAAGGCCTCGCCGTTGTTGGTGGCTCCGATGCCGCCGGTGATGTAGAGTTTCTTTTCGACGATGTTGTTCCAGATGTTGTCGATGGCGTTGATGTACGACTTGTCGCCTGTCAGTGCGGCCACGTCGGCCATACCCGCATACATATAGGCAGCTCGCACGGCGTGGCCCACGGCCTCGTCCTGCTCCAGCACAGGCTTGTGGCTCTGGCTGTACTCAGTCTTTATGGTGGTCTTTCCACGATAGTCGAGGAAGAACTTAGCCTGGTCGAGGTATCTCTTCTCGCCTGTCAGCACGTAGAGCTTGCAGAGGGCCATTTCGGCAATCTGGTGTCCCGGCACCACGCACACCTGTCCCGGCTTCGTACCTATTTCGCGGCAAACGCAGTCGGCATAGCGGCAGGCGATGTCGAGGAACTTCTTCGAGCCGGTGGCCTGATAGTGTGCCACGGCGCCCTCCACCATGTGTCCGAGGTTGTAGAACTCGTGGCTGAGGTCCTCCACCTTCGACCATCGTGTGTCGCCGGCCCACTCGTGCGGATGCTTGGGGTTCATGGTTCGCGAGGTGTAGAGGTAGCCGTCCTTCTCCTGAGCCTTGCCCACGATGTTCAGCACGCTGTCGATGTAGGCCACGAGCTTCTTGTCGGGATAGGTCTGTAGCGAGTAGCTTGCGCCCTCGATGGTCTTATACACGTCGGTGTCGTCAAACGAGTAGCCCTTCACCTCATAGCTGTCGTTGGGGTTGGCGGCCTTCTCGAAGTTGGTGTATCGTCCTGTTTCCTCACACTTGCTGAAGGCAAGCGGAATGGTGACGTCGCGGCTTGCCTTGAGTCGCTGTCCCCAGAACGAGTCGGTCACTTTCACCTTAGTAAAAGGTACGGGAGTGATTGGGTAGCCGTGGCTACCTTTGGTTTGTGCGCCCGCGCCAACGGCAATGGCTACGGCCAAACCAAGCAATACAGTTCGTTTCATGTCTTTATTATTATGTTTTTAGTTTGATGATTCTGTTTGCAAAGTTACATCTTTTTATAATATAACAATAAAAAAATAGTCTGTAAGACTGCAAAAATAGTACACAAACATGCTGTTTTGGCCACATTTGGACTATTTTTTTAGTTTTCGGGACGATTTTGACATATTATTTTGGCGAAAACGTGCAACTTTGCAGTGCATTTGTGCAACACCAACAATAAATGGGCTAAAAATGACAATCAATAACAAGCAAAAACTAACACACGTTGAACCGCCGATAAAACCACTTTTACTACTCAATTGAACAATTGATGTAGATGATTATGCTACATGACGGTTAAAGGCATTCAATTTTGATTTAAAAAAGCAAAAACACTTGTTGGAATAAAAGTATTTGTATAATTTTGCGCACAAAATAGCATGAAACCACCTGCCTTGAATTACGCTCTTGTTGGTTAACAGAGGTAATGAAAGAGGAAGAATAACGCTAATTAATCAATTACGAAAAAACAACTATATAAAAGATTCAATATATAGACACAGATGTTATGAAGTTGAATGTCAAAACATTGTCCATTGTGGCCACCATAACACTAATTGCAACGATACCACTTGGAACAAAAGCACAACATCTGGCGGTAAAGACAAACACACTTTATGCCGCCACCACAACTCCAAACTTGGGATTGGAGGCACGTCTGGCCGAACAATGGACAGCGGGAGTAAACATTGGCCTTAATCCTTTCAGCTTTTCCGACAATAAAAAACTGAAGCACTTTCTTATAATGCCGCAGGCACGCTACTGGCTCGACGAGTCGTTCTTTGGCCATTTCATTGGCTTCAACGCAGCTTACATGCACTACAACGTAAGCAACATCGACTTTCCTCTCGGCCTTTATCCCGGTGTAGATAACGAGCGACGACAGGGCGACGCCATTGCCGCAGGAGCGTCGTGGGGACACACGTGGCTGCTGTCGCCCCGATGGAGCATCGAGGTGGAGGCAGGCATCGACCTTGGCTACACATGGTTCAAGGCCTACGACTATCAACGCTGCGGCACACTGAGGGGCAAAGACAACGAGCTGTTTCTCATGCCTCGACTTGCCCTCAACTTCTGTTACCACGGCAAGATTAAGAAAAAAGAGCAAAAGGAAAAATGAAAACTAAAAGAACAAAAAGATAAAAACGCTATGAAAAATTTTAAGAACTTACTCCTCGGTGGTGCCATAGCGGCATCCACCGCCGCAGGCTTAGCCTCCTGCTCGTCGAGCGACGACATTGCCGAAGCTCCCGTAAATCCAAGCTACGACGGCCAAACGGTCAAAACACAATTTGCAATAAACATTGCCACGCCAGTGACGCAGAACAAGACGCGAATGACGGATGAGAATACCCAAAACAGCAATAA
>JAQXRI010000086.1 GCA_029218445.1 Prevotellaceae bacterium | reverse complement strand
GTATATGCTTAAAAGAAAGAATAGCGGTTTTGTGTTTCCCCATGCCAATGACCGTAATAATCAGACTCCTTTGGGATTGGAGGGATATGGTGGATGGATGTATATGTTTGGTATAGAAATAAGTAAGAATACAACAGATTATAAAGTATTTTGTGAGGAAATGAAGATGGCTGAAAATGCTTTTTTAGAAAGAATAAATAAAGAAACAACAATATGTTAGGAGCAATAATAGGAGATATAGTAGGAAGTCGATGGGAGTTCGACCCTACTAATGATTATGACTTTGAGATGTTCTCTGAGGAGAATAGTTTTACAGACGATACTGTGTGTACGATAGCTGTGGCTGATGCCATTGCCAAGGGGCGCGATTATGGCGAGAGCATACATGAGTGGTGCCGCCGCTATCCTTACCCTATGGGCGGATATGGCGGTAGGTTTCGCCAGTGGGTTATGAGCGATGATCCGCAGCCTTACGGCAGCTTTGGCAATGGGTCGGCAATGAGAGTGAGTCCTGTGGCATGGCATTTCAACACCGCCGAAGAAGTGCTGCGCGAAGCACGACAGACGGCGGAATACACACACAATCATCCCGAAGGCATCCTTGGAGCCGAGGCTACGGCTCTCGCCATCTTCGAGTGCCGCCAAGGTCGCGATATATCAGCAGCAGTGGAGTATTCCGGCTATGATATTAATATAAACAAGGTGGATGTAGAGAACCGATTCGACGAGACATGCCAAGGCACTGTTCCAGTGGCATTCTGGATTATCCGTCAGAGCACATCGTTTGAGGATGCCTTGCGACGAGCCGTTTCACTCGGTGCCGATGCTGACACGCTTGGAGCTATCGTAGGCGGCATTGCTGAAGCCCGTTGGGGCATTCCCGACGATATTCGTCAGAAGGCGATGAAATATCTGCCGGAAGAAATGAAGAACGTTATTGCTAAAAATATTGGTTGTTAAATGCCTTGCTAACATTCCCCTTTCCGGATAATAAATATAAAAAAAATGGCATGCAACCAAACGGACAAAGAAGACACTTACTAAAAGGCAAGTGTAGCATATTAAAAAGCATAAATACTCATGTTAATTACAACAGCTAATACCACACAAGTACCACACCTGCCGTCACGGTTGTGCCAAAGCTATGGAACAACTGTGACGGCAGGTGTGGTACTTGTGTGACCAAAAGGTAAGAACTGTTCCTAAGAACAGTCGGTTCTTATTTCTTTATGTTCGGAAGCTCAAGACCGTAGTTGTGCTTCTTGTCGATGAACTTCAAATAAGCTGCAAGAATTAGGGCGGCTACACCAAAGCAGGCAAAAATGACAAGCGGCATGGTGTAGTTGTAAGGTATAAACTCACTACCGGCTTCCTTGGCTGCTATTACGGCCGGATTGTCGGCATTTGAACTTGCAAGAACACTGCCAATGAGCATTGGAACAAAGCAAAGACCAAAGTTCTGTACCCAGAAAATGAGACAGTAGGCACTGCCAAGTATCTTCTCGTCGATAATCTTTGGTACGCTTGGCCACAATGCCGCAGGAACAAGAGCAAACGAAATGCCGAGCAGCACGATGGTAGAATAGGCTATGAGATAGCTGTGGGTTGCAGGCAGAACGAAGGCAAAGATGAGGTGGCAGGCAATGAGCAGGATGGCACCCCACATGAGCATAGTAGCTCCCTTGCCCTTATGGTCGAGGAACGAGCCAAGGAACGGAGTGATGACGGCCGCTCCAATGGGGAACCAACGGAAAATGTTGGAGGCATCGGAAGGAGAAATGCCATCGAGGTTGCACTGCAACATGTTGGCTCCATAGCGCTGGAATGGGAAGATGGCCGAATAGTACAGCACACAGAGCAGGGCAACAACCCAGAAGATTCGGCTGGTGAGGATGTTCTTAAGGTCGGAGGCCTTAAACTCTTCGTCACTGTCGCCACCCTTGCCGTCGATGCCAAGCTGACGGTCGAACTTGCGGTCCATGATGCAAAACACGGAGAAGGTTATGAGTCCTATGAAGAGCAACGCTGTGCAGAATCCGACAGGAGCAGAAACTGTGCCCATCTTCTCGGCAATGATAGGAGAAATGGAGAAGATGGCGAACACGCCTACACGGGCGATGGCCATTTCAAGACCCATGGCAAGAGCCATCTCCTTACCCTTAAACCACTTGGCTATGGCCTTTGACACTGTTGTGCCTGCCATTTCGCAGCCACAGCCGAATAACATGAAGCCAAACGAAGCCAACTTGGCACTTGCCGGCATTGAAGTCCACCAAGAGTCGAGCCAAAGGGCAAGACCTGTACCGGCAAAAGAGTCGCTGATGGCATAATACTTGATGCAGGCACCTATGAACATCATCGAGGCCGAGAGTTCACCTGTAAAGCGGATGCCGCACTTGTCGAGAATGATGCCCGCAACGATGAGGAAACCGAAAACGTTGAGGATGTATTCTCCCGCAGCGTATGTTCCGAACACGTCAGGACTCCAGCCACGCTCCTGCTCTATGAGCGACTGGAGGGGTGACATAACATCTACAAACATGTAGCCGAAAAACATCATTGAGGCTACGAGAACCAAGGCTGTCCATCTCATGGCAGCACTGTCGTTCATTTTTCTTTGGATTGATTCAGTCATATCTGTTTTTTTTTATTATTATTATTTTTTAGGGGTGAGGGGTGAGAGAAATGCGAAAGCCAGGATTTGTGGGAAAAGCTGCGCAGTGCAGTATTCTCTCACCCCTCACCTCTCACCCCTCACCTCTATTTCTTCACCTCTATTTCTTCAGCCAACGGTCAAGCCAGTTGAAGAAGGTGCGCTGCCACAGTACACCATTCTGAGGCTTCAGCACCCAATGGTTTTCGTCGGGGAAGATAAGCAGTTCGGCCGGTATGCCCTTCATGCGCGCGGCATTGAAGGCTCCCATGCCTTGGTTGTAGTTGATGCGGTAGTCGAGTTCACCATGGATGCAAAGTATTGGCGTGTCCCACTTGTCAACAAACCTGTGTGGAGAATTGTCATAAGTCTTGCGTGCATCAGCCGTCTGGTTTTTGTTCCAGAAGGCATCGTCATATTCCCAGTTGCTGAACCAAGCCTCCTCGGTGTCGGTGTACATCGACTCGAGATTGAAGGCACCATCGTGGGAAATGAAGCACTTGAAGCGCTTGTCGTGGTGACCGGCGAGGTAATAAACGCTGAAACCACCAAAGCTGGCACCCACGGCACCAAGACGATTGCGGTCAACGTAAGGCAGATTGTCGGCAGCATCGTCGATGGCCGACAGATAGTCGCGCATGCACTGGCCTGTCCAATCGCTGCTGACAGCCTCGTTCCACTCATGTCCGAAGCCTGGCAGACCTCTACGGTTAGGAGCTACTATTACATAGCCGTTGGCTGCCATTATCTGGAAGTTCCAACGGTAGCTCCAGAACTGACTTACAGGGCTTTGAGGTCCACCCTCGCAGAACAGCAGTGTAGGATATTTCTTATTGGGGTCGAAGTTTGAAGGCAGAACAATCCATACGAGCATGTCTTTGCCATCGGTAGTCTTCACCCAACGCTTTTCAACCTTACCCAATGACAACTGGCTGAGAATATGGTCGTTTTCGCGAGTCAGCTGCTCCACCTTCGTCTTCTTTACGTCCTTGCCTGGAGTAACTACGTAGATGTCGGTAGGTGCCGACATGCTCTGGCGTGTTGCCAGCAGCTTTTTGCCGTCGTTGGCAAGCTGTATGCTGCCAAAATCGGCGCAGTCGTCGGTAAGCTGAGTAAGCGTGCCCTTGAGGTCAACCTGATACATGTTGATGCAGCCATGCCAAACGCCAATGAACGAAAGGCTCTTTGAATCGGCATTCCAACAGAAGGCATCAACATTTGAGTCGAAGGCAGAGCTTACATAGTTCTTCACGCCTGTGGAGAGGTCATACACACAGAGGCGGTTGAGGTCGGCCTCATATCCGTCGCGTGCCATGCTCTGCCAGGCCACATAGCGTCCATCGGGCGAGAATTGTGGATTCTGGTCGTAGCCGGGATTGTTTTTCAGGTTCTCTTCTGAGTTGACCTTCTGGTCCTTCATGGTGTGTGTAGGATTGACTGCCACGGCCTTATAGTTAGCCGGCTTGCAAAGATTAGTTGTTTCGCGCGTACCTATATTATATAAATATATGTCGGAGTCGGTAGATATTGCATAGTCGAGTCCCTTCTTCTTGCGGCATGTATATGCAATGGTCTTGGAGTCAGGACTCCATGCCAACTGCTCTACCCCACCAAACGGCTCCATTGGACACTCAAAAGGCTCGCCATTAAGAATGTCAACGCCCTCGGTAACGCCATTAGCGGTGACATCGGCAACAAACGGATGCATGATGCTTTCAACATAATGGTCCCAATGGCGATACATCAGGTCGGTGACGAGACGGCCTGTAGCCTTTGGCAGGTCGGAAGGATTCTTTTTAATTATTTCGTTGAAAGGCAGTGATTTTATAAGTATTACCTTCTTGCCGTCGGGTGAGAACTTGAAGCCCTCGATGCCGGCCTTGTCATTAGTAAGCTGACGACGGTCGGTGCCGTCGGGCTTCATCGACCACAACTGTCCGCCTGTAAGGAAAGCTATGCGGCTGCCTCCCTCAATCCAAGCCGGATCGGTTTCGCTCTTGGCGCTGGTGGTAAGCTGTCGGCGATTGTTGCCTTGGGCATCAATGGTGCATATTACCTGATGGCCTTTGTTGGCTTCAACGCTGTAGTAGCCCACCTGAAAGACGATGGTCTTTCCGTCGGGAGAAGCAGAAGTTGAACCAATGCGCCCCATTGCCCAAAGGGCTTCGGGGGTCATGAGACTGCTCGACAATTGAATGTCGTGTTTACCAATGTTCACGTTGTCTTGTGCTTTAATAGTGCCTGTAGCCGCCATCATTGTGGCGGCTACGGCGATTGTTGCAATCGTTTTCATGATTGTTTTTTTAGTAATTATAGAGGTTAAAAAACTATTTCCTCGTCATTTGTTCCCTCTGCCTGCGCATTTCCTCAGCCTGCTTCTGCATAGCTTCAAGTCGTGCTGCAAGTCCGCTTGTCTTCTTGGGATTGTCTTTGTTTTCCTTATAGCGTGCCTCAAGAATGGCAAGCAGCTTCTCGTCATCTGTGGTCTTACGCAGGAGCCACATGATGGCGGCACTGAAGAAGAGCGAAATGAAATAGTAGAAGTTAAGGCCGGCGGCATAGTCGTTGAACATGAAGAAGAACATGACAGGCATGAGATACATCATCCACTGCATCATCTTCATCTGCTCGGCCTGCTGGCCAACCATTTGGTCTTTCTGCTGGCGCATGCTCATCATCGAATAGAGAATATTGCCAATACAGAACAGAATACATGTCAAACTAAGATGGTCGCCTATGAGCCAGATGTTGGCGCCCCACTCAAGTATAGGGTCGTAGGTAGAGAGGTCGCTTATCCAAAGGAAGCTCTCGCCACGCAGCTGAATGGCATTAGGCACGAAGTTGAACATGGCTACCCAAATGGGGAACTGGATAAGCATTGGCAGACAGCCGCCAAGAGGGCTTACTCCATACTTCGAATAGAGTTGCATCATGGCCTGCTGCTTCATCATCTGGTCTTCGGGCTTGTTGTACTGCTTGGTAGCCTCTTCCAATTTCGGTTTCAATACGCGCATCTTAGCCGAACTCATATAACTCTTCTTTACCAGAGGATAGGTTATGACCTTCAGCAAAAGAGTGATGAGAATGAGAACAATGCCCATGTTGAAACCCCATGAGGTGAGCCAGTCGAAGACATAAATGGTAAACCAACGGTTGATGAGACGAACTATAGGCCAACCAAGATAAACGAGCTGCTGCATGTCGAGGTCCTTGTCAAACGAGCACTCGTCGTCAACAGCCTTGAGCACCTGGAAATCGTTGGGGCCGAAATACATCTCTATCTGTGTTGGAGCAGCTCCGGTTGGGTCGAAGTCGGTCTTGAACTTGGCCTGATACTGCTTCAAATAGCCCGAGCCTTTCTCCAATGGAATGCTTGAGAGCTGTGAGTTGGCTGCAATGTCACCCTTGGTTATCAGCACAGAGCTGAAGAATTGGTCTTTGAAAGCCAGCCAGTCGAGAGCCTTCTCCATAGGTTCGTCAATTACCTTCTCTGTCTCACTGAGATAGTCGGAGTCGTCATCCTTTTCCTTGTAAGTGAGAGTTGCATAACGGCTTTCAAACGAGTAACCCTTTTCTTGCTGGCGGCACTTTCCGTTCCACTCGATGTCAACCTGCCTGTAGTTTGGCGCAAAGATACCGTCCAGACCCTTAGCCTGCATCGAGATGTTGACGAGATAGTTTTCGCCAAGCCTGTAGTCGATGGTCAATTCGCCACCATTGGCAGCCTTGGCGGTAAGCGTCAAGGTTGAGTCGGTGGCATTGGAAGGCTCGAAGAAAAGGTCGGCAGTGATGATGTTGATGTCCTTGCCTGCGAGCATGAAGTTGAGGCTCTGCTCGTTGTTGGCAAAGAGGGTCAAGTCGCTGTCGCCACTCTTGTCCTTAAAACCAAGCACTTTGGCTTCTGATACATAACCACCCTTGGTGTTAACTGTCAGCCTCAACTTGCTGTTCTTGAGTGTCAACTGACGGTTCTGTCCCTTTAGGGCCGAATAGAAAAGAGCTGTAGAGTCGCCCAAAGCGGCCTCCACCTGTGCTTTCTTAGCTGCGGCTTTGGCTTTTTGGTCGTTCTCAGCTTTCTGTTTCAGGACGTTTTCTATTGAGTCCTGCTTTCGTTGAGCGTTTATCTGTTCTTCAGACGGCTGATTGTACCATGAGAATCCAAAAAGTACGGCAGCCATCAGGATGAAACCGATAATAGTGTTTTTGTTCATTATTTTGTTTTATTGTTTATTTGCTATTGCAGTCTTGACAAAGTCAAGGAACAATGGATGCGGCTTAAGCACAGTGCTCTGGTATTCAGGATGGAACTGAGTGCCTATGAACCACTTCAAGCCAGGAATCTCCACTATCTCCACAAGGTCGCTCTCGGGATTGCGTCCCACGCACTGCATGCCGTGGCGTTCGTATTCAGTGATGTACTGGTTGTTGAACTCGTAACGGTGACGGTGGCGTTCCTGTATGTGTTCCTGCATGTAGATGTCGATTACTCGTGAGCCGTGACGCAGCTTGCAGTCGAAGGCTCCGAGGCGCATTGTGCCTCCCATCATTGTGATGTCCTTCTGTTCTTCCATTATGTCGATGACATTGTGGTTGGTCTTCTCGTCCATTTCACGGCTGTTGGCATCGGCATAACCCAACACGTTGCGGGCAAACTCGATTACCATCATCTGCATGCCAAGGCAAATGCCAAAGGTAGGGATGTCGTGGGTGCGGGTGTATTTGATGGCGGTTATCTTGCCCTCAATGCCTCGCTGTCCGAATCCGGGGCAGATGACCACGCCGTCAAGTCCGGCAAGCTTCTCCTTGACATTGCCTTCGTTGAGCATTTCAGAGTTGACAAACTTGAGCACCGTCTTGTGGTCGTTGTACGTACCGGCTTGCGACAGGCTTTCACGTATGCTCTTGTAGGCATCCTGAAGGTCGTATTTTCCTACGAGGCCAATGACCACCTCTTCGGTTGCATTCTTGCGTCGTTCAAGGAAGCTGCGCCATGGCCCAAGTCCCGGTGTCTCGCCTATTGGCATGTTCAGCTTTCGCAATATGGCAGTATCGAGGCCCTGGCTCTGCATGTTTACAGGCACCTCGTAGATTGAGGGAAGGTCTTCACTCTGCACCACGCAGTCAATGTCAACGTTGCAGAACGAAGCCACCTTCTTCAGAATTGCGTCGTCGAGATGTTTCTCAGTCCTCAGCACGAGAATGTCGGGCTGTATTCCCTGACTCTGCAGTTCTTTCACCGAATGTTGCGTAGGCTTCGTTTTCAGTTCTCCCGCAGCCTTGAGATATGGGATATAGGTAAGGTGTACGCAGACGGCATTCTTCCCCATTTCCCATTTCATCTGTCGTATAGCCTCAAGAAAAGGAGCACTTTCGATGTCGCCAATGGTACCGCCTATTTCGGTTATGACGAAGTCGTAATGGTGCTTCTCGCCGAGCAGCTTCACATTGCGCTTGATTTCATTGGTAATGTGCGGCACCACCTGAATGGTCTTTCCCAGATAGTCCCCACGTCGCTCCTTGTCAATCACGGCCTTATATATTCGGCCCGTGGTGAGTGAATTGGCCTTTGTGGTCTGTATTCCCGTGAAGCGCTCGTAATGACCAAGGTCAAGGTCGGTTTCCATTCCATCGACTGTTACGTAGCACTCGCCGTGCTCGTATGGGTTGAGAGTACCCGGGTCGATATTGATGTAGGGGTCGAATTTCTGGATTGTGATGTTGTAACCCCGAGCCTGAAGCAATTTGCCTATTGAAGACGAAATGATTCCTTTGCCAAGCGATGAAACGACACCGCCGGTGACGAAAATGTACTTAGTTTCTGCCACGATGTTTATGTTTTTTATTGGTTATATTCTTGTATATGAAATACAAGGCGCAAAGTTAATAAAAAAATTCCATTTGAGCAAAGCAAATGGAATATTATCTCATTTAGCTGTTAAAAAAACAATAAAAAGGCTCAAACTCGGATATATTTTGTAACTTTGCAGCCAATTCCCAAAATAAAGATGATGATTTCAAGACACATACTCATTACAGCACTGGCGATGATGGCCATAACGTCTAACGCCCAGCGAACAAAAAACAGCAAGCAGGACATTAGTCCTGTAGTAAAGGCATACGTCGATTCGCTCGTCAACTGCAAGGCGAGAATCGACTCTTTGTCGTCGTCACGCGAAGACTTGAGTGACGCAAAATATTTCAGACTGTTTACACCTCTTACATTCTATCACTCGCCTGCAGAAAACATGCTGTCGATAAGCCACGACCGACAAGGCGGCGACAAGGTGGGCGATGCCATCGAAGAGGCGTTGCTGAACGTTTATCTGAACAGGCCCGACCTCGTTGCAATAACTGAAGCCGACCTCAAGAAGACGGGAGGCATAAGGGAAGACTTCGACAAAACCGTGAAGCCTAAGGTTGACTTGTCGTCGCACGTGGCGCCAAAGCCAGACAACGTGGACGACATACCTATGGACGTAATGATAAAGAAACCCAACTTCTGGTCGTTCAGCGGCGACGGTTTCCTACAGTTTCTGCAAAACTACGTGTCGGGCAACTGGTACAAAGGCGGCGAAAGCAACTATTCCATGGTGGGTTCGCTGACGCTGAAGGCCAATTACAACAACAAAAGCAAACTGAAGTTTGACAACATGCTCGAACTGAAGCTCGGCTTCCAGACTTCGCGGGCCGACACGCTCCACAAGTTCAAGACCAACAACGACCTTATACGCTATACAGGAAAGATAGGCCTGCAGGCTACCAAGCGCTGGTACTACACCCTTCAACTGCTTGCATACACACAATTTACACGTGGATTGAAAAGCAACGACAGCTATGTATATTCTGACTTCATGTCGCCGCTTAACATAAACCTTGGTCTTGGTATGGACTATACGGTGGAGGCTTTCAACAAGCGTCTAAAAGGCAATGTCAACCTATCGCCATTCTCGTTCAATTTCAGATACGTGGGCAGGTCTTCACTTGCGGCGGCCAACGCCATAAGCGAAGGCCACAAGACGAAAGAGGATTTCGGTTCACAGCTTACATCCGACCTTACGTGGACATTCTCTGACATGGTAAGATGGAAGACACGCATTTATGCCTACACGACATACGAGCGAACCGAAATAGAATGGGAGAATACACTTACACTTCAGGTTAGCAAATACATAAGTACAAACATATTCATATATCCACGCTTCGACGACTCTACAACACGCGACGAAGACATGGGATATTGGCAGTTTAAAGAATATTGTTCGCTTGGTTTTTCCTACAACTTCTGAAGACATTTGCGACAAATTGGGAAAGCGGCACAAACCACAAGGTCATTGTGCCGCTTTTCCGTATCTCTTAATTATTCCGTAGGCTTTATACAGTCCGAGTTCGCCTGCCTTGCCAAGGTCAACCACCGCCTCGTCGTTATGCTTGAGCCTTAGGCCTACGAGGCCTCTATTATAGTAAGCTTCTGCAAGATTGGGGTCAATCTCAATAGCCTTGGAGTAGCAGGCCGCGGCCTTTTCAAGGTCACCACGTACTGAAAGCACGTTGCCCATGTTGTAATGTAGATATGCACACTGCGGATTCAACTGCAAAGCCTTGTCGAGGTCGTCCACGACAGCCACCAGTTTCATGTCAACCATCTCGCTCTTTCTTGACTCCGACGACTGCATGATGTCAATCTGCTTCATGCGGCAAACGGCACGCTGCCAATATGGCAACGACGAGAGGCTATCGACAGCTATATAGGAAGTCAAGTCTTCAATGGCATCCTGGAAATTCTGAACCACGGCATAGGCCACAGCCCTACGCAGCAGCACTGGAGCTGCATTGCGCTCGTTGGTGGAAATGGTGAGTTCTGCCGACAACGACGCAATAAGGTCGAAATAAGTTCGGGTAGAGCGTTCGTCAAGTATTGCTGTCGTGCAGGTGATGCACAATGGCTTGGCCGAACGACTGTTAAGATTGAAAGCATCGACACTCTTGTCGTATGGGACGTATGTTTCCACCTCACTATTCTTGCGTTCGAAAGCCATGCCGTACATAGGCATCTGGTCGAGGTCGGTTTGACGGTTCTGCACACGACCACGATAGTCGTTCTTATACTGGTGCTCCATCTCCTGTTCGTCGGCTACCACAAGCTGATTGTATTTCTCAAGGTCCTTGTCGCTCTTCTTTCGCAACTGTTTCTTGTTCAGTCGTGGCTGTATGCCATAAAGAGACTTGTAGAGACGCGCCTTGTACACGCGGAACTCGTCGGCCTCCGCCTGCTTCACCATGCCAAGTTTTCTGTAGCATGCGGCACGGCTCTGCAGGCCCACCCAAAAGTTTGGAAACTCATCTATCACCTTGGAGTAGTCGCGAATGGCGCCTCTCAGGTCGCCCGTCTTGTCAAGCAGAAGCGCACGATTGTATAGAGCCATGAGATTGTCAGGCTCAAGATGAAGCACAAAGTCGAAATCGGTAATGGCACGGTTGTCGTCGCCCACCTGTGCCCTGAGCAGTCCACGGTTGTAGTGGGCCAGGAAATTGTTGGGGTCAATGTCAAGAGCCATGTCATAGTCGGCCATCGTACCACGCAAATTGTTCTGGTTGATTCTTGCAAGGGCACGGTTAATGTAGTTTGCGGCGTTTTTAGGCTGCAGGTGTATTGCCCTGTCAAGATTCTTTTCGGCATCCTTCCATTTCTTTCTCGTAAGGCTTATCGATGCCATGGCCTGCCATGTGGAACTTTCGTAAGGGTCAAGTTCAATGCTGTGATTCAGCGACTTGATGGCTCTGGTAGTATCTTCCTTATGCATATATACTTCAGCCTGCATGGCATATCCACGGGCATAACGCTTCCAACGGTTCAGCATTGAATCAAGCTCGCAAAGGGCAAGGTCGTACTCTTTGTTCTGTATTCTACAAAGCACACGATTGTGCCATAGCGACTGGTTTTCGGGGTCGTACTTCAAGGCTTTGTTGTAGTCGGTTATGGCATCGGTGAACTTTTGCTGCTGTATGCGTGCCAGTCCCCTTAGTTCATACACGTTGGTTATGAACGGATTGATGCTGATGGCCTGTGAACAGTCGGACTCTGCACCAATAAAGTCGTCGAGATTATATTTTGCCACAGCCCTGTAGAACCATGGTTCGTAGAGATAAGGCTTGGCGTTTATGGCCTGATTGAAATATTGTATCGAAAGGACATAGTCTTCAAAATAAAGCGCATTACGGCCTATGATAAGCAAACGGTCGATATTATATTGTGCCACGGCAAAAGCCGACCACAACAATGACATCATGATGAAGACTGCCTTTCTATACAACATTGTTATTTTCTTGGTAAAAGTTTAGTTTTATAGCCGCAACGGAAACGTCCTTGCAGCAGTGCCTTCAGCTTACCTTTAATGAGCTGTTTGCGAAGTGGCGAGATGCGGTCGATGAACATTTTTCCATCGAGATGGTCAAACTCGTGCTGCATGCAACGAGCCAGGAAGCCGTCAACCCACTCGTCGTGAGCCTGGAAGTCGGCATCGAGATACTGCACTCTTATGCGCTTGGGGCGCACCACCTTTTCGTGGATGGCCGGCAGCGACAGGCAGCCTTCCTCTTGTGAATCGGTTTCCGAATCGTCAAATTCCACAATGTGCGGATTGATGAAAGCCTTCCTGAAATCGGTATATTCAGGCATGTCGTCCTTAAGTACGTCGAGGTCGATGACTACAACTCGTATGTCCTTGCCTATCTGCGGGGCGGCAAGTCCAACGCCATCAGCTTCCGTCAACGTCTCGAACATGTCGGCAATGAGCTGTTTAAGCTCTGGATAGTCAGCCGTGATGTCCTGTGCCTCCTTGCGTAGCACTGGCTGGCCATAAGTATAAATTGGTAAAATCATATTCTATTTTTCTTCGCGTTCATGTAGTCCTGCAAAATTATCGTTGCGCTTATTTCATCGACGAGTGCCTTGTCCTGCCTCGCCTTTTTGCGCAGGCCGCCATCAAGCATCGCCCTATGGGCAAGAACAGAGGTGAACCTTTCGTCGTAGTATTCCACCGGAATGTGAGGGAGCATTTTCTTCAACTGCCCTACAAAGGCCTTCACACGAGCAAGGTTCTCGCTCGGCAGTCCATTGGGTTGCTTAGGCTCACCCACGACTATACGCTCCACCTGTTCGCGGGTCGTATAGTCTTTAATAAATGCCAATAGTTCAGACGTAGGCACAGTCGCCAATCCTCCGGGAATAATCTGAAGAGGATCGGTGACTGCCAGTCCACATCTTTTCTTGCCGTAATCGACAGAAAGTATTCTTGCCATAAAATAGGTTTGTCAACCTAATGATTATTTTGCCAGCAACCAAGCGTCAGGATATTTTGCGCGAAGCTCGTTGCGGCTTGCAGCTGCTTCAGACTTGCTGTCGAAAGTAGCGGCAACGACACGATACATATTGCGATTCTCGTTCTTAACGATTTGGGCATCATAGCCGGCATTCTTGAGCTGGGTCTGAAGTCCTTCGGCGTTGGCACGAACAGAGAAAGAACCTACAATGACACTGAAATTCTTCAAGCCAGAACCGCTTACGAGCGATACGCTTTCTTGACGAACCTGCACATTGTCCATATTGTCAACAACACGAGTCTGCGTAACAGGCTTCTCCTCTACTGGAGCCACCACATTCACAGGAGCCTCCTCAACAGGCTGTGTGGTTTCCTGAGCCTTAGCCTTCTCGTATGCCTTCTTATAGGCGCTCTCGCTTGATTTACAACTTGTAAATGCCAATGCTGCGCAAAGTCCAGCGCACACTACAAAATACTTCTTCATGTTACTTGTTTATTATTGAATTAAAACTTACTTTTCTTGTCATTTGACATAAAACCATGCGAAATTACGAATAATAGCCGAAAAACGTGCAAAAACGCTGCATAAAGTTTGTTAAATCGGTAAAATACGGTCCTTTTAACAAAAAATCACTTGAAAAAAGATAGACTTTCAAATAATTTTCATACATTTGCCAAACAAAAGCAGTAACATTATTCATTAACAAAAAAAACAGTAACGACATGAAAAGTTTAGGTTATATCGGCGCATTCTTAGGAGGCGCAATAGCCGGAGCGGCCTTAGGCCTGCTGCTGGCTCCTGAAAAGGGCAAGGACACGAGAACAAAAATCACCGACACCGTTGACGATTTCCTCAGAAAGCACAACATCAAGTTGTCGCGCAAAGAAGTGGATGACCTCGTTGACGACATTCAAGAGGCTGCTCCTGCAGAGTAACAACTCATCAGAACCAACACCTCTATGTTTTCAAACGACAAGAACATTGAGACCATAGCCCAACTTATAGAGGCTGTAAAGGATTACGTCGAACTTCAGAAAGAATACGTGAAGTTCGACGTAATCGAAAAAGCCGTTAGGCTGCTTACGGCTGCGTCCATGCTAATTGTTGGCTTCCTCATCATACTTGCCATCATGCTGTATGCATCATTCGCCGCCATCTATTGGATGGCACCCGTGACTGGAACAGCCGAGGCGTTTGCCATTATGGGGTTGGCCTACATAGCTCTTCTTGGTGTGGTGTTCATGTTCAGGAAAAAACTCATCGAACGTCCTTTGGTGAAGTGTTTTGCCAACATTCTAATCAGCTGACGACATGAATACGACGAATACATTCCATAGCATTGAGGACATTCAGACCAAAAAGGAAGAACTGAAGAAAAAGCTGCATACACGCAGCAACGTCATATCTTCACTATGGCAAGACCTCACCACAGTTAAAAAGACTGACGACAAAGGAGAATTGGTTGTTGGCATGGTCAGCAAAGGCATAATGGCTTTCGATGCATTCCTGACCATCAGCAAGCTCTACCGCAGATACGGCGGGTTGTTTAAAAGGAAGAAACGGAGATAGAACAAATGCTATCCCCGTTTCTTTTTTGTTATTGATGCTGGTCACGAAGCAAATCGTTAACTGTCTTTACAGGGTTGAACGTTGCGAGAGGCACCTCAACGAAAATGGTGTTCCAGTCGCTCATGGCACCATTCCAAAGGCCTGGCAGTTCGAGAGCCTTAAGCTCCTTTCCATTCTTGCTCTTGCTTGAAATGAAGCCCGTCGTACGGTCAACGAAGTCAGGAAGATTGAATGGCTGTCCCTTATAATCCTTGACGGCACAAACGAGGTCAACGGGATTGAAGTGGGTGCCTTTGGTAAACATCTCCATATATTCGGCATTGTTCTTGTCAATCTGGCTGCTTTCAAGAATCTGAAGGCTCACGGTACCGTCCTGATTATATGTAAGGAACGGACCACCACCAGGCTCACCTACATTCTTCACTACACCGCAGACACGCATCGGGCGATTGAGCTTCTTGCGCAGATATATCACGAGGTCGGCATCCTCAAGTTCCTTGATGTCCGACTTGCGGCAGCAGAGGTCGTGCTGCACAAAACGTATTATCTCCTCTAACGTCTCGTGATTGTATGCTCCAGAGTCGAGTACTTCAAGATACTCAAACGCACGCTTCTGAAGAGCTACCAGTATGCCTGCTATTACCTGCTTATAGGTAACTGTCTCGTCCTTCAAGCGGTCGGGCACTACGTTGTCGATATTCTTTATGAATATGACATCTGCATCAATCTCGTTGAGGTTCTCTATCAAAGCTCCATGGCCTCCTGGACGGAACAGAAGCGAGCCGTCGCTGTTTCGGAAAGGAGTATTGTCGGGATTGGCGGCAACAGTGTCGGTACTCGGTTTCTGCTCAGAGAACGAGATGTCATAAGCGATTCCGTATTTTGAAGCATAGAAGTCGAGCTTGTCGGCCACACGCTGCTTGAACAATGGCAGGTGGTCGTGACTGACGGTAAAGTGTACGGCAGCTTTTCCGTCGCTGGCAGCATAAAGCGCACCCTCAACGAGATGCTCCTCCATAGGAGTGCGTGGTCCCTCGGTGTATTTGTGGAAAAGAAGCATTCCCTTTGGCAGCTGTCCATAGTTGAGCCCCTCAGGCTTCAGCATATTGGCAGCCACATCCTTGTAGCGTCCGTTGGCAATGAGTTCGGTAACACCCATGCCAGTGTTCTTGCGGCACACATCATCGAGTTCGCCGTAGAATGCGAATTTCTGGATGTTGTCGAAATACTTCTTCTCGAAATCGGTTGTCGGCACGTCGTATTCTGCATCTACAAATGCAAACATGTCCTTGAACATTCTTGATGCGGCTCCCGATGCCGGAACAAACTTCACAATTGAGTGTCCTTGTGCCTTGTATTGCTCCCAAGCACCGACATACTGCTTTACTTCGTCTGGTGTCGTAGCTACTATGCCATGCTCAACGCTGGCTGCCGCCTCCAATTTAAGGAACGGGAATCCTGTCTTGAATTCCTCCAACTGAGAATTGAGTTTCTCTTCACTGATGCCTTTCTCGGCAATCTGCTTTAGGTCTTGTTGTGTTAGCATAATTGTGGTATATTTAGTGAATTATGCTTCAAAAGTACTAACTTTTATTGGAAAAAAGAAATAAATCAGCAAAAAATTGTAACTTTGCATCGAAATTATCAAAAAAACGACATAATTATGGCAGAAAGATTCGAATTTTCGTCGTATGAGAGGGAAGAAATTCACAATCTCTACTCTCGACTGAAGAACAACATTGGTGCGTCGCTACAGCCTGGCGACGAGGCTAAGATGAAGACACACCTGAAGAAAACCATTGACGACAATGTCATACATCGTGACGTCTTTGGTTTGAATCCAATACTCTTCGGACTCCAGACAGCCATGATAGTGGTTGAGGAGATAGGACTAAGGCGCGATGCAGTGATGGCTATAATGCTGCATCCAAGCGTTGAAGACGGATTCATAACCATTGAAGAAGTGAAGGCACAGTTTGGCGAATCGGTGGCACGAATACTTCATGGACTGCAGCGAATAGCCGAACTGTACAAGAAGAACCCCGTTATAGAAAGCGAAAACTTCCGCAACCTGCTGCTCTCGTTCGCCGAAGACATGAGAGTGATTTTGATAATGATAGCCAACCGCGTCAACCTGATGCGTCAAATAAAAGACAACAGCAACGATGAGGCGCGCCGAAAGGTGTCGGAGGAAGCCGCATACCTTTATGCCCCATTGGCACACAAGCTGGGCCTGTACAAACTGAAGAGCGAGTTGGAAGACCTCTCGCTGAAGTATATAGAGCATGACGCATACTACATGATAAAGGAAAAGCTCAATGCCACCAAGGAAGCAAGGGACGCCTATATAAAACAGTTTATCGAGCCTGTAAACCAAAAGCTCACCCATGTTGGACTGCACTTCCACATAAAAGGCCGAACAAAGAGCATCCACAGCATCTGGCAGAAAATGAAAAAACAGAAATGCGGGTTTGAGGGCATATACGACTTGTTTGCCATTCGCATCATACTCGACTCGCCTATTGAATATGAAAAGATGCAATGCTGGCAGGTCTATTCTATCATTACAGACATGTACCAGCCTAACCCGAAACGACTGCGCGACTGGCTGTCGGTGCCTAAGTCAAATGGCTACGAGAGCCTTCACATCACGGTTCTCGGCCCTGACAAGAAATGGGTGGAGGTGCAAATTCGTACCGAACGCATGGACGATATAGCAGAAAGAGGCGTGGCGGCCCACTGGAGATACAAAGGCGTGAAAGGTGAGACAGGACTCGACGAATGGCTCAACAACATACGCAGCATACTCGAGACCAGCGACGACTTGCAGGTGATGGACCAGTTTAAGATGGACCTTTATGAAGACGAGGTATTTGTATTCACACCCAAAGGCGACCTCTTCAAGTTTCCTAAAGGCGCCACCGTACTCGACTTTGCATACCACATACACTCAAAGATAGGCAACACTTGCACAGGCGCGCGTATTAATAATAAGGTGGTGACCTTCCGCGAACCGCTGCATAGCGGCGACCAAGTGGAGATAATAACGTCGAGCATACAAAAGCCAAAACACGACTGGCTGAACATTGTACAGACATCGCGTGCCAAAGCGAAAATACGTTTGGCTCTGAAGGAGACACAGGCAAAGGAAGGACTATTTGCAAAGGAAATGATAGAGCGCAAGTTCAAGAACAAGAAGATTGAACTGGAAGAATCGATTATGACCCGACTGATAAAGAAATTGAAGTTCAAGGAAGTAAGCGATTTCTACAAGCAGATAGCCGATGGCGAACTCGACGTAAACACCGTGATAGAAAAATACATCGAGCTGAGAGACAAAGAGCAAAACATCTTGGGCGACAACATGGCCAAAAGCGCTGAGAACTTCAGCCTGCCGTCGGGTGCAGACAAAGTACACGACAAGCCCAACGACGACGTACTCGTAATTGACAGCAACCTCAAGGGCATCGACTTCCAGCTTGCAAGATGCTGTACGCCAATATACGGCGACAAAGTGTTCGGTTTCGTAACGGCTGGAGGCGGCATCAAGATACACCGCTGCGACTGCCCAAACGCTCCAGAACTGCGCAAACGATTCGGCTACCGTATAGTAAAGGCAAAATGGAGCGGCAAAGGCTCATCGCAATACAGCATTACACTGAGAGTGGTGGGCAACGACGACATTGGCATTGTAAACAACCTGACAAGCATCATCAGCCGTGAGGAGAAACTAACCTTGCGCAGCATCAGCATCGACAGCAACGATGGCCTGTTCAGCGGCAACCTTGTAGTAATGCTCGACGACACGTCAAAACTCGAAGCGTTAATAAAAAAACTGAAAGCCGTTAAAGGAGTGAAAAACGTAGTAAGAATATGAAAACAACAGCCGCAGACGATTCCACATCGTCTGCGGCTCTTTTCTTGAGATATGAAAATTAGTTTTTTTAAGGTTGTCAAGGTATGGGTGTCTTTAATGTCTGAGCGGTAAACGGGACTCGAACCCGCGACCCTCGGCTTGGGAAGCCAATGCTCTACCAACTGAGCTATTACCGCAAAACTTTTGCAAAGGTAATCATTTATGACTAATAATACAAGAAAAATATGTTAATTTTTGCGTAAATCTTACTCTTTGCCTTCTTTCCTTTTGATAATATATAAAAAATATGTAACTTTGCACCCCGAAAAAAACACATTTTATAAATATGATTGTAATACTTATAGCACTTTTATTGGCCGCTGTAATTGCATTGGCCATAACCGAATACAAGAAATATAAGACCAATCTCGACAACAACACGTTGTTGAGCGTTATTATGTATAACATCAGTTCTTACGTATTCCTTATCGACGATAAACTCAGGGTAAAACAAACCAATTACTACGCGCTCAACAACATAAAGGAAAAAGGCTCTGTAAAACTATTGGGTAATGTTTTAGGCTGTGAAAACGGTGTGGAAGCAGGAGAATGCGGCAAACATTCAAGATGCAGAGAATGCGTACTGAGATACACCATCAACAAGACATTTGCCAACAAGGGCGAATTCTCTGACATAGAAACTACCATGCGACTATATAATGGTGAAAAATCACCCGTCAACGTTGACGTAAATGTCAGCGGACGATACACCACGGTCAACGACAAGCCCCACATGGTTATCGGTGTGGCAAACATTACTGAAGACAAGAAGCTCATGAGATGTCTGCTGCATGAAAAAAGCGAAACGGAACGAATCGTCATGGAAAACACCGACAACGAGTCGCGCCTGTCAAAACTATCACATGCCGTAGGTATAGGCAAAGAAATGCCCAAAGTGCTTTTTGACACTCAGAACATCGGACGATTCAACCGCGTTGCCGCACTGCTGGACAAGCAATGCAAGGTGGTTTACGGCGAGGATGCCGACGAAGCTGTAGAAAAGAGCAAGAAGAGCAGCTTATACAAATATACTGCAATAATGCTCGACGACACCTTCATTTACAGCAACTCTAAGATAATAGAAAACATAATGCAGGTCAACACCTCAATTCCCATCATAATATTCACTTCGGACGATACAATGAACGACCACGACAACCTGCACTACATTTTAGAGCCTCTGACCGACGAAGAACTCATCGACAGCGTCATGAATATTGTCAGACCTTCATAAGCTCAGACATAATCATGTCGCTTACATATAGTCCATCGCGCGTCAGCCTCAACCGTCGCCCGTCAAGACGCAGCAGTCCTGTCGTGAGAAACTGTCCTGCGGCAGAAAGACAATAGTCGCTCAGGTCTTTGCCAAACCGGCTCGAAAGCACTTCCATGTCAACACCTTCACGAGTGCGCAGGGCCAACATGACCATGTCGTTATACCGTTCGTACAGGTCAAGACGTTCCATCGTATAAGGCAATTCGTTATTTTCCACCTTATTTATATATATAAGGACATCGTCTATGTTCCATTGCCTGGTAGTCCCGTCGTATGAATGTGCGGCAGCACCTATGCCCATATAGGGCACTCCCGTCCAATAGCTGCTGTTGTGAAGCGCCCTTCTGCCAGGCAATGCGAAATTGCTGACTTCATAATGTTCATATCCCGCCGACTCCAGCCTATCCTTAAGCAGGTAATACATTGACCGCGTAAGTTCCTCGTCGGCCTCACGCACCACTCCCCTCTCCCGCATATTATAAAGAGGTGTTCCCTCTTCATACATCAGACTATAAGCCGAGATATGCTGAACTCCTAAGCTCAAGGCCTGAGATATGTCACTTTGCCAATGGTCCAAAGTTTCGTTGGGAAAGCCAAACATCAAATCGACACTGATGTTGTCTATCCCGGCCTTCTGAAGTCTGTCAACCGCCTTTGCCACATCGCAAGCCGAATGTCGGCGTCGGAGAAAGCGCAAGCGTTCATCGTCGAAAGTTTGAGCGCCCATGCTTACCCTGTTCACCGGCAGCGACTTCAACATCGTTACAAACTCGTCAGTGACGTCGTCCGGATTACATTCTATCGTCGTTTCTTTAGATTGCGAACAATCGATGGCACAAAAAAGCATTTCCAACTGCGAGGCATCAAGCGTACTTGGAGTACCACCACCAAGATATACAGTATGCCAACGCTGGTCGCAATAGCTGCGCCTCAGCCTCAACTCATCGACTAAAGCAACAACATACTTCTGCCTCATTTCATACATTGTGGTGGAATAAAAACCG
>JAQXRI010000085.1 GCA_029218445.1 Prevotellaceae bacterium | reverse complement strand
CTCCTTAGCCTTTTGTCAAACTCATACCGTTGAATGACAGTGTCAAAACTTGCATCATCAGAAAAATGCCCAGTTGCTACATCAATCATATCCGTCCAGTAGTACTTTAGACGGAAATAACTGATTCTTGTCAGATATGAGGTGGCGAGGTTTTCGTCGCTGAAAGCCATCCCTCTTGATTTGAGTATGGCTATCTGCTGCTGAATTGTTCTTGGACTCTGATTCATAATTTATAATAAAAAAATGACTCGCCTGCAGTTCTGACGGGATGCAAACGAGTTCTGTTGATGCAAAGATACGACTTTTATTTGAGTTGTGCAAGTGGTTGGGGAGAAAAGTGATGATTTGATGGGTGTTTTTAACAGTTGTTGGGTGTTTGGTGCAGGACAGGTGACAGGTCGCTGTCCTTCAATAACACGCAATGCTTCTATTCCTCAAAGGATGATGACTATCCGTGCAGATACGCCATCATGAAATGTCATAGCGAGAAGATTGTCTCCGATGACTCATGGGAGCATAGCAGGATTGAGCTGCTTCCTATTAATACCGATGGATATTCTCCAGTAGTCCTTGATGGTGCGGAGAACTATCGGGTGTTGGGAGTGCTTAGGCATGTGATTTCAGATTAATATAGATTTGTTGATGATAAGATTATTAACCTTGCGCCACTAAGATTAATAACCTTGCGGTGTTAAGGTTAATAATCTTGTGATTGCTGACAAGGGATTTTGCTCGACAGCAAAACTGTCGAGAACGGTGGCTGGGAGGGCGGGGGTGTTGGTGGCTGGGAGGGCGGGGGTGTTGGTGGCTGGGAGGGCAGGTGGGGGTTATTGGGGAACGGTGGCTGGGCGGGAGAGTTGCTCTGCCATGGTGTTGAGCTCGAGGCATTGGGCGCGGGTGATGGTTCTCTTTTCCATATGGAAGGGCCAGGGGCTGACTTGGAGGAGAAGACCGGCGGAACAGGCGTTGAAACTCTCGCCGGACGGTTTGTATATTTTGGGGAAGCCGTTCTCGCGCAGGAGGATGATGCGGTAGCCGCGGTTCATGGCCTTGCGGAGCACTTCCCTCTCCTTTGGTGCAATTGCTGCACTGACAAGCACTCCACCTCGCTCGCCGCATGCGAGCCATTCTTCACGAAGTCGGGCATTGTCTTCGTCAGTATAGCTGCGATGCACGATGACAGCTACCTTGTCGGGGATGTCGAGCAGAAAGCGGTTGCCTATGACTTGGCAGTTTCGTCCTGCGACTTCCATATTATGGAGCACGGTGAAGAGTTGGGGATTGTTGCGTTTGAGGAAAAGGCGACGGGGATTGTCGTCAAGGTATGCTTTCCAGTTGTCAAGTTGATTGTCGTGAATAAGAATCTTGTCGTTGTATCCGGCTTCGAAAAGCCCCTTTCTTGGAGTGTCGTTGATGTTGAATAATCTCCAGTAGGCTCTGTTGCATCCAGCCTTGAATCCTGCTATCACCTTGCCAAGGTGCTTGTCCTTTGGCATATCCTCGTTAACTCTTACTATTATATGAATATGGTCGGGCATAATACATGTTTTCCATACTTCCACCATAGGGTAAAACAGATGAATCTTTTGCATTTCCTCATTGAGGATGCACTTGCCTAATTCCGAGTATTCAACTGTGGGTTTGTTGTTTGGCTCAGTGGATAGGTCGGGATTGCCCATTAATTTGCCGAATAATGGCATGCGTTCATTCACCACCAGTGTAAGCATGTATGTGCCCTGTCGGTGGTAGTCATGCCAAGGAGTTCTGCGCTTCATGGAATGCTTGGTGTCAAGCATTTTTTTGCTATGTGGCTTTGTTTCTTCGTGATTCATCTTTGGGCTATTTATAAACAGGTGCAAAGATAGTCAAGTTTATTTTATTCTCCTACTGATTATTAAAGATTTTCATTCAGCTTAATCTTTTTTATATATAAAAGCCGTCATTCGTTTTGTTGTTTTGATAATGCTTTGTATCTTTGCAATGGATTTAATATATAAATGAGACATGAAGAAGATAAGAAGATTATTTGCGATAGTGTTATTTGCATGCATGTCGCTTATGGCTAATGCTCAGGAAGGGGCTTGGAGCGGTGAGATTGAGGTTCAAGGGATGAAGTTGCCTTTGGTCTTCAATTTCGGTGCTGACGGGTGTACACTTGATTCTCCGTCGCAGGGAGCGAAGGGGATCAAGGCCGAGAAGGAAACGTTGGACGGCGGCAAGATACGTGTGACAATTCCCATGGCAAGGGCCTCTTTTGAGGGAACTATGGAGGGAAACTCAATAAAGGGAACGTTTACGCAAAACGGGATGTCCTTCCCGATGACCCTTCTGCCGGGGAAACCGAAGGTCAACCGTCCGCAGACTCCCGTGGCCCCTTTCCCTTATACCACCGAGGAAGTGACATTCAGAAATGGCAAATTTATTTTTAATGGTACGTTGACACTGCCTGAGAACATCGACAAGAATACCAAGGTTGTGCTCATGGTGACTGGTAGCGGACAGCAAAACCGCGACGAGGAGGTGTTTGGGCACAAACCGTTTGCGGTGATTGCCGATGCCTTGGCACGCGAGGGAATAGCATCACTGCGCTATGACGACAGAGGTTATGGCGACTCGACGGTTGTCTTCTCAAACTTCACTACCGATGACTTCAAGCAAGATGCCGAGGCGGGGTTGAAATACCTGCGCAAGAGATTTAAGAAAGTGGGAGTGCTTGGACATAGTGAAGGAGGCACGATAGCCCTTATGCTCGCCAGTGAGGGTAAGACAGATTTCGTGGTGTCGATGGCGGGAATGGCCATTTCGGGCAAGGAGACGCTGATAATGCAGAACCGCATAGGATTGGCTCCGTTGGGAATGACTGCGGAGACGGTGGATGGCTATTGCAAGGCATTGTCGGGCGCATTCGATACATTAGGAGCAGGGAAGAGCATGGAGGAAGTTGACCGCAAGGATGTGCCGTTGATGTTGAGGCAGTTGTTTGAAATGGCGATGAAGCAAGCTGATACGCCTTTTATGCGCCATATTTTCTCTTTGGATATAAGACAGGATTTACCTAAAGTCAAGTGTCCGGTATTGGCAATGAACGGCAAGAAGGACATGCAGGTGGATTGCGAGAAGAACATCTCAGCCTTGCAGGATGGACTCGTGAATTGTAAGCCAAAGATAGTTGCATTTGATGGACTGAATCATCTCTTTCAGCATTGCACGACAGGAAATGTGGTTGAATATCAACAGATTGAGGAAACCATATCCGTTGATGTGCTGAAGACGATAGTGGATTTTATTCAGTAATTACCTTCCCCATACCAATATGAGGGCGAAAATTATGTGGGTGGATATAAGCAGGAGGGCGGAGATGCCTGTGGCGGCGAAGACGATGGTGTCCTCGAGCATGGAGTGGTTCATGATGAGGTGATAGTTGACATCGTTTGCCTCTTCTCTTGTCACAATGCCTTTCTCCTCCAATTCTACCATCACTGCGGAGCCATAGCTTATGCCCAACACATTGCCTACGAGCCATATGTAGGAGGCTTGTCTTGGCAAACCGAGGAGGGACATCAGTGGCGAGAGCATGTGGGATAACGGGTCGAGCAGGCGATATGATTCGAGCATACGTTGTACTACCGTCAGTGAGTAGATGATAAGCATCACCATCAGAGACATCTTTATCTGCGATACCATCCAAGTAGTCATCACCTCCCCAAAACTGCTGTCAGCCTCAGCATCCATGTAGATGAATCTGCCAGTCATATCGGGCAATATGATGTTGAGAATGATGGCGCAGATGAGAGCCATGGCTATGCGTATTGCTCCCATCTTCCAAAACGATGAGCCTGTCTTTTTGTTTACGGCGCACTCCATAGGCAAGGCATGGCACAGTGCTATCATCAGTGCCAATATAGAGGCCTGCTTCATTGTCAGCGGGATGGACATCATAGCGGCAATGCCAGCGTATGTGCCAGCCGCGTGAACAGGGGACAGACACCGTTCATGTTTAATCATTTTGCACGGGGTTAGTTTGAAAACTACAAATAGAGGCGACGGTATGGCGAAAAGTGACTTTTTTTTGACTTTTCGCCATACTATTGCCACTTTTTCGAAAATAATTGGTTCTTTTGCAGTGTTATTCGTCAGAAAAAGTGTGGCGTTGTGTACATTATTCGTCATAAAAAGTGTAGCATTTCGGGCATTATTCGTCGGAAAAAGTGAGCCAACATACAGATTATTCGTCAATAAAAGTGTTGTAATAATATGGAAAGACTTGTATATCAATAGCTTGTAAAGTGGAAGGCTAATCCCAAGCGGAAACCGTTGGTGTTGAATGGTGCAAGGCAAGTAGGCCCGAAGTGGTGGCTGAATACGCATCGTCAAGAGAGTTACAGAAGGTCAGAAGCATTCAGCAGATGATATTGCAAAACTACCGTCGTGACTTTTCAAAACATGCGCCCGAGCGTGAGGTTTCTCGTATCAACATGGTATGGGACAGCATTCCATCCCAATTGGCGAAGGAAAACAAGAAGTTTATTTATGGTGCAGTAAGAAAAGGAGCAAGAGCAGCAGACTTTGAGATGGCAATAGAGTGGCTTATTGATGCTGGGTTAATATATAAGGTAAATCGCGTGACTAAGCCCGAGATGCCTCTGAAATTCTATGAAGATTTGAATGCCTTCAAACTCTTTATGCTTGACATCGGACTCCTTGGGGCTATGGTTGAAGCTCCAGCTAAAGCCATCCTCATAGGCGATGACATTTTCAAGGAATACAAAGGAGCATTCACAGAACTGTATGTTCACAACGAACTGAAGCAACAGGGCAAGACCATATATTATCACAGTGTAGCCAATTCCACGATAGAGATTGACTTCATAGTTCAGTCAGACTACAGAATATGTCCCATCGAGGTGAAGGCTGAAGAAAATGTCAAGTCAAAATCTCTTAGGACATTCATTCAGAAAAATCCCGACTTGAAGGGCATACGTATATCCATGAAAAGCAGAATGCCCCAAGACTGGCTACTGAATCTTCCGCTATATGACTTCAAGTATGATTTGTAATTTAACTTTGCTTTTCCCTTCGGCCAGCGACCGTTGGTTCCCACCCTTTGTAATGGTAGTACGGAATGCACACCCCCAGCGCTACGCATTCAAAAGGGCTGAATATCATGAAATAACATCTTGTCGTACTACCATTTCAAAGGGTGGGATAGTTCAATGATTAAAAAAACGTGAGTTCGACGATTTGACGGTTTAAAACAATTCGTCGAACTCACGTTAAAATATAGTAAATAGACGTAATAAACGCATAAAGGTATTGACAAGAGGAAGATTTCTCGCTATATTTGTATCGTGAAATCATGAGTGACTTATTCACTCTAACTAAAGAAAGGAGACATTATGACAAAGATTAGAGAAATCTACCGTTGCCCAGTTTGCGGCAATGTGGTGGAAGTGTTGAACTCAGGAAAGGGCGAATTGGTATGCTGCGGCAAACCAATGACGCTGCTCAAGGAAAACGTGACCGATGCGGCGCACGAGAAGCATGTGCCAGTGGTGGAGAAGACTGACTGCGGTTACAGCGTGAAGGTGGGTAGTGCAGAGCATCCCATGCTCGACGAGCACTATATCCAGTGGATAGAACTGCTGACTCCGACTTCAGTGCTGAGGCGTGAACTGAAACCAGGCTGTAAGCCCGAGGCCGTTTTCTTTACCGACGAGGAGTGCGTGTGTGCCCGAGAGTACTGCAATTTGCACGGACTGTGGAAGTCATGACATTAAGCTACACTGCCCGCATCACGATTAGTTGATGCGGGCAGTGTGTTTAAGTGAATGCCGTATTGTCACTACTGTACCATGGCTGTTGTCACTGTTGTACCAAAGCTGTGGAACAACTGTGACGCCAGCTGTGGAACGAGCGTGACGTCAGCTGTCCATTTACTTTATCAATACCTTTTTGCCATTCTTAATGTAAAGTCCGGCAGGAAGCTTTGCCTTGTTGGTATATTCAACGCCTGAGATGCTGAATGTGCGGTCGGATGCATTAGTATTGGCCTTTAACGATGAGATGGACGTTACATCTCCCTTTTTCCACGTTATGTAGTCGTAGTCTGCACCAAGGTAATTATTGTCTTTGTCGTAAAGATAAACGTAGAACCAAACTCCAGGATCTTCTGACTCGCCTTCCCAGCCTGTGTAGCCAGTTCCTTTTGAATAATAAGTGCCAACGGTGTAGTCGCCTGCATGGAAATAGTAATATGGAGCTTGTGCTGAATAGTAGTTGGTGAGAACTATTTCTGGCACACCTTCAACAACACTTTCGTTGTCAACGGTAAACTCGATGTCGTACTCAGAGCCATAAACTCCCTTGATGGCGTATGTGCCGTCGGTGTAGGCAACAATTTTGCAGTCGAAATCCTTGTCGATAACTGCGGCATAGTAGTTGGCAGGGGCACTCCATGCAATAGTCTTTTCTTCCGTTGACGTTTTTTCTTCCTGTGCCATCGCCTTTGGACAAACTGCCAAAAGCATCATTGCGATTAATGCGTAAATCTATCTCATAGTTATTTGTGTTATTTGTTATAAAGACCTTGTGAGTTAAAAAAGAATCTTCTCCGAAGCCAAGGTCTTTATGAATGCCTCGGAGAAGATTGTTCAGAGAAGACGTTTATTTCTTTGTCAGAATGCTTGTTGCGCCTGTATATATGTATGAATATGAATAGTCCGCATACCAAATTGTCCAGTTGCTGATGGTGATGGTTCCATCTTCGTTTATTGTGCCTACAACAGGCGTGTCGGGGGCATCGTACTGGCAGAAGGTGTAGTAGCCGCCCCAGTCGTCCTTGATGTCGATGGTTATTTTGCGCAGGTCGAAGTCAACCTTGGCGGTGAATGTTTCCTCCCAAGCATAGAAGTTGTAGATGGAGATGGTGTTGTCGTCTATCTTCTCTATCTTTACGTCGCACTCCTGGTTTTCAACCTTTGTCCATGTAGCCCAGTCGTAGGTCATGTCGTAGCAGTTGGTCACCTCGGTGTAGTCGCCAACGATGTCGTCAACGGTCAGACCGCCTGCTCCCGTGTCCCATGTCACATCGTCGTAGCCGCCGCCGAGATAGTTGTTGTCCTTGTCGTAGAGATAGATGTAGTACCACAGCTCGCCCTTGCTGCTGTTGCCGTTTTCCCAACCCGTATAGCCCGTGCCGCGCTGGTAGTACAGGCAGATGGTGTAGTCGCCGGCATGGAAGTAGTAGTAGGGTGCTGACACGGAGTAGCTGTTGGTGAACACCACTTCTGGCACTCCGTCAATCACGCTTTCGTTGTCAACGTAGAAGTCGAGGGCGTCGGTGGTGCCGTAGATGCCTTCGATGCGGAGCGAGCCGTCGTCGTAACCCACTACCTGACAGCTGAACGTTTGGTCGAGGGCTTCCGAGTAGTATTCTGCATCGGTGCGCCATGCCTCCATCTTGCTGCGTGTCACGGTGAACTCGAAGTTGATGGAATTGGAGTAGTTCTCGTCTTCTGTCACGGAACGTATCAATACCTGGTGGTTGCCGAGGGGTAGTCCAGTGAGAGTGGCACTGTTTGTGCTTGTGCGGATGTAGGTCAAGTCGTCATTTTCGAATGACCCGTAGATTATTTCGTAGTAGTCGGCATGTTCCACGGCTGGCCATGTCAGCACGATGCCTGCGGAGGTCTGTTCCCATGTGGCTTGTGGCGCATCGAGCTGAACCACGTCGTTGGTAGTGGCCTTTAGTGTGGCTATTGGCGAGGTTGACTTGTCGCCTTGGAGTGAGGCGTACGACCAAACGTTGAGCGTGTAGGTCGTGTTGACTTTCAGGCCGGTGGCCACTACCGACGTTGTGTTGGTAATGCCACCCAACACCACGCTGCCGTCTTGCTCGGCCAACTCGTAGGCATACTGCACGGCTCCTGCTACAGGAGTCCAACTGAAGCTGAGGGTGCTGACTGTCTTTGAGCCTTCGGTTATCGACGTTGTGTCGAGCGGTGACTTCACTATGTCGTCATCGCTGCATGATGTGAAGCCTAATGTCACGGCTGTCAGCATCAATAGTATTTTATATAGTCCTTTTTTCATATAGTAATTTATTTTTTTGTTGGGAGTTATGATGGGGAGTTATGATGGGGAGTTATGATGGGGAGTTATGGTGGGGAGTTATGGTGGGCCAATACTTTCTGCGCTGAAACATTTGGCCCATTTTAACTCCTTCTTTTAACTCCTTCTTTTAACTCCTTCTTTTAACTCCTTCTTTTAACTCCTTCTTTTAACTCCTTCTTTTAACTCCTTCTTTTAACTTCTTCTTTTAACTCCTTCTTTTAACTCCTTCTTTTAACTCCTTCTTTTAACTCCTTCTTTTAACTTCTTCTTTTAACTTCTTCTTCTTCTTCTTTTTCACTCCTTCCACGAGAACGATACTGCGTTGTAGTAGTCGTAGGAGCCGTCGGTGTAGTCGGTGAAGTAGAGATAGACGTAGCCACCACGCTTGTCGAACGAGATGCATGAGTAGCCTATGGTCGAGCCATAGTCTTCCATCACGCAGATGTCGGCCACCTCAATGGTGCCATCGGCAACGGTCCATGTTGGATAGCTTTGTGTGGCATCGTCGAAGAGGTAGGCAGCCTTGGCCTCCGCTCCCTCATAAGGCTCGTAGTTGGCGTAGGTGATGATGCAGTCGTAGCCTACGTAGGCCGTAGAAGCACTTCCAACGACAAATATGTAGTCGATGCCTGAGTTGAGGAAGTTGACAAAGCGGTAGCGGTTGGTTTCACCAAGCTGTTGCAATGTTGATGTGAAGCTGTTGGCCACGCCGAGAGTGGTCCACGACATCCTTACGTTGTCGGATATTGTATTCCATGCCGCTTCCATTATGTAGCCTGTGAAGGAAGTGGTGCCTTCTACGATGGTGTAGTGGTCGGCATATTCTTCGCCTACGGCAATGGTGTAGTTGTATTTCTTTGAAGGCTCAAGTCCGCTGAACGTAATTTTGATGGACGTTGTTGCCTGTCCTGCTGCAAACGATGCTGTAGAAGGGATGTTGAGGCCTGCATCGGCTTTTACTACGAGTGGCACTTCAGCGGCGTTGTCGGTCTTCAATCGTGAGATTGTAAATTCTACTTCGTTGGCCTCACCAGGCTGGAAGATGTGTTCGCTGGCGTTGCTGCTGTTGAAGTAAACGCCGAGGCTGCCACTCGCCGTAGGCGCACCAGGCTCGTAGTTGCTGTCGTTCTTGTCGTCGCACGATGAGGCAAGGGCAACCATTGCCAACATCATCAGAAAGCTGTATATCGTTTTTATCTTCATAGAACTTTACTTTTAAATTCTTTAATTGACTTTGTCGAACTTCGTTTCTTTAATTTGCCAATGACGCAAGCGCGTCATTGACAATACGGTGTCGGGTCGGGATTCATCTGGTCTTCAAGGGCCGAGTTGAAGCTGCGCTCTGTCTCTGGAATGTAGAAGTTGAGCCATGGTGCGCAGTAGCTATCCTTTGAGTTGAGCAGATAGGTGTCGAGATAGTTGGTGCCGGCATAGTCGCGTATCACGGCGAGGCGCAGACGCTTGAAGTCGTTGTAAAGTATGCCTTCGCCCCAAAACTCGATGAGCTTCTGTGCTATCAGTTCATATAAGAAGTCGGCCGAATAGTTGGAGTCGCAGTAGTACTCGCCGTTGGTGTAGCGGTAGCTGTTGAGGAAGCTCGTAAGAGCCGCCTTTCCTGCTTCAAGACCATTGAGGTAGAACTCACATTCTATCATGATGAACATCATTTCCTCGATGCGCATCAGCGGAACGTCGCAAAGCATGCCCGTCTGCTCGTCGTCGATGCTACCACTGCCCGGACGGAATTTCAGGTTGGAGTAGGCGGGCAGTCGGCTGAAGTTTGTCTTTTCCGACTTGCTCGATGTGTTTTCTTCCTTAAGCAGAGTGTTGTATTTTTCAGGTGGCACGGGCAATCCAGCGTCTTCGGGTGCTATCCATGACTCCTTGCGCCAGTCGCCAGCCTGCATCCTGTTGTAGTATTTAGTGCTGAGGCAGCGATAGGCACCGCCGTATGCAGGCATGCCCCATGTGGGTTCAGATGCCGTCAGGCCCACGTGCGAGCACCAGTAGTCGGTGACCTGCTCCTTCGACGAGTATCGCATTTCCCATATCCAAGCCTGGTTTTCGGTGTTGAAGCCAGTGGTTTGGTCTTTCCATTGTGTCTCTGTCACTGGCCAATAGCCGGCGGCAAACACCTTTCCGGCATATAGGTATGCCTTTTCGTAGCAGTCGTTGGCCGTCTTTATACCAAGAGCCTTGCCGCCGTCGTTGTCTCCCTCGTGCTGAAGCTGCTGGGCGAGGTCGTCGGGCGAGAGGCGGAAGCGTGTGGCGGCGTTGAGCCAGAAGCGGGCGAGGAGTCCGTTTACCACGTCGATGTTCACCTCGCACTTGTTGCTGCGCGAATAGTTCTGCAGAGCTTCCTCGGCAATGCTCAGGTCGTTGAGAATGAAACGATACATGGTGAAGAACGGCACTCGTGGATTGTTCTTGCCTGCTTCGCGGTCGGTTGTCTCGGTCACGATGGGCACTGTGAGTCCCTGTATCTTTTCGGCCTTTGCGTCAAGTTCGGCAATGCCTGTCTTGTAGAACTCAAACATCATGGCGAGGTCGGAATACGCCAAAGCCCTATATACGCGAGCCATGGCATAATACTGCAACATTTCCTCAGACACACCGTCGGTTAGAGTGGCCAGGATGCGGTTGGCGTTGTTTATCAGTCCGTAGTAGTAGTAGAACGGACAGCCCGAATAGCCTGTGAGGTTGCTTGCCTTCTCATAGTATATCTGGTAGTTCCAGCTGGCGTCGGTGGTAGGAAAACCGTCGAGCATTGTCTCCTTGACATACATGTAGCATGGGTAGCCCCAATCTTGAGTGGCATACCAAGTGCCTCTGTACGACTCGCCGTAGTAGTTCTGCTGCGATATCATTTTCGAGTTGAGTCCGTTGATGAGCATCTTGAATGATGCGCTCGATCCGGCCACCTGTTCGGCCGATGCCTCTTGTGTGGGAATCTCCTCGTCGATGCAGCTTGTGGTGACGGCGGGGAGCAGGAAGAAGGCTGTTGGCACAAGATAGATGGTGGATAAATGCTTCAGCCCTTTTATATAGTCTTTAATTATCTTCATGTTGTCTTAATTTTTAATTCCTTAATTTTTAATTCTTTAATTTCTAATTAAAAATTAGAACTGCACGCTGAGTCCTCCCATTATGGTACGCGAAGGAGCATACTTTGTGTTGCTTGCACCGCCGTAAGAGTTGATGCGTGGGTCGAGGCCCTTGCGCTTGCTCCAATAGGTGAGGTTCTCGCCTGATACTGACAGGCGCAGGCCTGTAATGCCGAGCGACTGCAACCACCTCTTTGGGAAGGTGTAGCCGAGCGTTATGTTCTGAAGGCTCAGCCAACTGCCGTTGGTGAGGAATCGGTCGGACGTATAGGCCGAGTAGTTGTCGCCATACTGGAGGCGAGGTATGTTGCTGTCGGTGTTGGTGGGAGTCCAGGCTTTAAGGAGGTCTTCATGGAGTGCCATGCCGGTGAGTCCTGCCGTTGGCACGGTCATGAGCTGCATGTAGCCATAGTCCATCACCTTACCGCCAACGCTATAGGCAAACGACACGTTGAAGTCGAAGCCGTAGGCGTTGAGCGACGTGTTGAAGCCACCGTAGAAGTCGGGCAGTGCTGTGCCGCAGTCGTAGAAGTCGATGTCCTTGGTTATCTCGGTGGGGTTGGTAGTGGTGGTAAGGTTGCCGTTGTCGTCGTGGACATACCAAAGCGACTGTCCGTCGTCGGCCACACCCGCATATTTGCGCAGGCGCCAAGTGTACATAGGCAGGTCTTCGCCGTAGAAGTAGCTGCCGCTTGTATAGCCTGCATGGCCGTCGAGCACGTTGTATTTGTTGTCGTCGTTAAGCTTCAGCACCTTGTTCTTGTAGGCTGTGAGGTTGGCGCCAATGGTCCAGCGCAGGTTTTTGGTTACTATAGGGTCGCCTTCGAGTTCAATTTCGACACCCTTGTTGGCCATGTCGCCTACGTTCGACGAATAGCCTGCATAGCCAAGTGACAGTGGAACCTTTACGGTGCAGAGCATGTCGGTGGTCTTGCGGTAGAAGTATTCTATGCCACCGCGCAGGCGGCTCTTGAACAGTTGGAACTCAAAGCCGGCGTTAATGTTGGTGACGGTTTCCCATGTAATGTTCTCATTGCCTATTTGCTTGAGTGTAAGGCCAATGTCGTTGCCTTCGCCTTTATTGATATAGTATGTGTCGGTGTAAAGGAAGTCGGAGATGTTGTCGTTGCCGTTTTGTCCGAACGAAGCCTTCAGCTTCAGTTCGTTCAGCCATTTTACGTCTTTCATCCACTCTTCCTTGGTTATTATCCATGCACCGCCAAATGAGTAGAAGTTGCCCCAGCGGTGGTCGGGATGGAATCGCGACGAAGCGTCGCGGCGATACGACACCTGTCCGAAGTATTTTCCGTCGTAGTCGTAAAGGGCGCGGAAAAGCCAGCCCTCGGTGTTGTAGCCCAAATGGTATGAGCTGTTGGTAAGTACGGTGGTGGCGCCGTCGAGTTCTTGGTTTTCAAAGTAAGAGTACATGTTCTTACGGTCGCCGCTGATGTCGTCGAGGTCATACTTGTAGCTCTCGTGTCCGGCAAGGAGCGAAACGTTGTGCTTGCCAAACTTCTTGTTGTACTTCAGAAGCTGCTGGAAGTTGAGCGTGTATTCGTTGTAAGAGTCCTTATATACGTAGCCGTTGGGGTAGGAAGCGTGGCCGAAGCCGTAGAACGGTTCGTAAGTGTAGGTCGAGTTGTAATTGCTGGTATAGACGCTGCCGTTGATGGTGGCTTTCAGTCCGTCCCAGATGTCGATGTCGGCAAAGCCGTTGAGCGAGAATGTTGTGGCAACTTTCTTGTTGGTGTTGAGTGTGGCGTCAACTATTCCGTTCACCTGTGTGAGATATGGTCGAACATATTCGGTGCCGAGGAGTTGTCCGTCGCCGAAGTCGCCCACTACTCCATTCTCGTTGCACAGTATATTGCCGTTGCCGTCGCGGAGATAGACGGGATATATGGGGCCTATCTGCGAAATCTGCGTGTAGATGTTGTTTCCAGAGTCGTCTTCGGTGTCGTCGATGTCGGCTCCGTTGTTGGTTGTCGAGCGTGCGAAGTTGATGTTTCCGCCTACGTTGAGCCACTTGTTGGCCTGATAGCTTGCCTTCATGCGTGCCGTATAGCGTTCGTAGTCGCTTGCCACCGCGATGCCGTCGGCGTTGAGATAGCCTATAGAGGCATAGAAATGTCCCTGCTGTCCGCCGCCGTTGATGCTGAGGTTGTATTCCTGGCGCAGGGCGTTGCGGTAGGTCTCGTCAATCCAGTCGTCGGGGTATATGGTATATACCTGTCCGCCGTTATAAACGCGGTTGCCGAGTGAGGCGTTTGGGTTGAGCTTGCCGTTGTCGCCCACGAGGTATTGTCCTGCCGGAACGGCATAGGGAAGATAGCCCAGACCACCTTCGCCTGACGATTTCCAAAGAGTGTTGTTGGCGTTGACGTGAGCATTGTAGTTTGACTGACCCTTTGAAGTGAAATAATTGTATAGAGCGGTGTAGTTTGTTTCGATGTATTGTGCCGGGTCGTCGATGGTGTCATATCTTTTAGAAGCGCGGCTGCTTGAGCCTACTTTCACGTCGAGCGAGATGGTAGTGCGGCTTTTGTCGCCCTTTTTTGTTGTTACAATTATTACGCCGTTGGCGCCTCGCGCACCATAGAGAGCGTTGGAAGCAGCGTCCTTGAGCACCGTCACCGATGCCACGTCCGAAGGGTTGATGCTGTTCCATTCGCCGTCGTATGGGGCACCGTCAAGTACTATGAGTGGCTTGTTGCCGGCGTTGATGGAGCTGATGCCTCGAATGCGGAATTCGGGATTGGCATCGGGTGCTCCTGAGTGAGAATAAGCTTGTAGTCCGGCCACGTTGCCCTGGAGGGCATCCATTACATTAGTCACTTGTCGCTGCTCCAACTTCTTGCTGTCAACGACACCTGCCGAGCCTGTGAACGACGATTTCTTCTGCTCGCCAAATGCTACGACCATGACTTCGTCAAGAATCTGGTCGTCGTTTTCCAATACTATCTTCATGGTTTCAGAGGCCCTAACGGTCTTTGTCTTCATTCCAATGTACGACACTACCAGCTCCGAACCGTTCTTTACTCCGTCGAGTATGAACTGTCCGTAAATGTCTGATTTTGTGCCTACATTGCTGCCTTTAACCATGATAGAAGCTCCAATGACAGCTTCCTTGTTTTCGTCTATGACCGTACCCCTGATGTTAAGGCGTTGGGACATAGCAACCATAGTGACCATTGTCATGGCCATTAATAGATACAATCGAATTCTCATGTGCTTTTATTAGTTTTTGTATAAAGAGTATAATAAGGGGGTAAAATGATTTTGGAAGGTAGAAGGAAGAGGGTGGAGGGTAGAGAATAGTGAAAGCCATGATTTGTGGCAGATAACTGCGCAGTGCAGTAGCCTCTACCTTCTACCCTCTACCTTCTACCTTCTAAAACACCTCCTCTACATTATTCTACCTCAGGAGCCTGGTCCTGACCACTGCCGTAGCGGTGATACTCGAACGAGATGCTCTGTTCCTTGATGTAGTGGATTAGTTCTACGCGGCCGTCCTTTACAGGAGCTGCCGTTGCAATGTATTTGTCGCATTCAGCTGCACGCTCGTACATCTCGCGTGGCAAGTTGGCCGAGCAGGTGCGGATGCGCTCATAACTTGGCATCGACTTGAGGAAGTCGGCCAGCGACTCCTTCTTGAGCTGTGCGCCTGTAGAGCCAAGGGCTGAAGTACGGTCGTCGGAAGGATCGAAGCTGATGGTCAGCGGCGTGCCGGCTATCTTGGCTGCGAGGGCTATCATCTGAGCCTGCTCGTTGGTGTCGTCCTTGAACAGACGCAGGCACATGCCACCCTTTACAGGCAGATAGCGGAATACGTTCTGCTCGCCTCGGCACTGGTTCCAGTCGCGTGCATGACGGAACTCCTTCTCCCATGCTTCAGCATAGCTCTTCTTGTAGTCGGTCTTCGAACCCTTCTTGTCGGTGATGTAGGTGAACTGTGCGCAGTAGTTTGGACCACCGGCCTTGATGCCACCACCGAATGCCGACAACTTCATGCCGCCGAATGGCTGACGATTGACGATAGCGCCCGTGATACCTCTATTAATATAAAGGTTACCAGCCTGGATAGAGTTCTTCCAGAGGTCGCGCTCGCGCTCGTCGAGGCTTTGGATGCCTGATGTCAAGCCATAGTCGAGGCCGTTTACGAGGTCGATGGCTTCTTCCAGTGTGTCGAATGGAGATACTGAAAGCATTGGGCCGAACAGCTCAGTGCGGAACGAGTAGTTCTTAGGACTTACGCCCCACTTAACCGTTGGAGCAAGTATGTACTTCTTCTTGTCGATGAACTTAGGAGCTACAAGCCATGACTCGCCCGGTTCGAGGGTGTTGAGTGCCTTCAGCAGCTTGTCGTTCTCGTTGGTTATCATTGGGCCGACAATGTTTCCTGCATTCCATACGCTGCCCACCTTCATTGATGTTGCACAGTCCTTCAGCTTGGTCTTGAACTCTTCAGAGTCATATACTGAGCGTTCAACCAGGAGCAGCGAACAAGCCGAGCACTTCTGACCGGCGTTGCCGAATGCCGAAGCACAGGCGTTCATGATGGCGTGGTCGCGGTCGGACGATGCTGTAATAATCATAACGTTCTTACCGCCGGTCTCGGCCGACAGTGGAGTGGTTGGGTTGGCCTTGGTGATGGCCTGTGCCGTCTCCGTACCACCAGTAAGTATGATATGGTTGATTTCAGGAGCTGTGGTCAGCTTCTTCAAAGCGTCGCGCTCGGTGATGATAACCTGCAGAGCCTCCTTTGGCACGCCTGCATCCCAGAAAGCCTTGGCAAAGAGCCATGCTACAGGAGCTGCAACAGTGGCCGGCTTCAATATACAGGTGTTACCTGATGCTAAGGCAGCTACAACGCCGCCGCAAGGAATGGCGCATGGGAAGTTCCAAGGCGAGATGACCAGTATGGTGCCCTTGGCCTTGATGTCAACATCATTGAGGGCATAGAACTTCTTCATGGATGGTGTGTAGAAACGGGCATAGTCGATACCCTCAGATACCTCAACGTCACCCTCGGTAACGGTCTTGCCTGTGATGGCGCACATGCAACCGATGAGGTCGCCGCGCATCTCGCCAAGTCGATTGGCAGCGTCATACATTATCTTGTGGCGCTGTTCGATGGTTGTGTTGCGCCAGCCCTTCGGGTCGGTAGCTGCAATCTTAATAATTTCCTCCACCTGCTTAACGTCGGCCTTCGACATTTCGCATATCTCAACCTCGTCGTCCTGGCAACGGTCGAAGTATTTGGCGCGGCTTGCGTTTTCTACAGTCTTGTCGCCTATCTGTGTTGGGATGATGTATGGCTTGTCGGCCTTCGACTTCTTCCACTTCTTGAATATCTGGCGCTGCCATTCCTGGTTGCACTCGCGGTCGAAGTCGGTGTCAGGCTCGTTTTTCATCTCGTCCATTGGAGGCACTGGCTTGTAAGGCTCCAGACGGTTCTGCTTGCGGTGAGGCTCGTGTGGAATCTTGTCCTTGATAGCGTAGGCATCCTCAAACTGCTTCTTGAGGAAGTCCCATGCCTCGGTGTTGGGCTGAAGGTTGAACGAGTGGGTAAGGAAGTTGTCGGGAGCAGTGTTTTCGTCCATACGGCGCACCAAATATGATACGGCGTTGAGGAAGTGCTCGTCCTTTACTACCGGTGTATAGAGTATTACGTGGTTGCCCAACTTCGACTGAGCACGCCATACCTGGTCGGCCATACCCTCAAGCATCTCGAAGCAGAAGGTCTCCTTTGGAGTCTTGTACATTTTGGTGAGCAGATAGGCATAAGATATGGTGTATAGGTTGTGTGAAGCCATACCAATGTGCAGATACTTCGAGTTTTCGGGCAGGAGTCCGCGCTCGATAATCTTAAGGTAGTTGGCGTCAACTTCGGTCTTGTTGGGACGTACGGGGTTCTCCCATCCGCGCAGCGATGCTACAACGGTTTCCATGTCGAGGTTACAGCCCTTGACGATACGCATCTTGATAGGTGCGCCGCCACGCTCGCAGCGTTCCTTGGCAAACTCGAGCAGTTCGGTTTGGAAGTCCCATGCGTCCGGCAGGTAAGCCTGTACAACAATACCGGCTGAATATTTTAGGAATTCGGGTTTCGACAGCACTGACTTGAACAGGCGCATCGTCAAGTGAGCATCCTTGTATTCCTCCATGTCGAGGTTGATGAACTTGTCGCGCTTAACTCCGTTTTCGTCAACATATTTGTTGTCGATGGCAGCCTGATACAGCTCCGACATACGGCGAGACAGTTCGGGGAACGACTCTTCATAGTTAAGGGCATGAGTCTGTGCGTAAATACCAGATATTTTTACAGAGATGTAGTTGATGTCCGGCTCCTTGAGTGCTTCCAAGTAGCTGTAGTAGCGCTTGTCGGCCTCTTCGTCGCCAAGTACGACTTCACCAAGAAGGTTTACGTTCTGTCCTATCTTTTGGTCGAAGCGAGTAGCAAGGTGCTTGGTCAGGTGTGGACGTGCTGCGTCGATGATTACGCGCGAGGTGTCCATTCTCAGTCGCTTCTTAATGATAGGTATGGCAATCGGGTAGAAGTAGTGGCCGAAAGCCTGGTAAATCTTGAACAGGAAGGTGTCGCGCTTGTTGAGGAACTTGGGCACACCATATTCATCGAGCAGAACCTTGATGCGCTTGGCCAACTTCTTGTCGTCGCGAATTTGTGACGATTCGTCAAGCATTTTCACAAGGAACTTCTTGTCCTGAGGACGCTGTACCATTGTGGCATACTTGTGTTGTTCTCTACGCTCGGCTGTGGTAATGGTTTCTTCACATGTGTTGTACAACGTCATTACCCAATCTTCCACTTCTCTAATAGTTGGTGTATTCATATCTTCAATGATTTAAATGTTTGTTCTTTTTGTTTAAGAGATTTGTTTATTAGACCACACGACTTGTGACAACGCACCGCTGTGCGCCGTGTGTGGCAGTTAAGTCTTTCTTCTCTTAAATAAATAAGAAAAGAAAAACATTTAAATCATGGTCGGGCTGAACATCACCGCTCTGTATCGATGAAGCTCTTGCAGAGCTTGCTTCGAAAACTTGTCGAAATCCATTCTTTTCATAATTCACTTTTTAAGTTTGTTGTTAAATTCTGCTGCAAAAGTAACAAAAACAATTCATACTGCCAAACAAAATGAAAAGTTTTTTTATTGAAAAGAGTTCATTTTGTTAGTCTTTACCAATATTAGAATACAAAAGTTGCGTTTTATGCTCTTTTTAATTGATAAATGTACCGTACGTTATTGAATTAGTTGCTTGATTGTCGCTACAAATATACATTATTTATTTTATAGCTCCAAATATTTTCGACGTTTTTTCTAATAAAAATATCATTCCCCTTTTAAAGCAGTGTCATAATGTAGCCTTTTGTGGGTTTTATATTTCATTTTATTTGTTTTGTGCCAGCGATGAAGCCAAACACTTTTGAATATTCCTCGGCCTTAAATTCCACTTTCATCGGGTAGGCGCGTGACGAACTTGGCATTCGGTAAAGGCGCAAGCGACGCGTGGAGTGGGGGAGGCTGAATTCCACATATTCGCCTACCTTGGGCGATGTAATGCTGAACTGGAGGCAGAAAGTATCGGTGGCGAGCTGGCCGGCGGTGATTACGGCAACGCATTGCGGCAACTTTTCCAACATTGCCTTCACGTTGGTAGGTTCAATTATTTCGAGGTCTTTGTCGGACGCTGTGTTTTTCGTACGGCAAACCTTGACCGCAGTGTCGTACATGGCTATGCCTTCCTTTTCGAGAAACTGTTTTATCTTTTCAACGTCATATCGTTTTTCTCCTTTTACGATGAAGTGTTCCTTGTCGTTGAAATAGCACAAGCCGAAAATTTTCCACATGTCGTTAGTGAAATTGGGATAATAAAATTTCATGCACCATCGCTTTTCCGATGGAGGAAATGTGCCGAGCATGAGAAGCTTTGCCCCTTTGGGCAGGAATGGTTCGAAAGGATGCAATTCAATGTTTTTTTCCATGTTTTGTTTTGTATTAGTGGCTTTTCTGCCGAAAGGCAGTTTATCAGGCGCAAAAATACAACAAAAAAACGACAATGAGAACAAAAGGGACAAAAAACATACAAAAAGCATCCCCAAACATAGGGATGCTCATGCTTTATATACGTTTTATGATGTCTTGTCCGGCTCCCTTGCCTTTGTATTTGCTCTTTGTAGAGTTGAAGGCATAACGCACGGTAAGGTTTAGGTGTTGGAAGGTGTAGAGTGTGCGTTGTCCGCCGCATACGTTGGTTTCATAGAGAAAGTAGTTGCCAAGGTCGAGGCCTACGGCATGGTGGGCAGTGTTGAAGATGTCGGAGCATGAAAGACGCACTACGAGCGACTTGTCCTTCAAGAACGATTTCTGTACAACGGCTGTCAGGTTCCAGAAGTTTTCGTAGAGGCGAGCATTGCGGAAGTGTGACTTGTTGTAGAACTCGGAGTTAAGCTCCAGTTGCCAGCCGTGGGACAGACTAAGAGAGTTGTTGCTGTTGAATATCAGCATTGGCTTGTTGTAGTTTACCTCGCGTGTACCGGTAGGAGTGCGCGGGTCGGTAAGGTTGAACGTCAACCACTGCTTTTGTATGCCGAAGGTGTTGCTCGTGGTAAAGCGACCAAAGGTGGGCGACACTACAGCAAAGGCTCCAAGCAAGTCGATTGGCTCGTCGAAGTTAACCATGCCTATCACCACTCTGCCTTCGTCGTCGTATGGATACGACCAGTCGTAGATGGCATCCTTGGTGTGAACGTAGTTGACGGCGAGAGTCAACCATCGCCATCTTGCTCCAAAGTTTAGGTTGTGGCTTATTTCGTTCTTCAGTTTCGGATTGCCGGTTTGCATTGTGTAGCGACTTACATACTCCGTTTCGCTGCGCAGAGCATGATAAGAAGGCCTTATTGTCTTTATGCCATATCCGAGAGACATTGTCCGCGCTCCACCTTTATGCCTACTGAGTTTAGGTCGTCAATCTGCCATACGGCACCTGCGTTGAAGTACATCTTGCTCACCCTCTCTGTAGCTTCAAAGCATCCTTTCTGTGTGTGGTTGATTTTGCCGTATGTGTATTGCCATCGTGCTTTTGTGGTAAACCTGAACTTTGTGGTGTCGATGACGAGCCGCAATACAGGATATCAGCTTGAGATATTTGGTAACGACAAGCTGATTCCCGTGTCGCGCAACAATACAGCCTTGGTGAAAGAGAGATTGTCGCAATGAATATGACTTACTGGACAGTGCCGGCCATTATCTTGTCGCGGCATTGCTCCATAAGCCATTTGGGGGTGCTGGTGGCGCCACAGATGCCAATGGTGTTGATGTCTTCAAGCCATTCGGGCATGATTTCGTCGGGACCTTCTATGAGGCGGCTGTTGGGGTTTACCCGCCTGCACTCGTTGAACAGCACACGTCCGTTGCTGCTTTTTCTTCCGCATACAAACAGTACGAGGTCGTGACGCTTGGCAAAGCGGCTTATGTTGGGCATGCGGTTGGCCACTTGACGGCAGATGGTGTCGAAACTCTTGAATGTTGCCTTTGGCGATATGTGCGACTGAATGTAGTCGATGATGCGGTGGAACTCGTCGAGCGACTTTGTCGTCTGCGAATAGAGGTAGATGTCGCGCGAGTAGTCAAGTCCCATTACGTCTTCGAAGTGCGCCACCACGATGGCGTGGCTTTGCGTCTGCCCGACAAGTCCCAGCACTTCGGCATGTCCAGGCTTTCCGAATATCACGATTTGGGCTTCCGGACATGTTTCATACTGTCGGAGAATGCGTTTTTGCAGTTGCAGTACTACCGGACATGTGGCGTCTATTATCTCGATGTTGTTTCGTTTTGCCAGTTCGTACGTCTCTGGCGGTTCGCCGTGTGCCCTCAACAGCACTTTCACTCCGTGCAGCTGTTCCATTTCTTCATGGTTGATGGTTGTGAGTCCCAGGTGCTTCAGTCGTTCACATTCCATTCCATTGTGTACGATGTCGCCAAGGCAATATAGGCATGAGTCCTTTTCCAGCTCTTCCTCGGCCTTTTTGATGGCAGTGGTCACGCCAAAGCAGAAACCGCTGCCATCGTCTATTTCTATTTTCAGCATATTTTTCCTAAAATGATTTCTTGAAGTAGTGTTCCAGCAAGTCGCCGGCGGCGGCAAAGCTGGTCTTTTCGCCGTTGAGTACCGTTTGTTCGGCTTGCTTCAGCATGGCTTTTATCTCGGCGTTTTGGTAGAAGCTGCGGTGCAGCTGCTCGTTTATGGTTTCATACATCCAGTATTTGCTCTGTTCGTTGCGTCGGTACTGGAAGTATCCGTTCTGCTTTACGAAGTCGATATACTGGTATATCATGTCCCACACTTCCTTTACACCAGTGCCGTAGAATCCGCTGTAGCACATCACCTTGGGCAGCCAGCCGCTTTCAGGCTTGGGGAAGAAATGGAGGGCGTTGCGGAAGTTGGTGGCGGCCATGTGGCAGCGGTCAACGTTCTCGCCGTCGCACTTGTTGATGACGATGCCGTCGCTTATCTCCATGATGCCACGCTTGATGCCCTGCAGTTCGTCGCCTGTGCCTGCCACTTGAATGAGCAGGAAGAAATCGACCATCGAGTGGCAGGCCGTTTCGCTTTGTCCTACGCCTACCGTCTCGACGAATATCTTGTCGAAACCAGCCGCCTCGCATAGTATTATTGACTCGCGGGTCTTGCGCGCCACGCCTCCGAGAGAGCCTGCCGATGGGCTGGGGCGAATGAACGATTTAGGATGTTGCGACAACTTCTCCATACGAGTCTTGTCGCCGAGTATCGAACCTTTTGAACGTTCAGAACTTGGGTCGATGGCCAATACCGCCAGTTTGCCCCCATGCTCTTCGAGTACATGTGTGCCAAAGACGTCAATCGACGTCGATTTGCCTGCACCTGGTACACCGCTTATGCCCACTCTTATCGAGTTGCCGCTGTATGGCAGGCACTTCTCAATCACTTCTTGTGCCTTGGCCTGATGGTCGGGATTAACGCTCTCCACCAAGGTCACTGCCTGACTTAGTATGGTGACATCGCCTTTTACTATGCCTTCAACCATCTCAGCCGCCGACAACTGGCGACGGCGGAAGCGCATGCGGTTGAGGTAGGGGTTTACGGTGGCTTGCTGGGTCACGCCGCTGTTCACCGTAAGGCCTTTGTATTCTTCGCTGTTTTCTGGATGTATCATGATGTTTCAATCGTTTTGGTTTCATTTGTTCGTTGCCGTAACCTTCAACTCTATTTTCGGGTTTTTGGGGTCGTTGGTTATCATCAGTATTCTTGGACGTGTGCGTGCATTGTTGTATGCATTGCGCTCAACCGTTACCTTCAGCGTCGTCTTTTCATTGGGCTTCAGCGTGCGCTTGCCAAGAGTGAGCTTTAGGGCTTTTGAATACATGTGCAGAGAGGAGATGTGCAGGTTGCTCTTGCCTGTGTTGACAATGTCGATGCGTTCGGTATGTTTGTCCTTCTGGCTAAAATTGGCTGCTATTTCCTGTTTTGATAGAGTGATGGAGGGCGCATTGAGCCGTTCGTTGTCGCTCATCTGGGCAAACTGTGGAAGCAGCACGGCCGATACGGTCATCTCGTTGTCGGTGCTCACCTTCTCGCCCAGTTCGTTGGCAAGATACACCGAGGTTTGAGTGACGCCATATTCCTTCAGCTTTTCAGAATTGAGCGTTACCGTCATCTTGCCTTGGTGACCGGGACGCAGATATTGCGACGACGACTCCACTTCGAGGTAAGGTGGCAGGTGCATGAGGTTGGGCTGCAGCACCTTTGTTCCGTCGTTTATTATGTGAAGTTCTATGAATGGCTTGTCGCCTTTGTTCACGTCGTCAAACTCCAGGTCGAGCTTGTCGGTGCGCAGGTCGCCTATCTTATATGGGTATTCGCCTGTGTAGTCGGTCACCTCTTCCACCACTATTCCCCTCATTATCAGAAACAGTGGCTTGTCGGAGCCGTTGCTGTATATGGCAGCTTCCTTTTGGAAGTGTCCCATTTGGCGTGCGTCGTAGGTGAGCTTGACGGTAAATTCCGTTCCCGACCCAATTTCTGCCTTTGGGTAATCGGCGTTCAAGCATCCGCAGCTTACTCTTACGTCGTCAATCTTCAGGCTTTTTGAGCCTTTGTTCTTCAGGTTGAACGTGGCTGTTATGGGCTTGAAATATTCCACTTTGCCACAGTTTACTTCGCTGTCCTTTACCGTTATCTTTTGTGCCGAGGCCGTTGTGGCTCCCATCACGAGCAGTAGTGCGATTATGTTGCTTCTATACATTTTTTATTTGTCTTTCGATTTTTCGATTATTATTTTTTCTCCCTTGACGGTAGCCTTGAACTCTGGAGAATAGGCGCACTGTACGGTGCAGGTTCCGGTGTCGTAGGTTCCTTCGCGGTCGATGAAGTATTCGGTTTCTATCACATGACGTCCTTTCGACAGGTTGTCGAAGAAGTAATAGGTTGCGTTGTCCTTAGGCATGCAGTAGGTTCTGTTGCGGTAGCCGCTGAGTTGTTCGATAGGCTCCATGCATGATGCGCGTCGGTCAATCACTTCCACGAAGTCCATGTTGCGTTGGGCGTCGATGGTGATGCGCACTTTTATGCGTGCTCCTACTTTCAGGCCTTCTGCCGGCAATATCATCTCGCGCTTTATTGTCATGCCCTCGCCTCTGTCTGACACTTTGACGGCATCCTGCATGAATTGCGCATAGACGCTGCCCCAAGAGGTGCCTTCCGAAGTTTTCTTCACGGTCAGCTTCTTTTCGTTGTTGTAGTTGGTAGTGGCTTTCTGATAGCCAATGCCTGCTGTAGCCTTTGGCATGTCGAACGTTTTCTGGTCGATGATAACAGTAGCCTGCTCCTTCGTTGCCAAGGCCTTTTCATTGCCGAGCATGAAGGCGTAGATGGCGTCGATGCTGTTTACTGGCGTGTCCCACGTTTGTGTGCGTTTCTGCTGCAGCAGCCAGCGTTTCATTTCGTCTATTGTCTGGCTGTCCTTGCCTTTTGCGTCGCCTATTGCGCTGATGGCCTCGATGGCTGCCGTTTGGGTAGGTATGGTGTAGTTGCGCCATGACGACGCTGCCCTGTAGGAGTCGAAGTAGCGGCCGTCGGCTTCGGTGCATACCGTATGCTCTACGATGCTCTTCACGTAGGTCTTGGCCAGTCGTGCCTCGCCGTGCTTGTCGAGTATTATTGCAGCCATTGCCTTGGCAAACATGCTCATGTCCTTCGACTCTTTCTTCAGCAGCGGAATGAGATATTCTGCGGTTGTTTTGGCTTTGCCGTCCAGTTTGCGGTCGAGAATGGCATTGGTGTAGAGATATTCGAGTGCCGTGGTGCCGGGGAATGTCGGCGCAACGCCATTCTTGGCATTGTCCTTCATGCGTGTCACCATTTGCGCCATTGTCTTGTCGAGATAGTCCATTGCCTTTGTCAGCATCGCATTGTCGGCGGTGTTGTCGGTCATGACTTTCATGCGTGCCATGATGGTGGCTATGGCTTGTGTCATCCATGTGTTGCCGTTCATGCCTGGCCACCAGCTCCACGAGCCGTCTTCGTTCTGCAGTTTCTGCAGCTTGTCGGTGGCGGCAGCCAGTCGGGCTTCCATCGAGTTGGTGTCGAACAGCATGGCAAGGGCGTGCTTCTGCTCGCTCTCTGTCTTTGCGTCGTTCATCCAGGGCGTCTCGCTCAGTAAGATGTCCTTTAGTTCGAGGTTCTTTTCAAGGTTGCTTGTCAGCGAGCCTTCACCGGCCTTCTCTTCCTTCCACAAACGGAATGTTTTCATAATGTCGGGATTGTTTCGGGCCACATACTGTGCCAAGGTGTTGGCATACAGCGACGCTGCCTGGTCGATGGCGTTGTTGTTGTGTGGCTGTGCCATTTGCGGCAGTGCCTGCACCATGAGCCATGCGGCGTTGTTGGTGTATTCTATGGTCATGCGGCTTGAGTTGTCCTTCACGTCAAACATCTTGTGTAAGTCGATGGTTGTAGTTCCGGGCTTTGTCTGCGTGAATGTCTTTGTCACGGTTACCAGCTCTTTCTCGGGCAGCACTGCAATGTAGTGCTGTTCGCCGTCGCTGAATGTTGTGCCGCTTGCCACGATGCGCACAATGAGCAGAGGCCACTTGTCGTCGGCCTTGTAGTCGAACGAAGCCGTAGTGGTCTTGTCGATGGCCACGCTGAACGGCTTGCTCTGTGTAGCCACCACCTTGTCGGTTTCAGGGTCGATGAGTTCCAGCTTCACTGTTCCCTCGATGTCGGTATTACCGGTGTTGAATATCTTTGCCGAGAGTTGCGTCTCGTCGCCGGTGCGCAGGAATCGGGGCAGGTTGGGCTGTACCATCACTTCCTTCTGCGCCACTGTCTCGCCCTCGATGTAGCCTGTCATCATGTCGGTTGTGTTGGCCACGCCCATCATTCGCCATGAGGTGAGTGTCTCGGGCAGTGTGAAGCTGAGGCTGACGGTTCCGTTGGCGTCGGTGGTGAGCATGGGATAGAAGAAGGCCGTCTCGCTGAGGTTCTCGCGGATGTTCTCGTCCTGTGGAGTGGAGTCGTCGTAGGCTTTTATGTCGTTGGCGTTTCCTTTTCCGGCGTTGCCGGCTTCATTCGAGGATGTACTGCCGGCCTCCACCACTGCTTCCTTCACCGTATCGAATGTCATTGCCATGGCTTCGTTTTTGGCCATTGCCTTGCTTGAGAGCATAGGCCTGAACGATTTTGTCAGCATTCGGCTGTATCGGTTGAACAGCGTCTGGTCGAAGTGGCTGAACTCAAACTCGTGTGAGGCAAATCGGCTGAACTCCTGATACATATACATGCTTTGTGAGCTGTTGAACATCGAAGCCCAAGAGAACGAGGGCAGGGGAAGCCATTGGCGTATGTCGAGCGACCACTTGTGCTCGATAATCTGGTCGAGCGACTTGTCGTACATTGTCGCCATGAGTCGGGCGTCGGCGGGTTTTCCGTCGGGGCGGGTAATGTTCAGCTGCCACTGTTCTTGTTGGCCGGGCAGCAGGCGGTCGCGGAATGTGGTCCATTTCAGTGTCAGTCGCTTGTCGGGCATCGGGCGTGTTATCTCGGCCACATGCTTGTAGCACTTGCCATTGTGAACCCATGCAAAGGTAGCCACCACGCCGTTGCCGTATTCTTTCTTGTAGCGCAGCTTGCGGTTGAGCAGTGCGTTGTTTTTGTCGGCGGCTCCCTGCTCCAGCACTTTGTCGCCTGACACGATGCTGTAGAAAATGCGTGTGTCGTTGGACGAACCTGCCAGTATCGTCACTTCGCCGTCGTCGCTGAATTTGTCTGACGAGCAGTAGAACCAGTCGTCGGTTTCCACGCATGGCACCTTGTCGTCAAGGCCAAACGCAGTGAAGTGGTGAACGAGTGTGTCGCTGTCGCAGAGGGCGGTCAGCGTGTGCCTACCCGAAGCGAGCTGTTTTGGCAGGCTTATGGGCTGCATGGTGCGTCCCGTCATCCATTCGCCGCCGTCGATGTTCATCTTTACGTCGGTGCTCACCTCAATGCCAGCTGCGTTCTTTAGGCTTATCGTCACTGCCTTCAGGCTGTCGGCCAGCACTTTCTCGCCCAGGTCGCAGCTGATGGCTGTGGTGCGGCTGCCAAGGGGCACGGTTAGTGTGCCTACTCGTGTCTCGCCGCTTATGTCGGTTACGTCGGCCGTTACTACAAAGTTGTAGAAGCGCAGTGGGTTGACGGCGTCGTCGGGCAGTTCCAAGGGGAGCTCTACGTCAAAGCGTCCTTCGCCGTCGGTAATTGTCTCGGCGGTCTTCAGCAACTCGTTGCCGTTGTCGTCACCATACCATCGCCACCATGCCGCTGTCTTGCGTTCTACGCGGTAAACCACCTTGGCTCCCTGCACCGGCACTCCGGCGTATGACATTGCCTTGCCTTGCAGCTGCAGCGTGTCGCCCCGTTGGTAGCGCGAGTTTACCTTTGGCAGTTCCACCTTGAATGTGGGTCGCTTGTATTCTTCCACCTTGATGGCCTTGCGCGAGCCGTCGGCTTGTATATAGAAGGTGCCCGTCAGTCCGTCGTCGGGCAGTTGGAATGTGGTGGTTACGGTGCCGTATTTGTCCGACGTCAACGTCTTTTCGTCTATTATCTTGTTGTTGGCATTGCGCAGCATGGCCTTCACGGTGCGTCCCTCGGCGGCTGCTTGGGTTGTCCATCCTTCGTGACTGAAGCAAACGGCCGTCATCTGCACCATTTGCCCTGGACGGTAGATGGCGCGGTCGGTCATGATGCGTATTTCGTTGCCTGTGCGTTCCTTGCTTTGGTTGTAGAATCTTGAGAAGACGCTTTGGCGTGGGGCAGCCTTGTCTTTTTCGGTATAGGCATACTCGTTCTGCGGCAGATTCTTCTCGTATTTGTATATTGTTTCGCCATTGCGGTCGCATCGCAGGGTTTTCTGCGCATTGCCGTCCTTTATGTCAATCATGGCTCCCGCCAATGGCTTGCCCGTTGCGCTGCTTACCACTGCATACCTTACTTGGTTGCCTGGAAGAGCCTGCTTCAGCAGAAATACATCGGTAACGTAGAGCATGGTGTAGCTTTGGCTTGTGTTGGGCTGCGATATCAGCTCAACCACATAGATGCCCGTGGGCAGACCCTCTATTACGAGCGAGTCGTCGAATGTCTCGTAGTTGGGGTGGTAGTCCAGTTTCTTTATGCTTACGAGTGGCGACTGCGGGTTCTTTATCACCGTCTTGTGCTTCTTGAAGTTTGCGGCGTTGCTTATGGTTATGCCGCTGTTGCCGTTCAGCGAAGTCGAATAGATGTTGGCCGTTACCGACTTGATGTTGCGTACGCTTTTCAGTGTTATTTTTATGGCTTCATTTGGTCGGGCTATGTATTGTTCGAGTGTGGCCTGGCATGTCGGGTTGGTAAGGCTTCGCTCCTCGGTGCGCATTTCGCCCGCCCTTTGCCATCCCGGCCAGTTTTCCAGAATGTAGTGAATGTAGGTTATCTGCTTCTCCACCTTTTGGTCCTTGCAGCCGTTCATGGCGTAGTAGCGTTCTATTGCTGCTTCGCCGGCCACGTCAAGGTCTTTGTATGCGTTGATGAGCGAGTCGAGCGAGTAGATGTAGGGCGATTTGTTTATGGTGTAGCTTGTTCTGCGGCTTTTGCCGCTTTCGTTTGCCTCTTTCAGGCCGTAAAGTTTTGCTATGCAGGCAGCCCTTCTGTTGCCTGTTTTCTCGTAGTATTTGCCCATGGCGTCAAATTGCTTTGTCTCGTAGCCTATGACACTGAGCAGGTCGTTGTCGAAGACTGAGGCGTTATAGCCTTCCAGCACCAATGGCTTGTAGTCGTAGGCTTTAGCTTTGGCCAATGCCTCTACGTTGGTCATGGCCATTGTCTGGTAGTTCTGCAATTTTAGTTTCCAGTCGTCGGCTATGACAGTGCCGTAGGTTTGGTAAGCCTTTGCCAGTACGGCTGCCATAGTGCCGTGGGCGGCCGGGTCGGCCAGGCCTTCCAGTCTTGTTTCCAGTCGTTGCGCTGCGGTCTTTACCGAGTCGCGTGAGATGCTGTGCCATTGCTGCATGGCCATCATTTCGGCCTTCATCAGTTGTCCGTAGGCTTGTTCATCGACCGCCTTTTCCGATATTTGGGTCAGGATGTCGATGGCTGTTTGTGGCAGGTCGTTTTCTACCGCCTCGTTCACTTGTTTCCACAGTGTCGAGTAGCTTTTTTGTGCCGCAAGGCTTAGCGGTGACAATATTGTTGCCATGATTAGCGATAAAATGGTTTTCTTCATGTTCATTTGTTTTAATCGTTTCTTGTGCAGGAATAAACAACGTCGTTACTGCATCCTTGCACGAATAACCCTACAAAGATACGCATTATTAATGAGATTTCAAAATGATTGGCCTATTCATTAATTATTTTGTGTTTTATTAACTCAAAAACACTTATGAAGGGTAATGAATGGTTGTTGGCCTTTTCCTTGTGTGTAAAACGTCGCTACTGTAGTGTTGTTGTTTCCCTACGGTTGCGTTTTTCCGTCAGAAGGCTTCTGACGTACATCAGAAAGCTTCGGACGTACATCAGAAAGCTTCTGACGTACATCAGAAGCCTTCTGACGAATAAAGTGTAAGCGTGAAGTGCTTTATTTGCTTGCCAGTTGTGCCACCTTTTCGAGCAGCCATTCCTTCTGTTCCTCGCGTGTCATAAAACTGTTGTCGAGCAGAAGGGCGTCGTTGGCCATGCGCAGTGGCGACACGTCGCGGTGAGAGTCGATGTAGTCGCGCTCCTTAACGTTTTGGAGTATCTCGGTGTAGTTGGCCTCTTCTCCTTTTTCCAAGAGTTCGTTGTAGCGTCGTTCGGCTCTTACTTCGGCCGAGGCGGTGACAAATATTTTCAGTTCGGCATTGGGAAACACCGTGGTTCCAATGTCGCGTCCGTCCATCACGATGCCCTTGTCCTTGCCCATGGCCTGCTGCTGCTCCACCAGCTTCTTTCTTACGTAAGGCTGCTTGGCCACCATGCTCACCCGCTCTGAAACGGCCATCGAACGTATGTCGTTTTCCACGTTTCGGCCGTTGAGCATGGCGTTGGCCTTGCCGTTCTCGTCGAGGCTGAACGACACGGCTATTTCGTCGATGCGCTGTTCAAGTGCATCAGAGTCGAGCGACTTGCCTGAAAACAGGCCGTTCTCTATGGCGTAAAGTGTTACGCAACGATACATGGCTCCTGTATCGACGTATATATATCCCAATTCGTTTGCCAGTTGCTTGGCCATTGTACTTTTCCCACACGACGAGTAGCCGTCAATTGCAATAATTATTTTGTCCATTTCGTAACTGTGTTATATTCTATAAGTTTAAACTAAGATTTATGTTGATTGATGATGTTGACACGTGATACTTTCCGTAGGCGAGCTGCAGCTTTAGCCTGTTTAGCTGTATGCCGCCGCCGAACGACAGGCCTGCACCATGGCTGCTGCTGCCTTCGCTGTCGTCTATTTTCATTTCGTCGGCTCTGCGGAAATTGTAGCCGCCAGCCAAGTAGATGTTGTCTGACAGCAATATGTCGGCACCCACGACTATGTGGTTGGCAAATCTGCCATGCCAGTCGTTGAGCCTGGTGAGGGTAAGCGAGAAGCGGAACGGCGACTGCATCAGCCGTTTCGTCACGCCCAACTGCAGGTCGATGGGCATGCTCTCAAAGTCTTCGTCGTAGGCTTTTATCTGTCCGCCGAGGTTGCGTGCCACTGCCGACACCGAAAGTCCCGACTCGTCGTTGACGTAGTTGAGGCCCAAGTCAACGCCTATGGCCATTGAGTTGTAGCCGGCCAAGTCCGACGTGATGAACTTTGCCGTAATGCCACCCGAGATGCTGTTGGTGAGATTGTATTCAAATGCGCCGCACAGCATTATGTCCTTTGCCCTCACGTCGCCCAATATTTCGCCGTCGGCCGTTGTCTGCTTCATGCTGCCGTAGTCGATGAACTGTGCGCCGGCAAACCATGTGGCGCGCTCGCGAAGGGCTTTGGTGAACGATGCGCTCGCCGTCTTGGCTCCCTCCATATACGACATGAAGTTGAGGTTGATGGTCTTGTCGGTCACTCCCGACAACAGTGCCGGGTTGTGGAAAGCCATCGACGCGTCGTTGTCGGTTATTGAAATGTTGTCGCCACCCAATGCAGCAGCGTGCGCACTGACTGGAAGGCGCAGGAAATTGTAGGCCGTTTGGCTCTCTTGCGCCCACAAAAAGGGTGAAGAAAGGCAAAAAATGGTGGCTAAAACAGCTTTTTTCATCTTTTTTATACAATTTGCCTGCAAAGTTACTGCTTTTTTCAAATATAAAGGGTATTTTTGTACCATCATTTTTTAATAAAGGTGATTTGATGACGTTAAAAGGAGTTAATCGCATGTATTTGCCGATTAAATAAGGCATTGATAAACATCATTGGCACATGGAAACGAAGAAGAACAAACACGCGGATTTGGAACATGGAAGGCTCAGAATCTACATGATGTCGCTCATCGTGGTTCTGGCCGCATTGTTCGTTGCGCTTGAATACGAGTCGGGGGCAAGCGGCTCCGACAACGACGACTTCGACATTGACAGCGACGAATTTGAACTGGCACCACTGAAAAGGGAGGAGGAACGAATAGCGCTCGCACTAAAGCAAGAACCAAAACCCGCGCCCGAGAAAATAGAAGTGGTGGAGAAAACCGAAGAACTCAACCGAATGGACATGCCTGAGGACAGGAAAGACGAGCAGGAAGGGAAGACGGAACAGGAGGAAAAGAAAAAGGAAAAAGACCCGATGGTGGCTCCAGCCGAAAACGCCCTCGACAACAACCCCCTAAACTTCAGGGTGGTGGAAGACCTGCCGCAGTTTCCAGGAGGTGCCATGGAGTTGATGAAATGGCTTACGGCAAACCTAAAATATCCGCATAAGGCACAGAAGAGAAAGGTCGAGGGCAAGGTGATAGTGCAATTTATTGTGGCCGCCGACGGAACCATGACCAACCTGAAAGTGGTGAAGGCACTCGACCCCGCTTGCGACAACGAGGCACTGAGAGTAATGAAGATGATGCCAAAGTGGAAGCCCGGAATGCAGGACGGAAAGCCATGCAGGACAATGGTTTGCATACCAATAGTGTTTAAACTGTAAATAATTATCATAATATGTACACAGCAGACGAATTGCTCAAGAAAGTGAACGACTATATAGAGTCGTCAAACATTCAGCGACAGCCAACGTCGTTGTATGAACCCATAAAATACGTGTTGTCAATAGGAGGAAAACGCATAAGGCCTGTGCTGATGCTATTGGCATACAATATGTTTAAGGACGATGTCGATAGCATATTGGAGTCGGCATTGGGACTTGAAACCTATCACAACTATACACTGCTGCACGACGACCTCATGGACAATGCCGACGTGAGGCGTGGAGTGCCTACCGTTCACCGCAAGTGGAATGCCAATACGGCCATCCTCTCAGGCGACTCGATGCTTGTCGTGGCTTTCCAGCGAATGGCAAAGGCACCTGCCGACAAGCTAAAGGCTGTGCTCGACCTCTTTACCGTGACGGCATTGGAAATAGGCGAGGGACAGCAGTATGACATGGATTTTGAAACACGCAACGACGTGCGTGAGGAAGAGTATATAGAGATGATACGCCTGAAGACAAGCGTGTTGCTCGCCTGCGCCGTGAAGATAGGCGCCATACTGGCCGGCGCTTCCGACGACGACGCCGACAAGCTGTATGCCTTTGGCGAAAAGCTCGGATTGGCTTTCCAGCTCCAGGACGACCTGCTCGACGTGTATGGCGACCCGAAAGTGTTTGGAAAGGCCATCGGAGGCGACATCACTTCCAACAAAAAGACCTACATGCTCATCAACGCATTCCTGAAAGCCGACGACGCGCAGCGCAGCGAGTTGACACGATGGACTACGGCCGAAACCTTCGACAAGGCCGAAAAGATTGCCGCCGTGACCGAAATATACAACAAGCTCGGCATAAGGCAACTGTGCGAACAGAAGATTAATGCGTATTTCGACGAAGCACGGGCTTGGCTCGACAGGATAAGCCTGCCTGAGGAGAAAAAGGCCGAGATGCGCTCGTTTACCGACAGCATGCTGCACAGGGAAAACTGACAACATAATTAATCATGCCCTACAGAAGACTGCCGAAAACCGACGCTGCAAGGCTCAAGGCCCTGAAGACAGTGTTTGAAAACAACGACATCTATACGGTGCGCAACAGGGTCGTAGATTGGGCGGTGCTTAACAGGTGCCGTCCAGCCTACGACAGACTTTACACTGCCATCGAACAACACAAGTTGAGGTTGGCGGCACAAAAACGCGTTGCCGCCAAACTGGACGTTCTTCAGCGCAATGCCGCCATTTACGTTAGCCACTTTCTGCAGGTACTTCTCATGGCAATGGAGCGGGGAGATATAAAAAAGGAATACAAACAGTACTATGCACTGACGGCCGACGACAACAACCTGCCGCAACTGAAAAACGCCGAACAGATATTGGACGTGGGAGCGAAAGTGGTTGAGGGCGAGAAGAAAAGGCTGAAGAAGGGCGGACTGCCCATCTACAATCCCACGATAGGAAAGGTGGCCACGCATCTGGACATTTTCCGTGAGGCCCATGACGACTATTGCAGGAAAAAGGAACTCTCTGAAAAGTCGCTTGCCGACGTGCAGGCTCTGAGGCCGTCAATAGACGAGGTGCTGCTCGACTTGTGGAATCAGATAGAGGCCCACTATGCCCAGCTGCCGCCCGAAGAGCGGTTTGACGCCTGCCGAAAGTTGGGCGTAGTATATTATTACCGCAGGCATGAACCACATATTTACTGACTTATATGATAATTGATACACACATACATCTCGACGGCGAGGAATTTGCCGACGACATCGACGACGTTGTGGCGAGAGCCAAACAGGCAGGAGTGTCGCGCATGCTGCTGCCCGCCATCGACTACAACACCACCGAGGCCGTGGCCGCCGTTGCGCAACGCTTCGACGGATATGCGCTGCCCATGATTGGCCTGCATCCCGAAGAGGTGAAGGCCGACTGGCGCGAGGTGCTGGCGAGGCTGCGCCCTAAAGTGGGCAAGCCATTCGTGGCAATAGGAGAAGTTGGGCTTGACTTCTATTGGAGCCGTGAGTTTGAAAGCCAACAGTTGGAAGCCTTTGAGGAACAGGTGAAATGGTCGGTCGAGACGCGACTGCCGCTGATGATACACTGCCGCAAGGCACAAAACGAAATGGTGGGCATAATGAAAAAATATAAGGCGGAGCTGCCGGGAGGCGTGTTCCACTGCTTTACGGGCAACGAGAAAGAAGCCGAACAACTGCTCGACTTTCCTAATTTCGTGCTTGGCATAGGTGGAGTGCTGACTTTCAAGAAGTCTAATCTTCCCACGGTGTTGGCCACCTCTGTGCCTATTGACCGTATAGTGCTCGAAACCGACGCTCCCTATATGGCTCCGGTGCCCATGCGGGGCAAACGCAACGAGAGCGGCTATCTCGTGCATGTAGTGGCAAAAATGGCCGAGGCGTACGGAGTGGCTGCCGAAGACATAGAGCGCATCACCACGGCTACGGCCGAAAGGGTGTTCAGTCTTCGTTAGACTCCTGTGCCGAATACCTTATCTTCAGGGCGTTCTGCTTGCGCAGCAATTGCTTAATATCGGTTATCAGCCCCATCTTTACATTCTTGTCGGCCTTGATGTCAACCACCATGCGGTTGAGGTCTTCGTCCGACGCCGTGCGGCGTTCGTTGGCAATGAAGTGTGAAATGTCGTTCAAAGTGACCAGCTTGTCGTTCAGTTGAATAACCATTTCTTCGCTCTTCACATTGCCCAAGTTGTCGGTGGGGCGGCCGATGTAAATGTATGAGGTTGACGATTGGCGTGCAAGTTTTTCCAGTTTCTTGCCCTTGGGCGTTTCGTATTTTACCTTTATCTCGTCGTGGCGCATGTGGGTCACGATAAGAAAAAAGAAGAGTATTGTAAAAATCAGGTCGGGCAGCGAGGCCGTATTTAGTTCAGGCATTCTCTTGCCCTTGCGTCTGAACATGCTCATTTTCCGCCTCCTTTCGCTTCGTTGGTGGCCGAAACAGTGCTTTCTTCGGTGTCAACCTGTTCTGATATTCGTTGTGGAAAGGCTTTTACGGCCATGGCCTGATTTTCAGGCGTACATTGCGCGAATGGCCTGCCGAAACGCTTGCGGCAATATGTGTCGCGCAGCGACCTGTAGGTATCTACTATGAGGTTTTGTATCTGGAAATATCGGTCGTAGCTGCTTTGTCGGTCGGCATGTATTGATATGATGTGTTCGGTGGGTCGCATCTCGATGAATGCCTTCATGTCTTTGCCAATGTCGGCCAGTGAGGCGGGTTTGCCGTCGAGGCTTGTGGCGTCGTCGGCGGCAATGTCTATCTGCATCACCTTGTCGCGTTCCACGTTCATCACGTCCTGATTCTCCTCCTTGGGCATTGGCGGCAACTGGCGCACGAGGCCAAGGTCGGTGTCGAGCGAGGTGGTGACGAGGAAGAAGATGAGCAGAATAAACGAGATGTCGGCCGTTGACGTCGTGTTGAGAGCCGGCATACGCTTGCGTCGTGTCCTGAAATGTATTTCCCTCATGGCTTCAGTTTAAATTGTTACTTCTGTTGCTTGCGGCTGCGGCGCGCCAACCCCGACATGCTTACTGCAACGGCGGCAATGGCCAGCAGAAGCATTATGTAGATGAAGACGATGACAAGGTCGGTAAGTAATGGAGCGTTGAACTGCGGATTGTCGAAGAATGGCATGTCGAAACCTATTAGCCAGAATGCGCCGAACACTATTATCGTGAGCGACACCAAGGCCACGAGCACAATGCGCGAGAGGCGTGCGGGTTGTTTTGTTATGTTCATGTCTTAGCTCCTTTCCTGTTTGTATTTCGTTATTGCGTCGAGCAGCGTGATGGCCGATTCTTCCATCTGTGAAGTGATGTGCTCTATTTTCGACAGGATGTAGTTGTAGAACAGTTGCAGTACAACAGCCACGATGATACCGAAAATGGTGGTTATCAAGGCCACCTTCATACCCGATGCCACTATGGTGGCGCTGATGTCGCCTGCCTGCTGAATTTGGTCGAACGACATTACCATGCCTATCACAGTGCCGAGGAAACCCAACGACGGCGCTATTTGTATGAACAGTGTAATCCAGGTGCATCCGCGTTCGAGGTTTGACGTCTGCACTGCTCCGTAGGAAATTATGCTGCGTTCGATGTCGTCGAGCGACTCCTTTATCCTAAGCAGGCCTTGGAAGCATATCGAGGCCACAGGGCCGCGTGTGTTGCGGCACAGCTCCTTGGCGCCCTCAATGTCGCCCCGCTGTATGTAGGCGTCGATGTCGGCCATGAATTTCTTGGCGTTTATTTCCGACAGCGTGAGGTAGATGATGCGTTCTATGCAGAAGGCCAAGCCCAGCACAAGGGCCAGTGCCACTATCGACATGAAGGTGGCGTTGCCTTCAATGAATTTTGTCTTCAGTTGCTTGTGAAGTCCGTTGGTCTCTTCCGCATCCATCATTGCGTCTTCGCCGAAGTCCTCGTCGGTGGCCATGGCCTTGGCGGCGGCAGTGTCGGCGGCGGCTGCGGTGGCGGCAGGCTGCTTCTGCTGTGCAGAGTCGGCTGCGGTGGCGGCAATGTCAGTGTCTGTTTTTGTGCTTTGTGCCATTGCCGACGGGCAAACCGCCAACAGGGCAAAGATCATGCTTATGATTATTTTCTTCATGATAAAACCAATTTCATGTTCAGCTATTACTCCTTATTATATATGTAACTTCAAAAAACGTCGGCAAAAGTAACAATAAAAGTTGATACTACCAAGCAAAAATGGCATAAAATAGCCCGCGCTTAGGTTTATTTTGTTTTTCAGAACGCAAACAGCAGCGGAAGCACGAGGGTCATTACTATGCCCATGATAATCTGCAGCGGCAGGCCAACCTTCACGTAGTCGCCGAAGGTGTAGCCGCCTGCCTGCATCACCAACGCATTGGGCGGAGTGGAGAATGGCGAGGCAAAGCACATGCTGGCGCCAAGTGTAACGGCAAAGAGGAAGGCCAACGGGCTGACGCCCAATTCTGTGGCTGCACTCATGGCTATAGGGGCCATAAGCACTGCCGTGGCCGTGTTGCTTATGAACATTGTAAGCAGCGACGTGGTGAAGTAAATGCCGCAGAGCAGGGCCATGGGTCCTATGCCGCCAAGTGCGGCCACAAGGCCATGGCTTACCATTGCCGACACGCCGGTCTTTTCGAGTGCAGTGGCCATTGGCATCATGGCGGCAATCAGCACTATGCTCTCCCAATTGATGGTTTTGTAGGCGGCGTCAACGCTGCGGAAGCATCCCGACACCACCATCAGCAGTCCGGCGGCAATGACTGCCGTTACCGGAGCCACGGGTATGAAGTCGAACACCATCACGGCTATCATCACAAGCATGATGAGTGCCGCCAGCGGAGCCTTGTAGGTCAGGGTCACCTTTTCGGCCATTGCCTTGGGCTGTCCCAGCAGCAGCCAGTCTTCTTCTTCTGAGTCAATCTTCGATATGTTTTCCCATTGGCCTTGTATCAGCAGCGTGTCGCCTACTTTCAGCTTCACTTCGGGCAGACTTTCTGTTATGTAGTCGTGGCTGCGCTTCACTCCTAATACATTTATCTGGTATTGTTCACGTAGGCGCGACTCCCTGAGCATCTGCCCCACAAGGCGCGATTCGGGCATTACGACAATCTCGGCTATGCCAATGTCGTAGAAGTCGATGGTCGTGGCTTCCTGCCTTTTCAGGCATGCTTCCGACGCATAGCGGGCTATCCTTTCTTTGGGGCCTTGCAGATAGAGGATGTCGCCGGCGGCGATTACTCTGTCCTGTGTAGGCAACGACTGCGTAATGTTTTTTATCAAGCCCCTGTGGCGCGATGTCTCGTTGCGTATTTCCATTATCGAGATGTCGTGTTCGGCACGCAGGTTGAGTTGCGCCACAGTCCTGCCCACAATGCAGCTGCGGGCATCAACGCGAAACGCTTCGACATTGTTGTCAAGGCGATATTCCTCCACGAGTTCTTCGAGCGACTTTTCACGCTTGCGTCCTTCGCCCGTACTCTTCTTTACCAGCAACTTGCTCAGTGGCAGCATTACCAGTATGCCCACGGCAAGGCAGATGATGCCCACGGGGAAGAACGAAAAGAACGAAAGTCCCTCGTGTCCGTGCTCGCGCAGTGTCTCGTCGATAACGAGGTTGGGTGGAGTACCTATGAGCGTCAGCATTCCTCCCATGCTGCTGGCAAAGGCCAACGGCATCAGCAGTCGTGAAGGGCTCTTGCGGCTTTCCATGGCCATCGATACTATTATGGGCATCATCAGGGCCACGGTGCCTGTGTTGCTCACAAAGGCTCCTATTACGGCCGTCACCACCACCACGAGCAGAAACATCAGAGTGTCGTTGTTGCCCGCTAAACTCATTATCCTGTGGCTTGCCGCCTTGGCCAGTCCTGTCTGTAGTATGGCACCACCAACTACAAACAGGCCCACCATCATTATCACTACAGGATTGGAGAATCCGGCAAGTGCTTCTGTAGGCGACAGTATTCCGCACAGAATAAGTATGGTAAGTGCGCACAGAGCCACTATGTCGGCCCTTATTTTGCCTATTATGAACATTGCCACTGTCGCTATCAGAACAATAATTGTCAGTATCATGCTTTGAAGGTGTTTATTGATAATAATAAATGTACAGAAAATGTTTTTTGCAAATATAGCGAATAAAAGTGGCAATGCCTAATTATTTTCCACCTTTTAAGTTCTTTTCGGATTATTTTGAGAGTTGAGGAGTTAATTCAGTAGTTAACTCCTTAACTCCTGAATTAACTCCTAAAATTTCTCCTTATTTCTTCAATACCGGCTCGCACGTCAGATTTACACCTAACTTTTTGAAAATCTTCTGGTCAACTTCGCTCAGCATCACAGTGCAATGCACCTGACAGCCGCGCAGTTTCGGCAGTTGCTCAAGGGCACGACGGCAGTTGTCGTCGTTCTCCGACAGTACCGACAGCGCCACCAGCACCTCGTCGGTGTGCAGCCTTGGGTTGTGTCCGCCAAGGTAGTTGATTTTTGTATATTGTATAGGTTCAATCATCGACTGAGGTATGAGGTTCTTCTCATGGTCGATGCCCGCAAGATGCTTCGTCACGTTGAGCAGCAGGGCTGCACTGCAGCCTAACAGATTGCTCGAATGTGCCGTCACTATCGTTCCGTCTTCAAGCTCTATGGCCGACGATGTGTGTCCCGTGCGTTTCAGGCACTGCTTTGCAGCCGTAGTGGTGCGGCGGAATGACGTAGAAATCTTTGCCTGGTTGAACAGCATCTGTATTTTGCCTATCTCTGCCTCGTTGCATGCTCCTCGTGCCATCTTGTTCGTAGCGTCATAGTAGCGTCTGATTATCTCGTTCTTCGACGCTTCGCAGCACACCTCGTCGTCGCTGATGCAGAATCCCACCATGTTCACTCCCATGTCGGTAGGCGACTTGTAGGGGTTGGTGCCGTAGATGCCTTCAAACAGCGCGTTCAGCACAGGGTATATCTCTATGTCGCGATTGTAGTTTACGGCAATCTTGTTGTAGGCCTCCAAGTGGAACGGGTCAATCATGTTCACGTCGTTCAGGTCGGCAGTGGCGGCCTCGTAGGCAATGTTCACGGGATGTTTCAGCGGCAGGTTCCACACGGGGAAGGTTTCAAACTTGGCATATCCAGCCCTCACGCCACGCTTGTTTTCGTTGTATAGCTGGCTGAGGCATACGGCCATCTTGCCGCTTCCTGGGCCGGGAGCCGTGACAATCACTAAAGGCCGTTCGGTTTCTACATAGTCGTTTTGGCCGAATCCCTCGTCCGATGCAATAAGAGCCACGTCGTGTGGATAACCTTCAATGATGTAGTGGCAGTAGGTCTTTATTCCGTCTCTCTCCAAGCGCTGCTTGAAGGCTATCGCCGCCGGCTGGCCGTTGTAGTGGGTTATGACCACCGAGCCTACCATGAAGCCACGGTTTTGAAACTCTCCCCTCAGTCGCAGCACGTCTTCATCGTAGGTTATCCCGAGGTCGGCCCTCTTCTTGTTTTTCTCGATGTCGGCCGCACTTATCACTATTACAATTTCTATGCTGTCGCTCAGTTTCTGAAACATTCTCAACTTGCTGTCGGGCTGAAAACCCGGCAACACGCGACTGGCATGATGGTCGTCGAATAGCTTTCCGCCAAGTTCAAGATACAACTTGCCGTCAAACTGCGATATTCTCTCCTTGATGTGTTCAGACTGTATGCTCTGATACTTCTCGTTGTCGAATCCTATTTTCATTGTGTTATTGCAAAATTTCTGCAAACTTACACAATTTTTCCCGATTATCGTTCATTTTATGGAAAAAACAACCCAAAAGACGAAAAAAAAATTAAAATCTGCCCTCAAATGCTTGTTTTACGGAAATATAATGCTACCTTTGCACCCGCAAAAACGAGGAAAGGTGCTCGAGTGGTTGAAGAGGCACGCCTGGAAAGCGTGTTGGCGGCAAAACCGCCACAGGGGTTCGAATCCCCTTCTTTCCGCTATAATAGGCGGTTTTCAAGGTTTTTCGGTTTTGTTAGTTTGTTGCAACTAAACCTAATTTGTTGTGTGTTGCCGCCAATTCCTTGCAAATTTCGTGCAAGTCCTTGCTGGAGTTCTCCTAATCATTTATTCATTTATCATCTTGCTGAATTTTCTCACACTTTAATGTAGTTGAATATCCAGCAATTGCCGCTCGATATTCAACTACATTAAAAGGCGGGAAAGTTGAGTTATTAATAGAACTTGAAGTAACGACGGGCATTGTTGTAGGAAATGTCCTCAACCATGCGCGAAAGTATCTCATTGTCGTTTGGCAGCAAGCCCTTTTCTACGTCGTTGCCAAGGATGTTGCACAGCAAGCGACGGAAATACTCGTGACGTGGATAGCTCAGGAACGAACGTGAGTCGGTGAGCATACCTACGAAACGGCTCAACAGACCGAGAACCGAAAGGGCATTCATCTGACGGGTCATGCCGTCGAGCTGGTCGTTGAACCACCAACCTGAACCAAACTGAATCTTTCCGGGCTCGCCACCTTGGAAGTTGCCAAGCATAGTGGCAATTACCTCGTTGGCACATGGGTTGAGCGTATATAATATGGTACGCGTGAGCTTGCCCTTCATGTTCAGCTTGTTGAGGAAGCGGCTCATGGCACGGGCGGTGTTGAACTCTCCGATAGAGTCGAAGCCAGTGTCGGGGCCGAGCTGATTGTACATGGCGGTGTTGTTGTCGCGGATTGCTCCGTAGTGGAACTGCTGTGTCCAGTTGGCGTCGGCATCCATTTCAGCCATTACGGTGAGGAAGCAGTTTTTGAACTGGCGAACCTCAAAGTCGGAGAGCTGCTGTCCGCTGAGAGCCTTCGCAAATATTGTCTCAATCTGCGAGTCGGTGTACTCCTCGTCGTAGAACTCCTCGATGCCGTGGTCTGAGAGGCGGCAGCCGTTCTCGTGGAAGAAGTCGTGGCGACGCTGCAGGGCATCGACCATGTCCTTGAACGAGCTGATGCTTACACCAGAAACCTCGCTCAGCTGCTCAACATACTTGGGGAACTCAGGCTTCTCGATGTTCATTGCCTTGTCGGGACGCCAGGCGGGAATCATCTTGATTTCGAAGCCGCTCTCGCGTGTCTGCTTGTGGAAACGCAGGTCGTCAACAGGGTCGTCGGTTGTGCATACGCACTCCACGTTGTAGTGGCGCATCAGGCCGCGAGCCGAGAACTCAGGCTGCTTCAGCTTCTCGTTGCACTCGTCGAAAATCTCGCGTGCAGTCTTTGGCGATAGCTGCTTTGTAATGCCGAATGCTGTCTTCAGCTCAAGGTGTGTCCAGTGGTAGAGTGGGTTGCGGAAGGTGTAAGGCACTGTCTCCGCCCACTTCTCAAACTTCTCCCAGTCAGAGGTGTCCTTGCCAGTGCAGTAACGCTCGTCAACGCCATTAGTACGCATGGCACGCCACTTGTAGTGGTCGCCGCCCAGCCACAGCTCGGTGATTGACTTAAACTTGTGGTCGGTAGCCACCATTTCAGGAATGAGGTGGCAGTGGTAGTCGATAATCGGCATCTTGGCCGCATGGTTATGGAACAGGTCCTGCGCAACTTCGGTTTCAAGCAGGAAGTTTTCGTCGTTGAATTGCTTCATAATTAGTCTATTTGCTTTTTATTTATTGATAATATGTGTCAAATAAGAAATTCTGATGCAAAAATACAAAAATAATTCTTTTATCTCGCAAATTTTACTTATTTTTGCACCTAAAATTTACGTAAACGATGACGTACACTAATAAAGTATTACTTATCTACACTGGTGGAACCATCGGCATGAACCGAAATCCACGCACAGGAGCGCTCGAACCGTTTAACTTCGAGACGCTTCTGAACAATGTGCCTGAACTGCAACAGGTACCGACCGAAATCAATACCTATCAGTTTAACCCACCTATCGACAGCAGTGACATGTCGCCCGAACGATGGATAGACATTGCCCATGTGATAGCCAACAACTACAACAGCTACGACGGCTTCGTGATACTCCACGGCACCGACACCATGGCCTACACTGCGTCGGCCTTGAGCTACATGCTTGAAAATCTGACCAAGCCCGTGATACTCACTGGCAGTCAGCTGCCAATAGGACAGTTGCGAACCGACGGCAAGGAAAACGTCATTACGAGCATCGAGATTGCCTCGGCCAAGTATCAGGATGGCAAGGCAATTGTGCCCGAGGTGTGCATTTACTTCAACGGTCACCTTATGCGAGGCAACCGCACCACAAAGCAGAGCGCCGACAATTTCAACGCCTTCGAGAGTTTCAACTACGGCCACTTGGCCGATGCGGGTGTCAACATCAACTATCACACGAGTCGCATCTTGATGCCCGACTATTCGAAGACGATGCAACCACGCTTTGCCCTCGACCCGAGTGTCATTGTGTTCACCGTGTTCCCCGGCATTCAGGAGAGCCTTGTGCGCCATGTCATCACCAGTCCCAAGCTGAGGGCGATAGTGATGCGCACATACGGCAGCGGCAACGCCCCTCAATATCCGTGGCTCACGCAGGCCCTGAAGGAAGCCACCTCGCAAGGCAAGATAATAGTGAACATCAGCCAATGTATGGCAGGCAGCGTGGAGATGGGCCGCTACGACACAGGCTACCAACTGAAGGAGGCCGGAGTGCTGAGCGGACACGACAGCACTGTTGAAAGCGCCGTGACCAAGCTGATGTATCTGCAAGGCATTTACAGCGACTGGCATCAAGTGAAGAACTACATGACGAGAAGCATAAGAGGGGAGATTAGTATCTAAATTAAAAAAATAAAGAATTAAAAATTAAAAAATTAAAGAGACGAAGTTTGACGAAGTCAAGCATTTAAAAAACTATTATTATGGAAGAGAACGAGAAGAAAGAAGGAGGCTACCAAGGAGGTTATCGCGCTCCAGGACGCTCACCACGTCCAAGAATCAGCACTGGACGCCCGGCTGCACGCCCGGCATCATTCGACAGAAACAGCAACAACGACGAGGGCGGTTTCAGACCGGAGGGATTCGGTTCAGGACTGCAAAACGGCGCTCCCCAGCGCCCATCCTATCGTCCAAGATATAACGCCGGAGGCGAAGGCGGCTATAATGCCGGCGGACAGCAACGCGGCGGCTACGGCAAACCAGCATACAACAAGGGTGGCTACAACAAAGGTGGCTACAACAAGGGTGGCTACGGACAGCAGCAGGGCGGCTATGGCAAACCAGCCTACGGACAGCAGGGCGGCTACGGCAAGCCCGCCTACGGACAGCAGGGCGAAGGTGGCTACCAGCCACGCGGCTACGGCAAACCGGCCTACGGACAGCAGGGCGGTTATGGCCAGCAGGGCGGCTACGGCAAGCCCGGACGCGGCGGCTACGGCAAGCCCGGCTACGGACAGCAGGGCGGCTACGGCAAGCCCGGTCGCGGCGGCAAGGGCGGCTATCGCCAGCACACTCCCGGCTATGACCCGAATGCTAAGTACAGCATGAAGAAACGTATAGAATACAAAGAGGAAAACTATGATCCCAATGAGCCGATACGTCTCAACAAGTATCTTGCCAATGCAGGTGTGTGCAGCCGTCGCGAGGCCGACGAGTACATACAGGCCGGCGTAATCAAGGTGAACGGCGAGGTCATCACCGAACTCGGCACCAAGGTGCTCCGCACTGACGAGGTAAGATTCCACGACCAGCCAGTGACCATCGAGAAGAAGGTGTATGTGCTTCTCAACAAGCCAAAGGACTATGTCACGACCAGCGACGACCCGCAACAGCGCAAGACCGTGATGGACCTCGTGAAGGGTGCATGCAGGGAGCGCATCTACCCGGTGGGCCGACTCGACCGCAACACCACCGGCGTACTTCTGCTCACCAACGACGGAGACATGGCATCGAAGCTGACACACCCCAAATTCCTCAAGAAGAAAATCTACCACGTATATCTCGACAAGAACGTCACTGCTCATGACATACAGCAGATACGCGACGGCATCGAACTCGAGGATGGTGCCATCCAGGCCGACGCATGCGAATATGCCGACGCCAATGACAAGAAGCAGGTGGGAATCGAAATCCACAGCGGCAAGAACCGTATCGTGCGCCGCATCTTCGAAAGCCTCGGCTATCGCGTCACCAAGCTCGACCGTGTGCAGTTTGCAGGACTCACTAAGAAAAACCTGCGCCGCGGCGACTGGCGCTATCTCACCGAGGAAGAAGTGGACCGCCTGAGAATGGGGGCTTACGAATAAAGAAGTTTAAGAAGTTAAAGAATCCCTTACTTCTTTAACTTCTTAGAATTGATAAAAACTTGAATAAGTAAGAAAAAACAATGCAGACAATAAAGAGAACGAAGGTAGTGGACGCTCTGAAGCGCACCGACTACGGACAGATGGTGAACGTCAGGGGATGGGTGCGCACCCACCGCTCCAGCAAGGCAGTGGATTTCATTGCCCTGAACGACGGCTCCACCATCAAGAACATTCAGGTGGTGGTTGACCCTACCAAGTTTGACGCTGACATGCTGAAGCAGATTACCACCGGTTCGTGTATCAACGTCAACGGCGAACTGGTGGAGAGCCAGGGAGCCGGCCAGACTGTGGAACTGCAATGCCGCGAGATAGAAATCTACGGACTCTGCGGCAGCGACTATCCCATGCAGAAGAAGGGTCAGAGCTTCGAATATATGCGCCAGCATGCCCACATGCGCCTACGCACCAACACGTTCGGAGCGGTGATGCGCATACGCCATAACATGGCCATCGCCATCCACCAGTACTTCCACGACCACGGCTTTTTCTACTTCCACACACCTCTCATCACAGCGAGCGACTGCGAGGGTGCAGGCCAGATGTTCCAGGTGACGACAAAGAACCTCTACGACCTGAAGAAGGACGAAGAAGGCAAGATTATCTACGATGACGACTTCTTCGGCAAGCAGACCTCACTCACCGTCAGCGGACAGCTTGAGGGCGAACTGGGCGCAACAGCCTTGGGAGCGATATACACCTTCGGTCCTACCTTCCGCGCCGAAAACTCCAATACGCCGCGCCACTTGGCAGAGTTCTGGATGATTGAGCCAGAAGTGGCTTTCATCGACCTCAACGACCTGATGGACCTTGAGGAGGACTTCATAAAGTATTGCGTGCGCTGGGCACTCGACAATTGCAAGGACGACCTGGAATTCCTCAACAAGATGATCGACAAGACCCTTTTGGAGCGTCTCAACTCGGTCATCGCCACCGACTTCGTCCG
>JAQXRI010000084.1 GCA_029218445.1 Prevotellaceae bacterium | reverse complement strand
AGAAACTCCCATTGCCCTATGGCCTTTATCGACTGTATCTGCTGTGGTGTAATGTCGATGCTGTCGTTGTCCACCACTTCTATTTCCGCTGTCTGTATGGTTTTGTCCACCCATGCCAGTATGGCCAGCACCGCCACGATGCCGACGATGCACAACGATGCCTGAAGCCAGAATCTCTTCAGCAGTGTAGCAATAGCCCTTTTTATGTCCATGTCAATCCTTCTGTTGTTCAACTATATACTCGTAGTTCTTTCGGAACGTGACGGTTATGTCTTTTTCGTCATATCCCATTTTCACTATCATAGGTATTATCACTTGTGCGGCGTTGTCGCGTGCCGTAGATATTATGCCCAATTGCGGTATAGAGTTTACCACTGCCTGTCGGCCCTGCTGTTCAAAGTTCGACAGTTCGGCGTCGGTAAACCGGCTTCTTGTCAAGTCAACGTATTGTCGTATTTCCTCGTGGTCAACCTTGCTGCTTGTGACTGCCACCCTTGGGTCGGGCAGTGTGATTTCTATTTTCCCTTCCTTTATCGTTACATTGTCTTTTCCAAACGCTGTGAAGTCTATGTATGCTTTCAGCTTGACGTTGATGGGTATGGCTATCTTTCTTTCGCCAAGCGGCATCCTTACGTCGAAGTTGTGGTTTAGTAGTTTGCCTTTCAGTCGCTTTTCGTCACTGTGTGTCACTATTTTATGGATGTCATACTCTGCCGTGTATAGTTTTGAGCATTTCTGAATTTGCATTATCAGTACTGCCGTAGTGTCGGTTCTCTCCACCACGTTACCCACGCTCTTCTCCTTCTGTTTCTCTTTGCAGCCTGTGCATGATGCCATCAGTGTTGCGAGAGCCGTTATTATGATAATATTGCCTTGTTTCATGTTTTTTAGTTGACAAGTGTTGACGAGTTGACAAGGGTTGACAACTTTCCCACCCTTTTTCTACGCAGTGCGGTAACTTGCTCTCCCTCTAAGATAGGGGGATGTCACGTAGTGACGGGGGCGTATGAAATTGCCGCAAAAGTAATATTTCCTACTGAGGCAGTACATACATTCACTATCGAGGCAGTACCAACTCCCTCCCCCCCCCGTTGCGGGACTCCCCCTACCTTAGGGGGAGAGCAAGTTACTCCACAGCATTGGTTTAGCCATGATAATAACATGTTGTAATGCTATTCTATATGCCAATGAACTTTAATTTTTAATATATTGTCACTGTCCTCCAAGCCTTTCGAAATATGTAATTATCTCGTCCCAAGTCTTGAATTCGTCGCTTCCCAAGCAAATGTTGGTTCCCATGAATCCTTCGTCGTCGTTACAGTCTATTTTGTAGTCGCCGTAGAGTAGGGCAGTGTTGTTGGCGTACATGATGCGGTTGAACGACGGGGTGCTTATCGCCTCTTTTATCCAGTCGTGGTCGGCTGTCATTTTCTCCTTCTCGTTGTAGTCGGCGGGGCAAACGAAATACACGTCGTAATGCTCCAACAGCATTTCAAATCCCTTGTGCATGCTCGGCCTTTGCTGGCCTTGCGGGGCACGCATGGCGTCGATGGTGATGTAGATTACTGGCCTTTCGGTGCCGTTCTGTCTGTCGTCTATCCATCTTATCACTGGCACCAGATAGTGTATGGCCACCTTGTCTATCAGCCGGTGCTCGCCGTGGAAGTGTGCTGCCTGCTGATAGTGCTGCCTAAACAAGTCGAAGGTGTGAACCAGCGGATCGTTGTCGCCAAACAGTCCCCACACACGTTGGCTCTCGCCCTCGTCGTCGGCATGTTGGAAGCATTGTTCGGTAAGTTCGGCAAATTGCTTCACCAGTGCTTTGGTCACTATGAAGTCCTGCACGCCGTCCTGTCGAGGGTTTTGGTAAGTCTGTTTGCCTATCATTCCGTGTTTGCCCATGGTGTCACCCATTTGGAAAGCAGGGTTGACGAGTATTCTGTCGTATCCGTAAAGCATCTCGCTCATCATGCCGCCCGCCGATGAGCCTATTATCAGCTGAGGCTTCAGCTCCGTGCATTTCTCGTGCAGCAGTGCCATGGCCTCTTGCGGGTCGAGCGGCAGGTCGAAGGCCAGCACCTCGGCATTTGGCATCAGTTGTCTGAGCAGAGCCACAGTGCCTGACTGTGCCGACGATGCAAATCCGTGTACATACATCACCTTTTTACCCTCCATTAGCGAGGGATATTCAATATGATAATTCTTCTCCATATTATTTATATTTTAATTTTGAATGTTGAACACTGAATATTGAATTCACTCTTCCCAGCATTCAATGTCCTTTTCTATCTCCGGCATCATCGTGCGCTTAAACACAGGGTCGCGGTGTTGTCGTCTTTGCTGCATGTAGTTGTCGAGCAGTGCAAACACCTTTGGCGACAACTGTATGATGGCCACGAGATTAACCAGTGTCATCATTCCCATGGCCAGGTCAACAAAGCTCCATGCCGTTTTCAGCGTCACCATCGAGCCGAGCATCACCGTCGCTCCAGTGATTATGCGGAAGGCGTTGATAGCCGTCTTGCCTTGCGTTATAAACCGTATGTTGGTTTCTCCATAGAAGTAGTTGGCTATGATTGTGCTGTAGGCAAACAGGAATATGGCTGCCGTGATAAACAGTCCGCCCGCCTGGCCCACGTGGGTCACCAAGGCATATTTCGTAAGTATGATGCCGTCGCGCCCGCTGTCGTATATTCCTGACAGCAGAATGACGAAAGCCGTACACGAGCAAATGACTATGGTGTCGCTGAACACGCCCAACGACTGCAGCAGTCCTTGCTTTACGGGGTGTGACGTCGATGCTATGGCGGCGGCGTTGGGGGCCGAGCCTTCGCCCGCCTCGTTGCTGAACAAGCCGCGTTTCACTCCCTGCGTTATGGCCGTTCCCAGCATTCCTCCTACAGCCTGGTCCACTCCGAAGGCGTTCTTCACTATCAATGCCATCATGTCGGGTATTTCGGTTATGTTCATTATCAGCACCACAATAGAAAGCAGAATGTAGCCAATGGCCATGAAAGGCACCACAATGCTTGCAAAATGCGAAATGCGCGTTATTCCGCCGAATATTATCACCAGCGTTGCAGCCGTCAGCACTATGCCTATCCACTCTTGCTCTATGCCCGAAGCGTCGGCCAGTGCGTCACACAGCGTGTTGCTCTGAATCACCTGGTTGGCCATGCCAAACGTGATGGTTATCAGTATGGCAAACAGCACCCCCATCCATTTCTTGTGCAGTCCATGCTGCATGTAATATGCAGGTCCGCCATAGAACGAGTCTTTGCCGCGTCGTTTGTAAAGCTGAGCCAGCGTAGCCTCGACAAATGCCGTCGCCGCGCCCAGCAGCGCCATAGCCCACATCCAAAACACTGCGCCCGGACCACCGTAGAATATTGCCGAAGCCACACCGGCAAGGTTGCCTGTGCCCACACGGCTTGACAACGATATGGCAAAAGCCTGAAACGAGCCAATTTTTTCCAGCCTTCCGTCGTTTGTGTCGGCACTCTTTTCAGCATCATCTCCCACCTTATTATATATGGGGCGGTTGACAATCACCTTTATCATGTCCTTTATCAGTCGGAATTGCACTCCTTTTGAACGTACTGTGAAATAAAGGGCGCAACCAACGAGCAATACTATTACTACGTATGACCAAAGATAGTCGTTGATAATGTCAACGGCTTGAACTATCCATCCTAATAAATTCATAATATGTTTTTTTATCTTGGGGCAAAGATATAAAAAAAGATTGAAATGAAGTGGCATATTGGGCAAAAAGTTATTTTTTTTTGTTGTTTTTGTTCTAAAAGCTACTATTCGTTGCAACTTTATTGCCTCCAGTTGCGTCAAAAGGATAAAAAACAGTAAAGTCATAAAACGAATAAGAATATGAAGAAACTATTATTATTGGCCTTTGTGGCCATCGGCATTACATCGTGCTCAGTTACAAGCAAAAGTGAGGAGAAGAAAGAAATGACAGTAGTCGGCCGTAAGGTGGCGCCATTCACTGAGATACATGTCAATGGTTCGCCCACCGTGATATATACTCAGGCACCTAAGCATAGCGTGAAGGTGAAAGCCGCTAAAAACCTGATCGACAGGATAAAGACTGTAAGCAACGGACGCTGCCTGACCATCGAAACCAAGGGCGAATTGTCGGTTTGGGGCTTTTCACGCAGCAGTGGCTCTGATTTCATGGTCTATGTCACCTCGCCCGACTTGACTGGTGTGGAACTGAGCGGCTCAGGCGACTTCAAGAGCGAGAAGCCCATCGACACCGACAACATTCACCTTACGGTAAGGGGCTCGGGTGACTTGTCCATCGACGGCCTTCTCATCTGCGACAATGCACAGCTCTCGGTAACAGGCTCAGGCGACCTCGAGGTTGACAATCTCGAAGCCATTACAAGTGGCATAACGCTGATAGGCTCGGGAAGCCTGAAGGTGAAGCAGCGCAATGTAGTCAACACGCAGATGCAACTCACGGGCAGCGGCGATATAACGCTCGAATGCGAGGCGTGCGACAATGTCAACTCGCAGCTTACGGGCAGTGGCGACATTACCATACGCGGGTCGGTCAAGAAGATCAACAAGACGAAGGCCGGTAGTGGCGAATATAAAGTGGAGAAATGATTTCTTCACTTTTTTTTGTTTTTATTTCTCTAATTACATTCTTTTTTGTAATTTTGCAGCCGATAACAAAAAGAACAAGTAATGAAGTATGCTGTAATTGCCGCTGGCGAGGGCAGTCGTTTGGCTGCCGAAGGTATCGAATCGCCAAAACCGTTGGTTAAAGTGGATGGGGAAATGCTCATCGACCGACTCATAAGAATATTTATGGATAACGACGCAGAAGAGATAGTTGTAATATGCAACGACCTGACCACTCTTGTCAGCCGCCACTTGCTCGACCTGCAACAGAACGGCTTGAAGGGACGCCCCATTCCTCTGCGATTTGTGGTCAAGAGCACGCCCTCGTCCATGCACAGCTTTTTTGAGATTAGCAGGTACCTCAACGATGGGCCTTTCTGCCTTACTACGGTTGACACCATATTCCGTCCCGAGGAATTCAAGGCCTACATCGACGCTTTCAGGCAACAGGCAGACTATGGCGTTGAAGGACTGATGGGAGTGACCGACTATATCGACGACGAGAAGCCCCTGTATGTTGAGGTTGACGACCACCGCCGCATAACGTCCTTCCTCGACAAGAGCGACGAGTGCAAGTACATCTCCGGCGGCATCTATGGGCTTACCCAGCGTGCCATAACCACCCTTCAGGCTTGCATCGACCGTGGTGAGAGCCGCATGCGCAACTTCCAAAGGGCACTCATAGCCGACGGACTGAAGCTGAAAGCCTATCCCTTTACAAAGGTACTTGACATCGACCATGCCAGCGACATCGAGAAGGCAGAGGAGTTTTTAAATATAAAGTAAATAATGAAGAGAAGTTTCAATGAACTTTTGAAGGCGTCGTTCAAGTCGGAGGACACTGAAGAATGGCTTGACGTACATTTCACACGACCCATAGGTCTTGCCTTCGCCCTCGTGTGGGAGAAGCTGGGCGTGCATCCCAATGTCATCACCATTATCTCCATATTCCTTGGAGTGGGGGCGGGATTCATGTTCTACTATCCCGACCTTGAGCACAACATCTGGGGCGTAGTGCTGCTGATGTTTGCCAACTTCTGCGACTCCACCGACGGACAACTGGCTCGACTGACGGGCAAGAAGACCCTTATTGGGCGAATGCTCGACGGCTTTTCGGGCGACCTGTGGTTCTTTTCCATCTATGTGGCCATAGTATGCCGTTTGTACAGCCAGCCGCTGCCTTTCTTCCATGGAGCGACGTGGGGATTGGGCATCCTTCTGCTGTGCTGCCTTGCCGGCTTCATGTGTCATTCGCCTCAGTCGTCGCTTGCCGACTACTATCGGCAGATTCACCTGTATTTCCTGCTTGGCCGCAATGGCAGTGAGCTTGACGACTACAAGAGCCAGCGTGCCATATACGACAACATGCCATGGAGGGGTCACTTCTGGGCAAAGATATTCTTCTTTAACTATGCCAACTACTGCCGCAGTCAGGAAAAGCGCACGCCGGAGTTTCAGGCCTTGTACAAGATGGTGCGCCGGCGTTGGCCCAATGCCGACGACATGCCTCAGCAGCTGCGCGACGAGTTCCGCCGCCTGTCGCTGCCACTGATGAAATATACGAACTTGCTGACATTCAACTCCCGTGCCATAATAATATATGTGACATGTCTTGCCAACGTTCCATACGTATATCCTCTCTTGGAGATTACCGTGTTCATGGTAATGTATGTTCACATGCATTTCTCACACGAGAAATTTTGTAAGAAGTTGAACAGCGAAATCAATGCAAATTATACTATCTGACAGACAAGACATTACACAGGCTGGAATGATGTATGTTCTCGGCTCGTTTGGCGATGGCGAATGCCATCAGGCCGACGACAAGTATGAACTGATGGAGCAATTGCGGGTGCACAATGACGCCCTCGTGATTCTCGACTATACTCTTTTCGACATCAATGATGTGGAGGAATTGCAGATTGTGCACGACAGGTTTCCCGAAGCCCGGTGGATTCTGTTCAGTGTGGATTTGTCCATTGACTTTGTACGCCGCGTCATTGCCATGGGGCAGAACTGCAGCATCCTGCTAAAGGAGTCGCCGATGCACGAGATACGTGAATGCATCGACTACGCCCTGCGCAGGCAGAGGTATATATGCCAGCGTATGGCCGAAATGCTGCTGTCGCCAGACCAGCAACATGGTGCTGATGAAGACGACGTGAAGCTCACCCGCACGGAAACTGAAATTCTCAAGGACATTGCACTTGGCAGGACCACAAAGGAAATTGCCGACAAGCGTTTCTCCAGTTTCCATACCGTCAACACCCACAGAAAAAACATCTTCCGAAAGCTCGGCGTGAACAATGTACACGAGGCAACGAAGTATGCCTTGAGGGCGGGACTCGTCGATTCGGCCGAATACTATATTTAATCTTAACGCGAGTTCGTCGAATTACCCGCCCCTACTCGTGGCGGGTTTAACGATTGAAAATTGAATTGCTGCGCGTGGGAGATTGAAGATAATTCTTATAGAAAATAAGGGGATTCAATTGGCTTTTGCCGATTGAATCCCCTACGTGGTGTTATGGTATTGTTTTTGTGTTTAGTTGGTGTTTCTTTTTTTTATACGAGGTGTGCTATAAGGTCTTCGCGGTCGCCTTCGAGCATGTCAACCACAGGCAGCTCTATCATGGTGTAGCAGCCTGGCTGCTGACGCATTGAAGCGCGTGCGACGTTTACGAGTACTTGGCCGGTGAGGGCAGGGTTGTTGATGCTCATGTTGAATTCCAGACGCTGGTTCTGTGTCTGTCCGCTCACGCCTTTACGCACGAGGTTTACACCATGGCCCATGTCGCGGACGTCGTCCACCGAAGCCACTTGGAACACGTGGGTCTCGTCGTTGGCGAAGTAAGGGTCGGCCTTGATGGCCTTAGTCACATCCTCCAGCTTGTAGCCTTCCTCAAGCTCTACATACACCATGCGGCGGTGGATGCCTTCACCCAATGGAATGGTCATGGAGAGGGCGTTCTTTACACCTTCCTTTGAGCGTACACATACTGAGTGGCCCATCGACATGCCAGGACCGAAGTTGGTGTAGCTGAGTCCCTTGGGAGCAAGGCTCTGCATGAGTGTGCGTACGATAGAGTCCGAACCTGGATCCCAACCGGCTGCAATTACCGACACTGTACCTGTTTCCTTGTTTATTGGCATCAGTTGGCGACGATAGTCGAGTATGCTTGTATGGATGTCAAAGCTGTCAACGGTGTTGATGCCCAATGGCAGGATGTCTTTTGCGAAGTCGGGGCATGAACGTGTAGGTGCTGCGAGTATGGCCACGTCAACGTCTTTCAGTTCGCGAATGTTTTTTACTACTTCATACTGTGCAAGTTCTGCAGGTTTGTTTTCGGCTCCATTGCGTCTTACTATACCTGCAATTTCGAAGTCGTTGGCCGCTTCGAGAGCCTGTACGGTGTAGCGTCCGATGTTGCCGTAACCCACTACGGCTGCTCTAATCTTTTTCATTTCTTTATTGTTGTTTGATTTTTGCCTTTTTTGTTTTCGCCTGCAAAATTACTCTTTTTCTGCGAAATATGTATCTTAATGGAAGAAAAAAATGTAAAACGGCAGCAGATTTTGTCGAATTGTTACTGTTTTAGTGCCTGTTTGCAATAAATCGTAAGCAAAAATAGGCAAAACCTATGCGGTTGCTCTTGATGGCTTTTGCTATTTTATGAGTTTCAGTGCCATTTTCACCACTTGTTCAACGGGCAGGGTGGGGTTGTCCTTCAGTATCTGCACTACAACCTTGTGGGATGGAGCAGGCGAGAAGCCGAGCATGGTAAGGGCGCTCACAGCCTCGTCCTTCACGGCCGAGTTGACAGGTTGCTGTATGGTTCCGCCGGCAGGTATTTCCGAAGTGATGCCGAGCGACACTATTTTGTCGCGCAGATCGACGATGATGCGTTGTGCCGTTTTCAGCCCGATGCCTTTTATGGTCTTTATCATTCGTTCGTTGCCTGTTGAGATGCAGTTGCAGAGTTCGTTTGGACTCATCGACGACAGCACCATTCGTGCCGTGTTGGGTCCTACGCCCGATACTGTTATGAGCAGCAGAAACATTTCACGTTCTTTTTTCGAAGCGAAGCCAAAGAGCATGTGTGCATCTTCTCGTATGGCTTCATGTACATAGAGCTTTACCTCCTTTTTGCCTTGTATGGCCGAGAAGGTGTTGAGCGAGATGCTCAATGCGTAGCCCACTCCCGCCGCTTCTATCACAGCCATGGCAGGGGCAAGTTCTGTAAGTTCACCTTTTATATATTCTATCATAGTTAATTTTTTGGAGTTTAGAGTTTAGAGCTTGGAGTTTAGAGTGAAGAGTTATGATTACTGAACTGCGCAGAATGTATGGCTTGTCGGTAATCATAACTCTTCACTCTAATCTCACAACTCCCGATTTCCTATAAACCTCAACTCTGCCTCAAGCATTTCAAGTTTGGGCATTTTGAAGCCTACGGCTTTGGCGTCGGCTATGGGGCGACTGTAGAGATAGTTGATTTCCATTGGCCTATGGAAGTCGTAGTCGAGCTTCATGCTGGGCGAGTAGGGAGGCATTTTTATGGTGTTGGCTATCATCTTGTCGGCAAACGACCTGTCGATGTTGTGTATGCCGAGCGCATTGGCTGCACCTATCACTTCCAGCATCTGGTCGTAGATGAGCTGGTGGGTGGCTTGGCACGAGAGCAAGTGGTTGGTGGTGGTGTTGAGGGCCACGGTCATCCCGTTGAATGGCATGTTCCATACTGCCTTTTTCCATCGCGCCTCAAGATAATCTACTGTAGCGGCACCTATTCCGGCTTCATGCAGGTCGCTGATGAGCTGCCGGAAGCGTTCAGTGTCAAGGCAGCTGTAGTTGCCTATGTTGATGTTGCCGTAAAACTGGTGGTTGATGTGTCCCGGTCCGGCCTTGGCCGAACAGATGAATGCCAGTCCTGCCGCCAGCGGCTGACCCGGAAACATCTTCTCAACATCGGGTTCTACGCCAATGCCGTTCTGTATGAGCAGTATGATGGTGTCGGGTGTCAGCAGTGGTGGAAGCAGTGAAGACAGCAGGTGGTTGTTGGTGGTTTTGAGCGCCACTATCACTACGTCACATTTCGGCATGTTGGCAGTGTTGTCGTAGATTTTTGGCGACGGCAGTGTAAACGAGCCGTCGCACGAGTCGATTGTCAATCCGTTTTCCTTTACAAACTGATAGTCGGAATGAAGCAGGAAACTGACGTCGAATCCCGCCCTTGCAAGTCGGGCACCGTAATAGCCTCCGATGGCACCTGTTCCTATTATTGCATATTTCATATTGCGTCAATTATTTGTTCTTTTGATGTTTAATCTTCTTTAACGTCTGCAAAGATAATGCAAGTTGAGCGAAATACACCATTTGCAAAGATAAGAATTGCAAATTGCAACCATAATTAACTTTTATTTTTATTTTCGAATCGCTGCCTGTCTTTTGCCAGTTGGTTGGTTATGCAAGAAAAAACAAAAAAGGCTGTCTCACGACAGCCCTTTCTCATTACGTTTTCTAACTAACTTATTATCAACTATTCATTACTCATTACAAAATCTGCTGCAAAGATACACCTTTTTTAATAATAAACAATCATTTCTTCAAAAAAAAATAACGTAAACGTTTGCGAATTTGAAAAATAAAGTGTATTTTTGCAGTCAAATAGCTAACAATCCATAGAAAGGACCTATTGCGTATGAATAATAATATGAAACACCGAACGTCGCTGAAAGACATTGCGGCACGGCTGGGGGTGAGTATTGCCACCGTGAGTCGTGCGTTGCGCAACAGTCCTGAAATAGGGCTGGAGATGCAGCAACGCGTGAAGGATTTGGCCAAGCAACTTAATTATAGGCCAAACCCCTTTGCCCGCAGTTTGCGCCGTGAAGCTCCCAAGATAATAGGAGTGGTAGTGCCTAATCTTGTCACCCATTTCTATTCGGCCGTGCTCGACGGAATAGAAGAGGAGGCCACAAAGCAGGGCTACTCGATAATAAGCGCCAACAGCCACGAAGACTGCGTGGCCGAGGCGAAGGCCGTTGACAACTTTATAGACATGCACGTCGAAGGCATCATCGCCTGTCTTGCACAGAACACCACCGACTATTCGCACTTTGAGGAAATAGCCGACATGGGCATTCCGCTCGTGTTTTTCGGGCGCACATGCATGAGCGACAAATTCTCTACCGTGACGGCCAATGGCGACGAGGCTGCTCAGATGGCCACCGAACACCTGATAAAAACCGGCAGCCGCAGGATAGCATTCATTGGCGGCCCCAACCATCTTGACATGGTGAAGCGCAGGAAGCACGGCTACCTGGAAGCCCTGAGGGAGCACCGCATACCGATAGACAGGGAAGTGGTGATATGCGACAAAATTGACTACGACACCGCTCTTAACAATACGCTTGAGCTGCTGAGCCGCCCCAATCGTCCCGATGCCATCCTGGCCTTCAACGACATCATCACCTTTGCCGCCTTTGCCGCCATCAGGCAGTTGAAGCTGAATATTCCCGGCGATGTGGCCCTGATAGGCTTTTCCGACGATGTACACACAGAATATGTAACGCCAAGAATGTCGGTCATTGCCGACCGTTCGCATCAGATGGGGGTGGAGTCGTGCCGACTGCTGCTGAAGGCTATTGGTGGCGATACTACGGTGAGAAAAGTGATAGTGCCACAAAAACTTGTGATAAGGGAGACATCGGGTAAGAACATTGAATCATAAACTATATGAAAATCTACAAAACAATATTATTATTGGCCATGATGGTGGCCATGACGCTGTCAGGACATGCCAAGCCCGACATGAAGTTCAGAAGGCTTGACACGCGCAACGGACTGTCAAATTCGCAGGTCAACTGCATACTGAAGGATTCGAAGGGCTTTGTTTGGATAGGCACAAAGTATGGCTTGAACCGATACGACGGCTATCGGTTCAGAGTGTTCCATTCAAACATTAAGGACACCACCGCCCTGATCTACGACTATGTTGACAACCTGTATGAAGACATCGACGGCAACATTTGGGTGCAGCAGGAGACACAGTACTGCATTTACAATCCAAGCACCGAATGCTTCAGCCACGACCTTTCGCCTTGGCTGAAAAAGGCGGGGGTGAATGGCAATCCCGAAAAGGTGTTTATCGACCGCAACAAAAACCTTTGGGTGAAAGTGTGGGGAGGCGGCCTCTATTACTATAATCCGCGCAGTGGCTCGAAAGCCAATTTCCCCATAGGCAAAGGCCACTACGGCATGGAGGGCGACGTGGGAGTGCAGTCGTTTGCCACCTATGGCAAGAGTACCGTGGCCGTTACCAACCGCGGCCACCTCATCTGTTTCGATGCCGAGAAAAAGCGCGTGTCGTGGGTGTCTGACCACGTTGCAAAGGCCACTAAGGCCGCCAACAAGGACTACCGCATCTACATCGACTCGAAGGGCAACTACTGGACCTTCGGTGCAGGCCGGTGCTTCATATACGTACAGAAACTGAGGCGATGGTTTGACTCGTTGCCATCGATGCTCCGCAGCCTCGGCTTTTCAGGGATTGACGACAATGTGATAGTGTGGGACGTGCTGGAGGATGCCGACGGAAACATGATGGTGGCCACCGACCACAACGGCCTGTATGTGATGGACAACGAGAAGCGCGAGATATACAACTACAGCCACGACAAGAGCAACGAGTCGAGCCTCTCGGACTTTACGCTCGTGAGACTCTACCGCACCGACGACGGACAGATATGGATAGGCACCTACACGGGCGGAGTGAACCAGATGGTGGTCAACTCGCAGAATGTGCGCAATGCCATGCTTGGCAGCGTCAACACTACAATGGAAGACCATAACGGCAACTATTGGCTTGGCACCAACGAGAACGGCATCATACGCTACGAGGCCGCCACGGGCAAGACCCAAACCTTCACGGCCGCAAGCCACGGACTGTCGTCGAACGTCATCGTGTCGAGCCTTTGCGCAAGCGACGGCTCGCTGTGGTTCGGCACCTACGGCGGCGGACTGATGCGCTATGCCGACGGACGCTTCACGTGCATGCGCAAGACGGGACGCGAGGGCGGCATTGCCGACGACAACGTTTGGGCCGTTGTCGAGTCGCCCGACAAGAACATCTGGATAGGAACGCTTGGAGCCGGAGTGCAGTGCATCGACAGGGCAACCGGCGAGGTGACCACCTACAACCAGGACAACTCCCACCTGTCGAGCAACTATGTGTCGTCGATGCAGATGACCGACGAGGGCTGGATTGTCGTAGGCACGTCAAACAACTACTCGCTCATCGACCCAAAGACACGCAAGGTGGTGAACATGAAAATCGACCAGGACTCGTCGCGCATGACAGCCGTCACGGCTTCGGCCACTCAGGTGATGATGGACTCGCGTGGACTGGTGTGGTATTGCTCGCCTGCCGGAGTACACGTGTTTGACAACTCCACAGGCCGCGTTACCCTGCTCGACCAGGAGGTGGGACTTTACGGCAATGCCGTATGCTCTGTTGTGGAAGATGCCAAACACAACATCTGGCTCGCCACCGAATATGGCATTTCGTACGTCGTGCTGAGAAACGAAAAGGGACAGTGGAAGTACGACATACGCAACTTCAACAACCGCGACGGCCTTCTGCCCGGTCCTTACAACCAACGTTCAATGCGCCTTACCCACGACGGCATGGTGCTTGTGGGTGGAAGCAACGGACTCGACATAATCAACCCCGACCACATGAGCCGTCTTACGCTCAACGGACGCCCGATGTTCAGTGGACTTGTGCTGTTTGGCCGGCAGATAGAGGTGGGCAAGGAGTACGACGGCCACGTGATACTGCCCGAGGCCATCAACGAGAGCCGCAAGATATGCCTGAACCACAACGAAAACCAGTTTTCCATACAGATGGCTTCCGACCAGGGACTCATCAACAACAGCTCGCGCTATGTTTATTGCCTTGAGGGCTTCAGCGACATTTGGATGAAGACAGAGGCCGGCAATCCCAACATCGCCTTCACGGGTCTTGCTCCAGGCAAATACACGCTTGTGGTGAAACTGCTCGACGACCGCAACCAAATGGGCAGTCATGAGAGCCGGCTCGAAATAGTCATACATCCGCCATTCTGGAGCACGTGGTGGGCTTATGTCATATATCTGGCCATTGCCTCAGCCGCCATACGCTATTGGCATCTGCGCTCGATAAGGAAGCTGCGCCTCGAGAAAATAAAAATGGAAAAGGAGGCCGAGAAGCGCAAAAGGCGTGAAGTGGTGGATGCATACAAGAACATGACCGACGAAATGCGTAGCTCGTTTGACAAAATATCGTCGCAGTTCGACTCGATGATGAGCGTCGAAACCAACGAGCACCGTTATGAACAGCAGGAAAAGCTGTTCAACAGCGTTGAAGAATTAATGGCGCAAATCAACGATGCACTGTCGGCCAAAACCGAAGGCAAGCGAGAGTTCATCGAGCCAAAGATAGCCGAGATGCAGATAGTGAGCCTCGACCAGCGCCTTGTTGACGCCGCTACGCAATATGTGGAGAAAAACCTTTCAAACGGCGACATCACCGTAGAGACAATGAGCGAGGCGCTCAACATGTCGCGCGTACATTTATATAAACGTCTGACGGCCATCACCGGAATGTCGCCATCAGAGTTCATCCGCGACCTTCGCCTGCGTCATGCCGAGCAACTCTTGCTAAAGAGCCAGCTTTCAGTGAGCGAGATAAGCTACAAGGTGGGCTTCAACAATCCGCGCTATTTCTCAAAATACTTTAAGGACAAGTATGGAGTGATACCGTCGCAGTATAAGAAGACGGAATAGGGAGGCTTGTTGTTGCCGAAGGTAATGTAATGCTTCTCGTAAATGTACGGATTGATACCTTTGCCGCGAAAAAAACAGAATAGAAACCCGAAATTAACGAAAAAGACATGAACGTATAACATTTTTGCATAGCGTTTTCGCGATTTATGGCTAACTTTGCAGCCGACAATCCTGACAATAACTAATAAACAACAGTATGATATTCAAAACATTGTTTTCAACGGTTGTCTTGGCTGCATCAATGGCCTACACCGTTAATGCCCATGCCGCAGGTTACCAGCGCAACGGGCGACAAATAAGTCTGCAAATTCCGCAGACAAGTGACCGTGGAGTCAAGGCCATGCGACTGACAGTGGTGAGCGACGACATAATACGCGTTGAAGCCACACCTGACGATGCGATACCTACTAAGCGCAAGAGCCTGATAGTGGTCAACCGTGAGGGAAAATACAACGCCAACGTGAGCGAGGACGACAGCCGCGTGACCATTGAAACCGCAAAGCTTAGAGTCACCGTTGACAAGAAAACGGGAAAGCTCGCTTTTGTTGACAAGACAACGGGCAAGACGCTGCTGCAGGAAGCCGATGGCAGCAAGACATTCACAAAATACGTGTCGTGCCAGACGGAACTGCCGAAGAATTACCGCCCGACATCGCCCGACGAGGTAAACTGGGGCAAGACAACCGACCTCAACAAGCTGTCGCTCGACGACCGCTCGGGATATTCCTGGCATGCACTCTTCGAGAGCACGCCCGACGAGGCCTTCTATGGACTTGGCCAGCACCAGTCGGAGGAGATGAACTATAAGGGACGCAATGAGGAGCTTTTCCAATATAATACCAAGGTGTCAATACCATTCGTGGTGAGCAGCAAGAACTACGGCATACTTTGGGACTCCTATTCCTATGGCCGATGGGGCAACCCAAACAACTATCAGCAGCTTCACAGAGCATTTAGGATATTTGACAAAAACGGCAAGCCAGGCTCACTTTCGGGTACATATACCGACAACAATGGCAAGGTGATAGAACGCGCCGAAGACTCTCTTTACTATGAGCATTCGGGAGTAGTGGGACTGCTGCCGCAGGACACCAACCTTGGCAATTCCAATGTGGTGTATCAAGGTGCCATTGAGGCTCCCGTGACGGCTAAATACCGCTTCATCCTCTACTATTCGGGCTATGTAAAGGTGTATATGGGTGGCCGTCTTGTTGTGCCTGAGCGTTGGCGCACGGCATGGAACCCCAACGCATACAAGTTTGAAGTGGACTTGAAGAAGGGCGAGCGAACGCCGCTGCGCATCGAATGGCAGCCCGACGGAGGCGTGGCCTACTGCGGACTGCGCGCCGCAACGCCACAAACCGAAGAAGAGCAGGGCCGCGTGTCGATATGGGCCGAAATGGACAAGGAAATGGACTATTACTTCATTGCCGGACAGTCGTTGGACGATGTAATCAAGGGCTATCGCTTCCTCACAGGTCGTGCACAGGTAATGCCGAAGTGGTCGCTCGGATTCTGGCAGAGCCGCGAAAAATATAATTCTCAGGCAGAGATAGAGGGTGTGCTCGGCGAGTTCCGCAAGCGTCAGATACCGGTGGACGTGATGGTTCAGGACTGGCTCTACTGGGAAGAGGACAAGTGGGGCAGCTTCAAGTTTGACCCTAAGCGATTCCCAAATCCTAAGGGAATGGTTGACTACATCCACGACAACAACGCCCGCATTCTCATCTCACACTGGCCAAAGTACTATGCTTCAACCGACAACTACAAGGCCTTCGACCAAAACGGATGGATGTATCAGCAGGCAATAAAGGACAACATTCTCGACTGGGTTGGCCCTGGTTACCTCGGCTCTTTCTACGATGCCTATTCGGCCGGCGCAAGAAAACTGTTTTGGCAGCAGATGCACGACAATCTCTACACGCTCGGCATCGACTGTTGGTGGATGGACGCCTCTGAGCCAAACGTGCGCGACTGTACCCCTATAGAATACCGCAAGCTGTTGTGCGGACCAACTGCAATGGGCACCAGCGAGGAGTATTTCAATGCCTACTCGGTGGTCAACGCCGACGCTATTTACAACGGTCAGCGCTCGGTTGACAACAACAAGCGAGTATTCCTGCTCACACGAAGCGGATTTGCCGGCGAACAGCGTTTCAGCACGGCCACTTGGAGCGGCGACATAGGAACACGATGGGAAGACATGCGTGCGCAGATGACGGCAGGACTCAACTTCTCAATGGCAGGAGTGCCATTCTGGGGCATGGACCAAGGCGGATTCTGTGTTGAAAACCGTTATGTCGCAGCGCAACAGCTGTATGAAAAGAGTGGCTACGAGAACGAAGACCTGAAAGAGTGGCGCGAACTCAACGCACGCTGGAACCAGTTTGGCTGCTTCATTCCTCTCTACCGCGCCCATGGCCAGTGGCCTTATCGTGAGGTGTGGAATCTGGCTCCCGAAGGCCATCCATGCTACAACGCCATCGTTTATTACGACAAGCTGCGTTATCGCATGATGCCTTACATCTACTCGATGGCCGGATGGGTGAACTATAAGGACTACACAATGCTGCGCGGACTGGTAATGGACTTCGGTCAGGACGAGAAGGTTCTTAACATTGGCGACCAGTGGATGTTTGGTCCTGCCTTCATGGCTTGTCCTGTAGGCACCTACAAGGCTCGCTCGCGCGATGTCTATTTCCCCAAACAGTGTGCATGGTACGACCTCTATACAGGTAAGAAATATGAGGGCGGTCAGACCGTGTGCGTGTCGGCTCCTTACGAGAAGATGCCCGTGTTTGTACGCGAGGGAGCAATTGTTCCATTTGGCCCTGAGTTGCAGTGGACCGACGAGAAGAAGCCTGAGCTGATAAACCTCTATGTATATGCAGGAGCCGACGGCGAGTTTGAACTCTACGAAGACGAAGGCACCAACTACAACTACGAGAAGGGCAAGTCGTCGAAGATTCTCTTCCAGTGGGACGATGCCTCAAAGACCCTCACCATTGGTGCCCGTCGGGGTTCGTTTGACGGAATGCTCAAGACCCGCCGATTCAATGTCGTACTGGTCAACGACGGCACTCCGCTCAATCTCTACAATCCTCAAGGCAAGGAGGTGCAGTATAATGGAAAGGCTGTAAGTGTGAAGATGTAGTGGTTAGGCATTATGAAGAAAACTATTATAGCAGCAATATGTCTCTTGCTGGGCGTTGTTGAAAGCAACGCCCGCGAGAGGCTGAACTTTGACAGAGGGTGGCGTTTTTGTTTGGCCGATTCGGCGCAGATGTCGTCGCCAAGTTACAACGATGGTGCATGGCGCTTGCTCAACTTGCCCCACGACTGGGCCATCGAAGGCGACTTCTAGGCTTCGGCTCCGTCGGGCAATAGTGGTGGCGCGCTGCCTGGCGGTACTGGATGGTATAGAAAAACGTTCACTGTCGATGCCGCCGACAAGGACTTGCAGTTCTACATCGACTTCGACGGCGTCTATATGAACTCCACGGTGTGGATTAATGGCCATAAGCTCGGTGTACGTCCTTATGGCTACAGCTCGTTTCGCTACGACCTCACTCCGTATCTGAAGTTTGGCGGGAAGAATGTGGTTGCCGTGCGCGTTGACAACAGCGACCAGCCCAACAGCCGCTGGTACAGTGGTTGCGGCATCTATCGCCATGTTTGGCTAAACAAGACCGACAAAATACACATTGCCCATTGGGGCACTCACGTGGTGGCTGAAGGCAACAAAGTGAATGTCGCCGTGGAAATCGACAACAATACAGCCTCTTCGCAGTCAATTGTTGTCAAAAACAGAATCTTATCCCAAGCAGGCGTACAGGTCGCCTCGTCATCCAAGAAAGTGTCGCTCAGTCCCGCTGCCAAGAGCGTCAGTTCTTCGTCGCAGATGAAAGTTTCCCGCCCCCTGCTCTGGTCGTGCGACAACCCTTATATATATAAGGTGGTTACTACAATCGAGCATAACGGCAAAGTTATAGACTCCTACGAGACCACTACAGGCTTCCGCTCGTTCAAATTTGATGCCGAAAAGGGCTTCTCGCTCAACGGCAGGCAGATGAAGATAAACGGCGTATGCCAGCATCACGACCTCGGCTGTCTTGGAGCTGCGATAAATGAAGATGCCCTGCACCGTCAGTTGCACATATTGAAGGAAATGGGAGCCAATGCCGTGCGCTGTTCCCACAATCCGCCGGCACCCGAACTGCTTGCCATGTGCGACACCATGGGGCTGATAGTCATGGACGAGTCGTTTGACATGTGGCGTCGGCGCAAGACTCAGAACGACTACGCCCGCTTCTTCGACGAATGGGCTGAACGCGACCTCACCGACCTCGTGCTCCGCGACCGCAACCATCCGTCAATACTAATGTGGAGCATCGGTAACGAAGTGCTCGAACAGTGGTCGTCGGCCGATGCCGACACTCTCACTGCCGAGCAGGCCAACCTTATACTCAATGCCGGACATGACGCCTCGACATTGGCACACGGCGAGGAACTCAGCGTCAACTCGCTGTTGACACGTAACCTTTGCGACCTTGTGCGCCGCCTCGACACCACTCGTCCCATAACGGCCGGCTGCAACGAGCCCGACCCTAACAACCACCTCTTCAAGAGTGGTGCATTGGACATCATCGGCTTCAACTATCACCATGAGTGGGTGAAGGACGTGCCGCAGAATTTCCCCGGCAAGCCTTTTATATTCTCCGAGAGTGTTTCGGCACTCCAGTCGCGCGGTTTCTACATGATGCCCAGCGACACCGTCTATAAGGCTCCTAAAGAGTGGTGGCTGCCCTACACTGACCCTTCGTTCCAATGCTCGGCCTACGACAACATGCATGCCTCGTGGAGTTCTACACACGAAGAGACGTGGGACGTGGTGAAGCACAACGACTTTGTGGGGGGACAGTTTATCTGGACCGGATTCGACTACATAGGCGAGCCTACGCCATACGGTTTTCCAGCCCGAAGCAGCTATTTCGGCATAGTCGATTTGGCTGGCTTCCCCAAAGACAGCTACTACATGTATCAGAGCGAATGGACCGACAAGCAAGTGCTCCACTTGTTCCCGCATTGGAACTGGCTTGACGGACAAGACATCGACATGTGGTGTTATTACAACAATGCCGACGAGGTGGAACTATTTGTCAACGGACGTTCGCAGGGTGTAAAGGCGAAGGCCGACAGTCATCAATATCACATTATGTGGCGATTGAAGTTTGAGCCGGGCGAGGTGAAGGCAGTGGCGAGAAAAGACGGTAAGGTGGTGGCCGAGAAGACCATACGCACAGCATCTGCTCCTGCTGCCCTTAGGCTTACCGCCGACCGTACTTCGTTTGGCCATAATGCCAATGGCGACAACTTGGCCTTCATTACCGTTGAGGTCGTTGACAATGCCGGCAATCTGTGTCCTCATGCCGACAATCAGGTGTTCTTCGAGGTTGAGGGAGGCCGCATAGTGGGTGTAGATAATGGCAATCCTGTGTCAATGGAACGTTTCAAGGACAACAAGCGAAAGGCCTTCAACGGCCGTTGCCTTGTGGTAGTGGCTGCCGATGGCGGCGACGTGACATTGAGGGCCAAAGGCTATCAGCTCGCCGGAAGCGAAGTGGTTATACGGAAATAAAAAGAATAAACATTAACCAATTATAAAAAATCAATGAAAAAATTGTTGTCAACAACTCTAATTGCTGTTGCATTTACGGCAGCGTCTGCGCAGACTTACCTCGACCCCAACGCCCCTCTTGAGGCAAGGGTTCAGGATGCCCTCTCACGCATGACCGTCCACGAGAAAGTGCAACTGCTACATGCACAAAGCAAGTTTACATCGGCAGGCGTGCCACGTCTGGGTATTCCGGAACTGAAAATGAGCGACGGCCCGCATGGATGCCGCGCCGAGATTGAGTGGAACTCGTGGAACTATGCCAACTGGACCAACGACTCCATCGTGGCTTTCCCCTCACTCACATGTCTTGCCTCGACATGGAACCGCGACCTGTCACGACTTTACGGCGACAAGGTGAGCGAAGAGTTCGCCTATCGTGAAAAGGACGTGATGCTTGGTCCCGGCACCACCATTGCACGCTGTCCGTTCAACGGCCGCAGCTTTGAGTACATGGGCGAAGACCCTTTTCTGGCCGGCGAGATGGCCGTGCCTTACATTCAGGGCGCACAGAAAAATGGTGTGGCCTGCTGCTTGAAACACTTCTTCCTTAACAACCACGAGGTCAACCGCATGACGGTGAACGTCAACGTGTCGGAACGTGCCGTTGAGGAAATCTACCTGCCTGCCTTCGAGAAGTGCGTCAAGGAGTCGGGACTGTGGACCATGATGGGCTCTTACAACAAGTGGCTCAATGTTCACTGCTGTCAGAACGACTCGCTGCTCAACGGCATATTGAAGAAGCGTTGGGGATTTGACGGTGCCGTAATAAGCGACTGGGGTGGATGCCACGACACATGGGAAGCCGCCACAGGCGGTCTCGACATCGAGATGGGCTCGTTTACCAACGGAATGACCGCCGACAACAGCCTTGGCTACAATACTTATTTCCTTGCCGACCCCTTCGAGAGTCTTGTCAAGCAGGGCAAGATTTCAGAGGAAGTACTTAACGACAAGGCCGCCCGAGTTCTGCGCACCATCTTCCGTACTGCAATGAATCCCAATAAGGTGCGTGGAAAACTATGCACCGACGACCACTACGACGTTTGCCGTCGAGTAGGAGAGGAGGGCATAGTACTGTTGAAGAATGAAAGAATCAAAGAATTAAAGTATGAAAGTCTGTTGCCACTCGATGCCTCACGCTACAACCGCATCCTCGTAGTTGGCGACAATGCCACGCGCAACATGAGTCAGGGTGGCGGCTCGTCGGAACTGAAGACAAAGTACGACATCTCGCCACTTGAAGGACTTAAAGCCGTTTATGGCGACAAGATAGACTTTGCACAGGGCTATTATGCAGGCCGTCCAATGTATGCCAATGTTGAGGAACTTGACCCTGCGAAGCAGGCCGAGCTGAAGGCCGAGGCGTTGGCAAAGGCTAAGCAGGCCGACCTGATAATCTTCATAGGCGGTATGAACAAAAACCACCAGCAGGACTGTGAGGGCGGCGACCGCCTGACCTACGACCTCTCTTACGGCCAAAACGAACTGATAGCCGAGTTGGCCGCCGTTCAGCCGAATATTGTATGTGTGATGTATGCCGGCAATCCTTACGCCACACCTTGGATTGACAAGGTAAAGGCTCTCGTACAGTGTTGGTATCTTGGCTCTGAGTCCGGCCGTTCGCTTGCCAATGTCCTTTCAGGCAAGGTAAATCCCAGCGGCAAGTTGCCCATAACCTTTGCCAAGAACATGATGGACTATCCTTGTTTCCAATACGGCGAGGAAGGCTATCCAGGCGTTGACGACCAGGTTTACTACAAAGAAGGCATTTATGTGGGCTATCGTCATTTCGACACACGCAAGGTTAAGCCGCAGTTCCCGTTTGGCTTTGGCTTGAGCTACACCACGTTCAAATATGGCAAGCCAACCTTGTCGGGCAATACTGTTTCGGTATCAGTGACCAACACCGGCACGCGTGAAGGCAAGGAAACAGTACAGCTCTACGTAGGCGACGTAAAGTGCAGTGTTGACCGTCCTGTCAAGGAGCTGAAGGGCTTCGAGAAGGTAAGCCTTGCTCCCGGCGAAACGAAGACTGTCAGCTTTACCATAGCTCCACGCGACCTTCAGTTCTTCGACGAGGCCACTCACCAGTGGAAGTCCGAACCTGGCAAGTTTAAGCTCTACATTGGTGCAAGTTCAGCCGACATTCGCGGCGTAGTCGATTATGAGTTGAAATAAGCATATAAGTAACTCTGCTTAGAAATAAAAAGTATGGGACACCGCAAAGGTTGGCCCATACTTTTTTTATATTTGGACTGAAACTTATATAAGATAGGCTGCGTTTCGGAAGAAAAAAAAATCTTTTTTTATTTTGTTCTTCTCTCAACTTGCACTATCTTTTGATAAGATAGGCTGCGTTTCGGAAGAAAAAATATAAAAAATTCTTTTTTTATTTTGTTCTTCTCTCAACTTGCACTATCTTTGCAGCCAATAATCAGAATTGTAATGAAAAAAATAATAATTTTGGCAGGATTGGCGGCTGTATTTGCATTCGTAGCCTGCAAGGAAACAAAAAAGAGTACTGACATCATTGTTAAGAAAGAAGTGAAGAAGGAACCTGCTGCGCCAATAAGAATGCAGGAGTACAACCAAACCACAGAGACTGCTCTTGGCACAAGTAAGCTGTCGTGCACAATACACCGTGTCCCCGACGACAGCCTTGCAATGGTGAAGGACGAAACGGGACAGAAGTTTGTTGACAACAGCATATCGTTGGCAATCACACGCTCCGACGGCTCCACTTTCTTCAAGCATACTTTTACCAAGGCATCGTTCGACTCCTGTCTTGACGACGACTATCGTCATACAGGCATATTGGAAGGCCTTGTGTTTGACCGTGTCGATGGTCAGACGTTGCGTTTTGCCGCCAGCGTCAGTCATCCAGGTACCGACGAATACATCCCCATTGTCCTCGTCATCGACCGCTTTGCCAACATGTCGGTGAAGCTCGACACTCAGTTGGACACAAGTGCCGACGATGGCGACGAGGAATAAATAAATGACTATACTGAAACAAACATAAAAACGAAGGAACAACGTAGGCAAAAAGAAAACGAGCTGAACAAACGCATGAACCGATGGGCAAGCATCGGGTGGTGGGAGGCCGACTTCACCGACTGCACCTTGACCTGCTAGGAAAGCCTAAGCGAAAAGTTGGGCATATTAGACAAGGGATGCGTGATGTCTTTCGATGATTGGATGGAACTCGTCTATCCCGACCATAGGGAAAGGGTTGCGCGCGAGTTTAACGTGTTGCGAGAGCGCGACTCTTACGATGTGGAATACATGCTGCTTACACCAAGCGGAGAATACGAATGGGGTCATTCGCGCTGTGCCCTGCGCGAAGTGCATCCCGACGGCCGTATCGTGGTGTTTGGCACGTGGCAAAAAATAGATGCTCCGAAAAGCGAGGAAATGAAGGTGGCGCAGACGAGGATTAACTCGCTGTTGTATCATCAACTATCGGTGACGGACACACTTTCCCACTTTGTCAAGACTGGCGACATGGAGCAAAGCATCAACGAGGTGCTGAAAGACGTGATGGTATATTTTAAGGCCTGCAGAGTATATATAGTACGACTGAACGACGACAAACGTTCGATACGTGACATATATGAGCAGACGTCTGATGGTGAGACTTCGTTTTCCAGTGTCTCCATGATATACGGCGATTTGCATCCATGGTGGCTTGACACTATCATCAACGGCAACAACGTCGTTATTGACTCGTTTGACAATCTGCCTCCCGAGGCTGATGGCTTGAAAGAGCGTTTTGCAAAGTTTGGCGTAAAGTCAAACCTTGCGGTGCCAATCGTTTCGGGCGATGCCAGCGTACAGGGCTTCATTGGTGTTGACATGAGCGAGACGCATCGTTGTTGGGCTGGTGAAGACATTCAGTGGCTCATGTCGCTTGGCAATATCATACACTTGTTTATTGAACTCGACCACTCGCGCGATGAAGCCGACAACGAACGCAAGTTGCTTGCCAATCTGTTGAACAACCTGCCCGTGGGACTTGAGATATACGACAAGAACCACATCTGCATAGAGTCGAACAAAAGATGCCTCGAACTGTTTGATGTCGAGAGTCCAAACGCATTCATAGGGCTTAACCTCATGGACGAGCCAAATCTTTCACAAGAGCTAAAGCAACGCATACTGACCGAGCCTCTCGTGGATGTACACCTCAACTACGACCTTGAGAAGGCGAGTGATTATTATGGTCACAAAAAGAAAGGCGTGATAAACCTTGTGATGAAGTATTGCCACATATACGACCGCCATGGCGACTTCTTTGGTCATGTGGTAATATACTACGACATAACCGACCAAATCAACAACCAGTTGCGCCTGAAGGAGTTCAGCAACATATTCTCGCTCATTGCCGACTATTCCAAGGTGGGATATGCCAAGGTAAACATTCTTTCGGGCGACTGTTACGCCATCGACCAATGGTACAACAATCTTGGCATCGACCCACAAAGTCAGCCGCGCAACATACTGGACAGCTACGTAAATGTTAATCATGATGACCGCGAACATGTACTCGACTTCATAGAGGAGGCCGTCAACGGCAAGGCTGAGCGGTTCAGCAAGGTGCTGCGTATCAAAGACAGGGAAGTGCTGGGTGGATGGCGCTATCTGCAGTGTAACATTGTAGTCAGCCAGTTTGCTCCCGAGAAACACATAGTCGAGCTGATAAGTATCAACTACGACATCACCGAGATGAAGAACATGGAGCTTGAACTGAAGGCAGCAAAGGAAAAGGCCGAAAACTCAGAGAAGCTGAAGAGCGTGTTCCTGTCGGACATGAGTCATGAGATACGTACACCGCTTAATCTGATAGTAGGATTCTCAGAAGTGCTTGCCACTGGCGACACCAATCCTGAGATGCGAATGCAGTGTGCCGAAATAATTAAGGCCAACAACGAACTCCTACAGCAGCTTTTTGCCGACATCCTCGACCTGGCTAAGATAGAAGCAGGGACAATGGACTACAAGTTTACAAGCATTTCAGCCAACGAGCTGTGTCGAAAGGTGGCCGTAGGACTGCGCATGAAGGTTCAGGAGGGAGTGATGATGCTTTGCGATGACGTTGAGCCCGACTGCATATTTGAGAGTGACAAGAACCGCTTGTCTCAAGTGCTCATCAACTTTGCAAATAATGCCGTGAAGTTTACAACTGAGGGACACATCAAGATAGGTTGGGAACGACGCGGCTCTCACCTGCTGCATTTCTTTGTCGAAGACACCGGCATAGGCATTGCACAAGACAAGTTGCCGCAGGTGTTCGACCGTTTCGTCAAGCTGAACAACGAAGCCAAGGGCACTGGCCTCGGATTAAAGATATCCAAGGAGATTGTAAGGCATCTTGGTGGGCGCATTGGCATTGACAGTCAGTTGGGCAAAGGTTCGACTTTCTGGTTCGACCTCCCTGTTTGATGTCTTGTACAATAGCACCCTATGAAGCGGGAATGGTGGAGATTACAATAGTTTTCTCACTGCCTTGCGGCACTTCTTTGCTTCCCTTTCCGTCAGTGTGGTACGTCGTCGCGTACCGCCCTTTTCTATTGTGGCCACAGTCTTAAAACCACTGTAGCGGCAAATTTCTTTCAAAGCCCTTATTGCCCCATGGCTTTGGTGCATAAGGATATTCAGAGGCCATGGCGTTGTTGAGGTGCTCACGAGCACGCAACGCTTGCCTTTGTGCAATGGTATGGGGAATCCGCGTTGGCTCTCGTCCATCATGCCATAGACAATGCGGTCGAAAAGCAGCTTCAGCGTACCGGGAATATTTCCCCAATAGCAGGGTGCGGCAATCACCATCGCATCGCAATCCTTAATCAACTGCAGGACACGCTGGGAGTCGTCGTCGGGCATGACACAAAAGCCTTTTGCCCTGCATTGCATGCAGGCTATACAAGGCTGTACATCAAGCTTCTGCACCTCTATCACGTCCACCTCAGCTCCATGCGCCTTGGCTTCGTCGGTCATCTCGGCCACCATCTGTGCAATGTTGCCCTTCTTCCTTGGGCTTGCATTGATAATCAGTATTTTCTTTGTTTCCATTTATAATCTCTTTATTTATTTTTTGCGACTGCAAAGGTAGTGGTAAATAGGGATTGTCGTTTAATTCTTTCAGTCGTGGACGCATAGAGGTCATCTTGGTATCTTGATGTTCCATGCGACAAGTTTTAATTGCTTTTTGCTGGTATAACGGCACTCCAAAGTAGTGAATTTGCTGACTTTGCCG
>JAQXRI010000083.1 GCA_029218445.1 Prevotellaceae bacterium | reverse complement strand
CCGAGCGGGTCATGATGAACACGCGCTTGTCCTCGGATGTCTTGCGCTGCTTCTCATACACTCCCTTGACGGTCATGAGCGGGAAGGCGTTGCGCACACTGCGCCACGAACCCATGGCGGTGAGATGGTCGTAGTGGGTGTCGTTGGCATCGAAGAAGTCGGGGTCGGTAGAGTCCATCCACCATGCGTCGATGCCATAGTCGAAGAGGGTCTTCAGATGATCCCAATATATCTGACGAGCCACAGGGCTGTAAGCGTCATATACCCTCACGCCCGAAGGATAGTCCATGCGTGGAGGCCAGAGGTGGGAGAGTCCGCTCTGCGGCCATGTCTGGAAGTTGAAGAGGAGTCCCTTCTCGTCGAGCTTGCGATACTGTTGCGTCTGCGGGCCGAAGCTTGCCCATATTGAAATCATGATGTGGGCGTTGTTCTTGTGTACATAGTCAACCATCTCCTTGCCGTCGGTGAACTGGTCGGAGAGGAAGTCCATCGAGTTCCACAGGTAGTTGTTGCCCCAGTACTGCCAGTCCTGGATGATACCATCGAGTGGCACCTGCAGGCGGCGATAGTTATCCACCACCTCCATCAGTTCCTTCGACGACTTGTAACGCTCGCGGCACTGCCAGTAGCCGTAGGTCCACAGAGGGAACATAGGTACGTCGCCCGAGAGCTGGCGCATGCACGCATTCACGCCGTCGGCGTTCTTGCCGTACATGAAGTAATAGTCGGAGTAGTCGCCCACTTCGGCCTTGAAGGTCATGCCGTTGGCGTTGTCCTCAAATAGGGCGCGGCTGTAGGAGTCCCAATAGATACCCCAGCCCTTCACCGACTGGATTACGTTCTGGAAGTCCTCAAGGTTGGCCTGCTCGATGTGCTTCCACAGGTTGCGGCGGTTGAAACGGCCGTCCTGCACGGTGCCAAGGCCGTAGATAGGCTCGTCCTTGTCGAGTTGGTAGGTTTGGGTTACGATGTAGCGTCCCTTGTCGGCTCCTTCGGTGCGGGGCTCGAATGTGGTGGCCTTTTCCTTCAGCAGGGGCTTGCCGCTGGCGGAGGTGAAGGTGAGGAGGGCGGTGCGGCGGTCGATGGTGACGACGAGGGATTGTGACTTCAACCTGACGGTTGAAGCACTGGGGCTGACGGTGATGGGGAGGGAGGATTGAGGCGACATGGTGATGACCTCGCTCTTTGTTTCTTTAAGTGGGGTGACGGCGGGGTGCTTGGTCACTCGCACGATGTCGGGAGTATAAAAGGTGATGCGGCAGATTTTGCCGGCTGCCTCCACCTCTGCATGGGGCTTGGGGGCGCCGTCGTTGTCGGCGCGTGCAGCCGTTGGCAATAGTGCAATGGCTGCAACGAAAAATAGTTTCATTTTTTTCATAGTGAGTATGTTTGTTAATCGTCTGCAAAGATAATACTTGTTTTTTAATTAAAGGAGCAGTGTTGTTTCTTTCTTTAGTCTTTTTGTATCATTTGGCCACTATTATGTCCTTTTTGGCTACAATTGTTACAACCAATGCGACGTGCAGACAAAGCAGGTAGGCGGATAATGGCTAATTTTGCAAACGATACTAATTGCATTTGCGACAAATAAAAAAATATAATGCTACAATGAAAAAGAAAAAACTGTTGTTTGCCATCATGACGATGGCATCGTTGGCCTGCCATGCCGTTGTTGACGGACGCTACGGCAAGGCAGAACTGTCGGCTACCACCGACGGCGGCGTGGTGACGGAGATAGCCTTCTTCACGCCCGAGATTGTTAATGTAAGGCACTTCAAGACCGAGGCCACTGCCACCAAGCGCAACCTTGTCGTTACGCTCGACAAGCAGGATGTGGCTGTGAGCGTAAGCGATGAAGGCGCCGATGCCGTGGTGCTCACCAGCAGTGCCATGAGCGTGAGGTATGAGAAGAGCACGGGTTGCGTGGCTTTCTTCGACCTTGGCGGCAACCAACTTCTGACGGAGAAGAGCGGACAAACCGTTCTCACCGCACGCAAGGACGGCAACGATGATTCCCTCTACGACGGAATAGCATCCAAGGGTGCCGACGCCTATTGGATGGACTCGTCGGAGCCTGACCACTATCAGGGCGGAGCAGCAATGGAGGAGACCTTCGACTTCGTAACCGGCATGGGCTGCACATGGCGCAGTGTGCGCAACGCCTTCCCCTTGGTGCATGTGGGTGGCGTGTATGACCATCACCGTGCCGAACCGTCATTGGCCGAGAAGCGTTGCTTGATTCTCACATGCAGCGGATATGCGGGATTGCAGCGATATGGAGCCAACACATGGAGCGGCGACATCACCGCATCGTGGACCACACTGGCCAACGAGATTCCCGCAGCGTTGAGCTACAGCATCTGCGGCAATCCCAACTGGAATTCCGACACCGGTGCATTCTTCAACGGCGACCTGCAAGGTCCGGGCAACGACAAGGCCATCTACGTATGGGGCAAGCGCGGCAACAAGTATTTCGACAATGAGGAGAAGTACATCCATCTTCGCTATTCACTCCTACCTTATATATATAGTACTGCATGGGACGTTCACGCAAATGGTCATTCGTTTATGAACCCCATGGCGGTGATGTTCCCGCAGGACGACAAGACACACCTGCTCAAGGACCAGTTTATGATCGGGCAGTAAATCATTGTGGCTCCCGTATTGAAATATCAGGCTTCAAGCCGCAGTGTATATCTCCCCAATGCAGCCAAGTGGATTGACTTCTGGACAGGCGAGAGCGTCGGCGGCGGCGATGTGACCAAGAATGTTGACTTGCAGACACTTCCACTCTACGTGCGCGGCGGAAGCATTCTGCCTATTGCCCTGCCCGCACAGTCGGCCAAGTTCTCCGCTTCGGCAACAAAGCTTGCCGTGGAGACGGGCAACAGCAGCTATGTCTATGGCATTGGTCTGTGGAGCGACCAGCGTCGCGACATCAAGCCTCGCCGTGTGTGGCTCACCAACGAGCTTCCCTCTGACGTGGGCAAGGATGCGGCAGTGCCTTACACCTTCAATCCCGAAGACTGGCAGACTGGCGACCCTGGACGCGTCAACCAGAGCAAGATAAGCTACGACAACGCCTCGCGCACCATCACCGTAAATGCCACTGGAGCACAGAACACCTGCCTGCAGTTGGCGGCATCCAAGAGCGACACCTACGTCATACCTCGCGACAAGAAATACTTTGCCGTCAAGGTGTCCAACGTCAGCGACAAGGCAGCCGACTCGCAGGTATGGTTTATGCTTGGTCAGCATGTCGGTTCGGTCAATCCCTCCAAGGTCTTTATGGCTCCCGACGGTGATGCAATCTTGGCATGGGACATATCGGCATGGATGCCCGACACCGACAATGTCCACCTCTGCTTCGGCAACCAGTTCCTCATCTGCTTCGGTATGACCAGCACCACGGGTGTGAGCACAGTGAGCGAAATAGGTTTCTTTACAGAAGACGAACTGCCCAATATAGGCACCGGCATACAGTCAATAACAATTCCATCGTCCGCCAAGGACGATGGAATCTACGATTTGTCTGGCCGCCGTCTCACCTCACCGTCAAACAATGGCATTGTTGTGAGCAAGAACAGGAAATACATCAACAACTGAAATCATTTCGACCTATGCAAGTCGAAAGAAGTCTGCCAAATCGAGTAAAAAAACGCTCAATTTGGCTGACTTTTTTATTAACTGGTGGACGGAAAACTTCAATTAATTATAAAGGAAGAAACAAGTCTTCCATGGTTATCTCACTATGATTCTTTTTTGCAAATAAAAAGACTCAACGTCTGATTTTATGAATAATTTAACGTAATTGTGAAGCAAAATATTCAAAAACATGATTGTTGGTTCCCTCTACTAACTGTCAATCCAGTTGTTTATAAACGTGGCGAATAGTCGAAGTCGTTTACCGTGCCCGTTTCCGACGAGAAGCTGATGCCCACCTTATATATCTTACGCGCGTCGGCGGCGTAGGGCAGGGCGTAGTTCTTTTCCTCTATCTGCTTCAAGGCTACCTCGGCTGTGGAGTTGAGCTTGAACTCGAAGATATAGACATAGTCGGGACATTCGAGTATGCAGTCGATGCGCCCTTGGCTTGTCTCCTTTTCTATGTAGGTGTTGTATCGGCCGAGCAAGCACATGATGAGATAGAAGGTGTATTGGAAATGACGCTCGCACTCCATGGCGTCCTGCTTGCGCTGGAAACGGTAGGAGATGTTGGCAAGGAAGGCTGTGAGCTGGAGCTTGAACTTCTCGAGGTCGCCTGCTTCCAATGAGTCACTTACGTCATTAAGCCATGTCGAAGGACGACTTTCATTTCCGAAATATTCACCTGCAAGAGCCGAAGTCATGCCGCTTCTTACTTCCTCATTCGGGAAGTCAAGCATATAAGTATTTCTGCGTTGATTGTAGCCCTTGATGGTCAGATAACCGCTCTGATAGAGCATTGGCAACGGCTTTTGCTTTGTAGCCTTATAATCAACAAATTCAGGGGCAGGGTAATATTTGCCCACCAATTCATTGACGTTCTCATGGTTGTCCGACAGGAGGCGCATCAGATATGTCGGAGTGCCGGTGGAGAACCAGTAATCCTTGAATCTGCCTTTTTGCAAACAGTTAAGCAGACTGAAAGGATTGAAGACGTCAATCATGTTTTCACTAAAGTGATAGCCGTCATACTTGCGCTTCAGTTCAGCTATGGTTCCCTCCTCAGTCATGCCGTTCTTCTTGCCTAACTCTTTTATCTGCTCCTTAAATACAGTCAGCAGTTCGTCCTTGGTTATGCCACAGAGCGCATCGTATCTGCCGTCGTAACTAATGTCGTCAGGCTGGTTGAATCCGCTGAACACGCTGACTTGCGAGAACTTCGTCACACCAGTCAGAAGGACAAACCTCAGGTGCTTGTCCGCGAGTTTGAAAACACTGTATAAGCCTTTCAGGATATTGCGGTTGTAGTCTTCGAGTGTTTTTACATCTCCCTCAACCACGGGCGATGGTATGCCGGTGTTCATCACTTCGAGCAGAGGCATGTCGTATTCGTCAATCAATACGACCACTCTCCTTCCGGTCTTTTCATGGGCTTGCTCGAAAACGTATGAAAGTCTGTCGCCGTAAGTAGTGGCGAGTGGGTCTTTGCCGTATTTTTCCTCTGTTTTTGAAATAAATGTCTCGATGGTTTCCTTTAGTTCCAACGGTGAGGTGAAGTTCTTTCCATTAAAGTCCAAATGAAACACGGGATATTCAGCCCACTCCTTCTCAAGCGAGTCGATGGCAAGCCCTTGGAAGAGCTCCTTGCGTCCGAGGAAATAGTTTTCGAGAGTCGATATGAGCAGGCTCTTGCC
>JAQXRI010000082.1 GCA_029218445.1 Prevotellaceae bacterium | reverse complement strand
ACCTCTGAGAACCCATCACCTCTCACCTCTGAGAAATCTTCTCTTACCTACAACGGCATCGCCTACAGCGCCATCGTCACCGAGTTCCTACGTCAGTTCAACAACGGACTAACGCCGGTGGAGGGCAACCGTGAGGTGATGACATTCGAGCTTGCGAAGGCCTTGCGCTCAATTTGCGACTACAACTTGGACTTCATGAAGCAGGTGATTCCTCGATATTCAAACTTGCCTGAAGAGGAATACAACCACGCCTTGCAAACGGCTCTTGAAGAGCCTCGCCGTGGAGTGAGCTACAAACTGACAAAGGTGCTTGAAACACTTTATTCAAAGGAGAAGAAAAGCCAGAGCATCGCCACTGCAAGTTTCGAGGAGGATAACGAGCTGCCGCCAGCTATGCCACAACGTCTGCCCTTTCCGCTTGGCTTTCTTTCGTCGAAAGTGCCGGAGATGTATCGAGCCGCTGTGTGCGAGGCTGTTTTTGCTCCTTTGTCAGCTTACGTTCACGGCGTAAAGTTCCGCTATTGGGACGGTGTGGAGCATGAGCCTACGTTCATGTCGGTGCTGTGCGCACCGATGTCAATTGGCAAGGGCTGCGTGAGGAAACCGATAAGCATCATTCTCGACGAATTGATAAAGAGCGACGAGTCGAACAGAGCGAGGGAAGCTGAGTGGAAATTGAAGAATCCTTCGTCGAAGCAGAAGCGTGACCCTCGTCCGCAGGACATATGCGTGCAAGTGTTGATAGACAACTTGACCGATGCGGTGTTCAACCAGCGAGTGTATGATGCCGACAAGAACGGACAGCGTTATCTTTATACAAGTGTTGACGAGCTTGACACATTGAAGAAGATAACTTCCAGGGGAACGGCAAGCGAGGTGAGCGTATTGATACGCAAGGCATTCGACAACTCGAAGCACGGCCAGGAGCGCGTGGGAGCCGACTCGGTTACTGGTATTGCGCCTTTAAGGTTTAACTTCAACGCCTCGACCACCAACCGCAACTTCCAGCAGTTTTTCGCTCGTGAGATGACAACTGGAACGGTCACCAGACTCTCGATGGCTACAATCATTAAGCCGGAAGGAGTAAAACGTCCTGTTCTCAAGGAATATGATGCCAACTACAAGGAGGAGGTGCGGAAGCTGACTCAGAAGCTGTCGCTGCTGTCGGGCGAAATCTCTTGCCCCAAGTGCAACAAGTTTGCCGAGCAGCTCTGCGACGACAACGAGAAGTTGGCTTCGCTCTACGGCTCAGAGCCTTACCTCGTGTTGAGCTATCGTGCCACGGTGATAGCATGGCTGAAGGGCATGATGCTTTACGTGATGAACGGCGAGAAGTGGACAAAAGAGATTCAGGACTACATGGAGTGGTCTTTAAGGTACGACCTTTGGGTGAAGATGCACGTAATTGGCAAGATGCTGGAAGAGGCAATGGGCGAGGAAGACAATGCCACGACAAAGCGTGGTCCAATGAACATGCTCACACTGCTGAACGACGAGTTTAATATTAACGACCTTATTCTTGTGCGAAAGAAACTTGGGAAACCTGTTGATATTGAAAAAGTTAAACATCAGTTATCCCTTTGGAAATCTCGAAATCTCGTTGATTATGATTCTTTAGATTCTATAATCAAAAAAGTTAAAATTAAATGAATATCTCAGTTTTCAGTTTTCAGTTTAATATTAAAGCCATACTATTATGAAAATGCTTTTGGTAAGAACAACATTCGCCGATGACAGAACGCTCGGCGAACTGTATTTGGAGAGTACAGGAATATTTTGCGACACTCTTGAGCCTCACTGCATAGACTGGCAGAAGGAGAAGAAAGTGTATGGCAAGACGGCAATACCCGAAGGCCGCTACAAGGTGAAGTTGGCGTGGTCGCAGAAGCGTGGCAGGGTAGTGCCCTGGCTCGAAAAAGTGCCTCACTTCACTGGCATTCAGATTCATCCTGGCAACGTTCCGAAGCACACCAAGGGCTGTATTCTCGTAGGTGAAGAAAGTAGTGGTTTGCTTCTGAATTCAAATTCGGTGTTCAAATCGCTGATGAACCAGCTAAAAGAAGACGTTGACCACGAAATAACCATCGTAAGCGAGAAGGACAAGGAGAAGGAGTTGCAGAAGCTGTTTCCTTGGTATAAGCCCGACAATGACGATGGCGAAGAACTCGAAAAATTTTTGTAACCATGACACAAGTTCACATTCAAGAATTGCTGGCAGAGGCGAAGCGTAAAATTACGGACGTTGCAAATGAGCTACATGCCAATGGCATCGACCTGATGACTGTAAAAATCGTTAGGGACGATGACGGATGCATCGACAAGTGTCTGATGACATGGGGCATGGACATAGATGTTTTTTTGGATTAATTTAAAAGATTACTGTGCGTGTCTTGCGTACGGTAATCTTTTGTCATTCTATCCTAAACTATGGCAACATGAAAATGCCTGTCCCTACGACCCATTAAACACTTGCTTTAGTGGCTTTTCTCCGTATAGTCGATTTATCCACAAGTCAAAAAACTGTTCGCTTACTGAGAAATTTCCGTTCAGCTTGGTTAAGATGCCTGAAGCAATCAATTGTCGGGCGGCATATTGGTTGGCACTTGCTGATGCCAACTGGTGGCGAGCTATAAACGCTTGTGAAGTTATTCCGCTTACTTCTCCTTCGCAGGCTATGGCATATAGAAGGCGTTTTTGTTTGTCAGGGATTTGCGACAGTTGCTCGCTGAATAGGGGAACCTTGCCGTCAATGACATCGTCGATTGCCTTGACCACGGTGTCTTCGCCGACGACGTTTCCACTTGCGGTCATGGAATATATTTGGTTGAATGTCCTCTGGAGTCCATAAGTGTTGCCCCTGAACAGACGATATACCTTGGTGATTATGTCTGCACTAATGTTTCTTCCTCCCTTATTCATCCACGAGGTCACGAAAGAAATATAGGTGTCGATGTCTATGGCGCGAAGTTCCATAATGTCCGTACTATTGTAGAATGGACGTGATGCCGACAGAAACATTTCCTGCATAATATGGTATTCGCTACCAGCAAATACAAATACGCAATTGGATGAATGTTGAACATACGTTCGCAGTAATGCCTCAATATTCTTTTCCTGATACCTGCTTATCTGTTGGAATTCGTCGATGGTTAAGACACATGGTTTGTCAAGACTGTCAAGATATTGGAATATCTCTTCAAGTGTAACCTCCGGTTGAGGGATTGACCCTAATGACAGGGAGAATGTAGGTGTGTTGCTGACAGGGTCATAACCAAATTGCCCACTAATGGAGCTGAGTGTCTTGACAAAACGCCTTAGTAGCTTGCGGCTTGTCGATGCCGTCGTGTCGAATATTTTTCGTCCCAAAAGATAGGTAAATTCCTGAAGACTTGTGGTGTGGAGAATATCAATAAAAAAAGTATAATAGTCTTTCATTCTATCATCATCGTAACAATGATAAACCAGACCTGTCTTTCCCATTCTTCTTGGTGAGATTAAAACAAGATTTCGTCCGTTGTCGATAGAAGCAATCAGTTGTTCGCTCTCTTTGACACGGTCGCAGAAATATTCAGGTGCAATCTTTCCTGAAACGACAAATGGATTTACTGTTTTCTTTGCCATAAGAATCATATTTTCGGCAAAGATAACAAAAGTGATTTAAATAACGATATGTACAACGGCTTTTTTTTGAATAATTAAATTATATACATTTTCTATAATACAAATTGTATAATCATGCCGAGTTGTGCTGAAGTGCCATAGTCAAAGTCGCAAACGTCAATGGTCTCGAAGTTGTCGCGGTTGCCTGTGGAGTGCTGTAGGTGCATGTCACCTTTTAGTGAAAGTTCCAGTTTGTGAACATTCCTACCCTTTGATAATCACCAAGGGAAAATCAAAAAATGCAGAAGAAAGAACAAAGATTAAAGTATGCGACTTGATATCTATCCCCCTGAAAAAGATGCAATATATGCGATAACGGTGCGGAATGTGTTAAAAAAACACAGATTCCGCACCACTATCGCACTTTTTTACGGAAAAAGCATTAACTTTGCATCGTCATCTGAAGATGTCAATCAAAATACAATAATGATATGTCGCAGAGAATAATTGGAAGAAGAAAGGAAACGGAGATTTTGATGAATTGCATGGATTCATCAAAGCCGGAATTTGTTGCTGTCTATGGACGCAGACGTGTAGGCAAGACCTTTCTCGTGAAGAAATTGTTGGGAAGCAAGTTCTGTTTCTACATGACAGGCGTATATGAATGTCCAAGGTCAGAACTATTGGCATATTTCCAGGAGCAGCTTTTGGAGTATTCGGGCGAGAAGAGACCGAGGCCAAAGACATGGTTTGAGGCATTCTCGCAGTTGCGTGACTATCTGTCAAAACAACCTTCTGACAGAACGCTCGTAGTTTTTATTGATGAACTGCCTTGGTTTGACACCCCAAAATCCAACTTTCTGCGCGCACTCGACTTGTTTTGGAACGGATGGGCATCTGAAAGAGACAACATAAAACTCATAGTGTGCGGCTCTGCCACAACATGGATGACGGGCAAGCTGCTTGGCGACAAGGGAGGACTGCACAACCGTGTGACGCGCAAATTGTATCTTGCTCCCTTCACATTGGGAGAGACTGCCGATTTCCTGCACAACAATGGTGTGGAATGGACTCGTCATCAGATTGCCGAGTGCTATATGATAATGGGCGGCACACCATATTATCTTGACATGATAGACAAGTCGATGGGATTGCCGGCGAATATTGACAAACTTTTTTTCGAGGAAGGTGCGGAATTGTCCAAGGAGTATGACATTTTGTTCCGCTCGCTCTTCAAGGACGCAACGATATATCGCCGCATTGTGGAGCAGTTGGCAAGAAAGTCGGTAGGGATGACCAGGGAGCAACTTGGCGCCGCCATCAAAATGTCGGACGGGGGAAAGCTCTCCGAAGCACTCGACAATCTCATATCATGTGATTTCCTTAGGAAATACAATGCCTTTGGGAGCCTCAACAAAGGAGCGATATACCAACTGACCGACCTCTATACCTTGTTTTATTTGAATTGGGTGAAAGACAATGCCGAGCACAATGCCACGCAATGGAGTGACACGATTGACTCCCCACGCCACAGGGCATGGAGCGGATATGCCTTTGAGCAATTGTGCCTGCACCATATAGCAGCCATAAAGCAGCGTCTTGGCATTGCCGGAGTGGCGACAAGCGTCTCATCGTGGATTCAAAAGGCCGACAAGGAACAAGGAATAGAGGGCGCACAGATTGACCTTGTGTTGAACCGTCGCGACCAAATCGTAAATCTATGCGAGATAAAATACACGCTGACTCCCTTCGAGCTTACTCCATCCTATGTGGCAAAGCTCATTGAGCGCAAGGAAACATTCCGACGGGCTACCTCAACAACGAAAGCCCTCCATCTCACATTGATTACGTCAAACGGTCTTAAACGGAATGCGCAAGCGGACATGATACAAAGTCAAGTGACGTTGGACGACCTGTTTTAGTTTCTTAATAATTGACTCAACTTTCGCAAGTAAAGGAGCAATGACATGTTGCCACCGTCTTCCAAAAAAAGTGCCGTTGGCACAGGGCAATCCTGATGCCAACGGCACTTAAATAAAAAAAACTAACTAAATTGTAACTTAATACTTCATATTCAATGTTATTGTAGCCTTGTATTGCTTGCCGCCCTTCGTATATACGAGGCATGGCTTCATGGTATAGGTCTTTCCTGCCTCTGGGTTGCCCGGCTTGTGGCCATAGCTGATGTTGTACTGTCCGTCATATTCGAAGAATATTGGAGAGTCGCCCCATGTTGAGGCTGTACCGTCGGCAGCCACCCAGAATCCGATGCCGTTGGCTGAGTAGGCGTAGCTCACCTTGCCGTTGGGATTGAGCAGTCCAAAGGCTATCTTGCCCTCGGCAGGCTCTACGTCGAGGTCGCCGCGTGGAATGATGGCGGCAACAATCTCGGCAGGCTGAATCTTGAACGCCTTGGCTATCTTCTCGATGTCGCCCGAAGCCGACAGGTCGAGGTCGCCCTGAGCATAGTTCTCGTCGGCAGCGTCGATGTTGAAGTCGTGGCTAATCTCTACGTCCTCGGGGTCGCCGGCAGGAATCTCGATGAAGCCCTTGGCACCAGTGCCCTCAAACTTCACGTTGTAAGGCCACTGAGCGTCGTTGGCCTCGCTCTCGTCCCATCCCTGACGCTTGTAGTCGGTAGGTGTGGCTGTTACCACGAGATAGAGCTTTGTCGTTCCGGCGGGAACCTGCATCTCAGCTATTGCCTCCTTGCCGCGGGTCATGTTGCCATATACTGCCTTGTCGCCGGCAATGGCCACGAAGCCGAAGCGGAACATCGATGTCTTGTTGCCCACGTCGTTGTATTTGTCGGTTGTGCCTACTGAAGCACCGTCGGCATTGACTATTGTGCCCGGGTCGCCGCTCACGAGGCTGCTGCCAGGTGCTACGGCCTTGAGGTCGGCCTTCACGTTTGTTCCAGCGGCTGGAACTGTCAGTTCTATCACGTTGAAGCCTGTTGTTCCAGGACAGCTGCTGTAGGTTGGCTGGAATCCGCCGTCCTTTGGCAGGAGCTGTGTTGACCAGCGTGTAGCCTTCTCGTTGGTGTTCACATACTGGTGGACTGCCTTGAAGTCGTAGTTGACGCAGCGTGCGGTGTAGTCGTAGTAGTCGTCGTAGAACTTCTCCATGTCGCCGCCGTAGAAGAGGCGTGCGGCAGCCTCGATTGGGTCCTCAGGATAGTTCGACTCCTGCCAGATGCGTCCGTAGGCCTCGATGCCGAACTTCTCGGTCAGGTAGTAAGGCAGCCAGTAGCTTGCGTAGCGCATGAACTCATGGTCGTAGTGGCGATGGTGGTTGGCCATCCACACGTCGATGTGCCAGCCCTGTGTGAAGCACTCCTCAGGATAGTCCTGGAAAGCCTGCCACTGTGCGCACTGCTCCCAATATGCACAGCCGCCCTCGCCGTTGTTGCCGAAGCCGTAGCGGAAGCCGAAAGGAATGAGTCCGCTGCCGTCATGGCCTTCAGCCAAGGCGCGGTCGGCACCGGCCTGGAACTGGAACGAGTGTCCTATCTCGTGGGCTATTGTAGAGCCTACAGGCTTGCAGGTAGAAGGATTTACCCAGAGGGCACCAATCACGTTGTCGTAGCCTGAGCCTGTGGCGAGCCACTCGTTCTGATAGAGCAGATAGATTTGCATCTTATACTTGTCCAACTGCGACTTGCCTTTGCCCACGGTACACATCTTCAGTGTCTCGACGTTGGTCTTGTAGAACTGCTCGGCCTTGGCCAGCAGGTCGTCGATGTCAACGCGCAGTGCGGCGGGAACGTCGGTCGAGTTGGGGTCGCTGCCGAATCCTGGCTCCCAGAACACGAAGAAGTGCTCCGACTGCTTCATTCTCCACCACGACCATGTGGCGTCGTCGCGCAGCATGTTGTCAGGTCCCTTCTCGAAGTTGGGGTTCCATGCCTGTGGGCAGTAGTACTTGTCGTAGTTGGGAATCTGCGTCTTGTCCATGATGTGGACAGCGTCGGGGTTGGCCTCCTGATGAATGTTCACCTTTACCATCTTCTCGCCGCAGCGAATGGTGATGGTGGCGTCGCGGTAGTGCTCGTTGTCGTTCTTCTCGAAGAGTACAGGCATGCGCACTGTGCCTGCCTCGCCGCTTGGCACCGTGAGCTTCAGCCAGCTCACCTGCGAGCCTCCGGCACGGCTTGCCACGTCGGAGGCAGTTGCCTCCCATGTGGTGTTTGCCGTAAACTCTATTGTTGCCTCTACCTCGTCCCATGCTATGGTCTTGGTCGTCTCGCTTTCGGCCGACGTAATGTCGCCTACTATGATGTTGTCGTCGTCGCTACAAGCGGCAAAGGCAAAACAAGCCGCAAGTGCGAGGAATGTTGTCTTTATTGATTTCATGTCGTCAACTTATTGGAATGTTGCATCTACGAGGAACTCTACGAACTGTGAAGGGTCGCTCTTCTTGGCATAAACGAATCTTATGCGCTTTGAAGTTCCTGAATCGACATTAGGATATCTACCGATGTTCACAGAGTAGCCATCCTCAGCAGTTTCTATGTAATAGAGACAACCATCGCCCCAATTAACAACCTCGTCATTGGCATTACACCAATATCCGATACCATTAGCAGTATAGTTTGCTTCAGTTTGCCATTTGCCATCTGCACCGATGACATACATTGCTATATCATTGTCAGGGCTCTTAACCTCGGAGGCAAATTCGCTGACAGTCATATTGAGACACTTCTCTATTTGTTCAGTACACTTGTTGAAATCAACAGGTGCTGACTGGTAATCTCCGGCAGGAATATTCACAGACGTGATGTAAAGACCTGGGTCTCCTACAGAGATGGCAAGCGAGAAACGAACATATTTGTCATAATCAGCTCCATTGTCTATTGCGAAACCAATGTTGACCGTCATACTCACTCCTGCAGGTGTGTCTTTGGGAGCGTCAATGGTTAGACATTTTTGTGTCTTGTCAAGTACGACACTTGCAACCGCATTGTCAGTTGCAATCATACCCTTGTCGTTGTAGCTCCAACCTGTACCATTGTTTGGTGCTGTCTTGTCCCATGCACGCTTGTTGGTGTTGATATTGTAGAACACCACTTTGCCGTTGTCGAGACCGGTAAGCATGTCGTCAACGGTCATGCCTAACTTCTTCTGAATGGTTTCTGCATGGTCTTTCAGATAGATAGTCTTTGGAGCGATGTGTCCAACTCTGAACTCAAGTTCAGTTGCTATTGTCGCCGTCTCGTCGGCTCTCAGATATGGATTCTCATCTGGTCCATAGACGTGCTTGCTCACTGCGTCCTCAGGGTCGTTGCTGCACGATGCGAGACCCATGGTGAGGCAAGCCATAGCCATATAGATATATTTTTTCATAATTGTATTCGTTATTGTTTTTGTTGCACTTTATTAATTCGTTCCATAACCAGGATTCTGCTTCAGCTTGCTGTTGCCGTTGAGGGCAGTTCTTGGTATTGGGAAGATGTCGCTGTGGCGGTCGGCTTCTGCGTCCTTGCAGAACCACGACTTGCCGCAATAGACGTTCATGTTGTTGCTGCCCTTGATGTTGAAGCGGATGATGTCGCCGCGACGGTGGTTCTCGCAAACGAACTCACGACCAAGCTCGTCGAGCAGACCTCCGAATTCGATGTCGTCGCCACCTTCCTCAGTGATGATCCACTTGTCCTCGCCGCCAAGCTCACCCTGGTTCTCACGGTGACCATACTTGTACTTGCTGCCAGCCTTGAGCTGCGCTGCCGTAACCTTTGCACGGCTTGGGTCAGACTTGAAGGCGCGGGCACGAACCTGAGAAACGAGTCTTGCTGCGTCTTCCTCTGTCTCGCCGTTGTAGCCGCCAAGACGGAGCAGGCACTCTGCCTTCATCAGCAGCACGTCGGCATAGCGATAGTAAGCAACGTCGTCGTAGCTTGTTCCGAAGTCGCCGCTGAGAATCTCAAACTTCTGCAGACGGTAGCTCTCCATTGGGTAGCAGCCGGGGTTGTCGATGCTGTGCAGCTCCTTGGTGTAGTTGAGCTGTTCGCCGTCGAGATAGATGGGCTGTCCGTTGATGTCATACTGTGGACCGCCGAGCCATGTGTCGGTGTAGCGTGAGTCGCCCTCCTCGTAGATGTCGAGGAACTGTGGGAACACGATGCCACCACCAGTAGCCCAACCTGAGAAGTTCCATGTGGCGCGTCCGGCGTTGTGCATCCAGAGGTTTGCCATGTAGTTGCCACCGGCATACTTGTTCTCAAATGGAATACCGAAGATGATTTCAGGCGAAGAGGAGATGTCCTCCTTGAAGTTGTCCTTATAGTTGGCGGCAAGCGAGTAGCGACCAGAGTTGATGATGATGTCGAGCACGTCGATACACTTCTGATAGTACTTGCTGTCCTTTGCAGTTGGGAACCAAGCGTCGTGGTTGAGGTAGAGCTTGGCGAGAATCATGTAGGCTGTGTATTTGTTCAGCTTACCGAACTCCACGCTCTCGCCGCAGTTGTCGGCCACTTCGAGCAGCTCCTTCTCAATCCATGCGAATGTGGAATCAGGCTTCGACTGCTCTGGCAGCCAACCGTCCTCGTGGGCAAACTCGGTGTCGAGAGGAATGTTGCGGAAGAGGTCGAACAGGTTATAGTAGTAGAGGGCGCGGTAGGCACGAATCTGTGCGTTGGTCTCCACGTTGTTCTGCACCTGCTCGTAGGCAAGAATCTTGTTGCAGGCGTTCACTCCGGCATAGTTGTTGTTCCAGCATACCTCGAAGAAGTCAAGGTCGGAGTTGAACTCATGCTTGTGCATTGAGACGTAGAGGTCGCCCCAACCGATACCGATGCGTGATGGAACGCCCCAAACGTCGGAGCTCATGTCGTTGGTGTCTGACATGCCGAACCATCCCCAATAAACGTCGCGCAGCGAGCTATATACCGGCGCGAAGGTAGCTTTCAGCTCTGTTTCCGTAAATTCGTGTTTCTCAGAGGTGAGCACGCTGTATGTCTCCTCGCTGAGGTCAGTACATCCTGTCAGGCTTAGAGCGGAAACGGCAGCTATGAAGGATGCTGTTATCTTGTTATATATCGTTTTCATTGTCGTTCTTGTTTTAGAATGTTACATTGAGTCCGAATGTGAATGTACGCGACGATGGGTACTTGTCACGACGGTCGATACCGAACTGTGTGCGGTCGCCGTTGGTGAGCTCTGGGTCGAGTCCATCGTAGCCAGTGATGCAGAAGAGGTTCTCGCCAGAGACGTAAGCACGCAGTCTCTTCACGAACTTGTTCTCCTTCAGCGGAACATTGTAGCCGAGGGTGAAGTTGGAGAGCTTCACGAAGTCGCCGTTCTCAAGATGATAGCTTGTGAAGGTCTGCTTCTGTGCCACTGAGAGTACATGGCCATCGCCGAACGGTGCCTCTGCGGCACTCTTCATGCGGTTGTATGCCACGGCGTTGTTCTCGTAGTAAGCCTTTGCCTCGTTCAGTATCTTGAAGCCGAACTGGCCAGTGAGCTGGAACGAGAGGTCGAAGTCCTTATAGGTGAACTGGTGTCCCCAACCCATCACTACCTTTGGCAGTGCGTTGCCGAGATACTGGTGGTACTTGTCGTCGGTGAGCATGTTGTCGGTGAATTCCTCCGACTCGCCCGTCTCCTTGTTCTCAATCATCCAGAATCCGTTCTCTGAAACGCCGGTAGCCTTCATTCCGTAGAAGTTGCCCACCGAGCGGCCTGGCTCAAGGCGCTGTGTCGGCAGAGAGATAGGCTCGCCGAGGTAGCCTTCGTCGTAGTAGCTGTTGCTCTCGTAGAGGTCGTTGGAGAGGCTGAGCAGCTTGTTTGAGTTGTGCGATGCTGTCACGGTGGTCTTCCACTCGAAGTCCTTTGTCCTTACAGGAACAGCCGTTACGGCAACCTCAATACCGGTGTTGCGCATCTCGCCCACGTTGGCAAGTGTAGAGGTGTAGAGGTTTGGTGGACTTGGCACGGTGTACCACCAGAGCATATCGACGGTCTTTTTGTTATAGTAGTCGATGGTACCGCTCAGACGGTCGTCAAGTACCGACCAGTCGAGTCCGACGTTGATTTCGGTTGACTTCTCCCACTTGAGGTCGGGGTTAGGGTTGGAGCCTACCTTCAAGCCCTGGTTCCACTTGCCGTTCTCGTAGAAGTAAGGTGAACCGAGTTCCCACTTGGTGAGTGAGAGATATGATGAGCTTGGGATGACACCCGTTACACCGAAGCCTGCGCGGAGCTTCAAGTTGCTCAGCCAGCTGCGTGTGGCCTTCATGAACTCCTCGTTGCTGATGGTCCATCCGAGTGATGCCGATGGGAACGAACCCCACTTGTTGTTGTCACCGAACTTTGACGAACCCTCGCGGCGGATGCTCAACAGCACGTTGTACTTGTCGGCGTAGCCATAGCTTACACGGCCGAAGAATCCGATGAGCTTGTCGTCGTTCTTGTAGCTGCCCATGCCAGCCTTACCATCCTTGAGATACTCACCAATGCCGAGGTTGTTGTACTCGAAGAAGTCGCTCATGAAGTTGGTGTTGGTGGCGCTGAAGCCGTCGTACATGTTGTACTGGTAGCTGTAGCCAACCATGCCCTCAAAGCGGTGCTCGCCCCACTGGTGCTTGTAGCGCGATGTGATTTCGAGGTTGTCGCTCTGACCCTTGTCGAGCCACTGTGAAGCGTAGCCTGTGTGGTAGTTTATCTTCTGTGCATAGTGCTTTGATGTCTGATAGTACTGTCCGTGGTTGGTCCAGCGGTCGGTAGAGAGCATGAGGTTTGTCTGCCATCCCTTGATAGGCTCGAAGGTTACGTTGCCTGTCAAGCGTGTCTGGTCGAGCTTCACCTGTCCCTTTGTCTCCTTCATCATGCCAACGGGGTTGTAATAGTAGTTCACGCCGAAGTTCTCATAGTAGTCGCCGTTCTCGTCGTAGATTGGCTCTGTCGGGTTGCGCATGAGAGCCTGGCGATAAACCATCTCCGAAGCTGCGTTCATTGGACCTTGCTTGTGCCATTTCTTTACGATGTTGAACGAAACCTTCAGCATGTCGTTCAGCATCCAGTGCGAAACGGTGCTGTTGAAGTCGAGGTCTTCGCTGTAGGTCTCGATGATGGCACCTTCCTGCTTGCGGTAGGTGAAGTCGGCAGCGTAGGTCGTCGTCTTGCTTCCGCCAGAGATGTTGAAATTGTGGTTGTGGGTGAGGGCAGTGCGTGTCACGGCATCAATCCAGTCGGTGTCGTAGCCGCGGTCGGTCTGAGTGTTCTTTCCAGCGCGTATGTCGGCACCGTCCATCATGTCGAGGGTCTTGGTGAAGTTCGACAGTGAGAGGTAGCCGCTGTAGCTTGCCGTTGCGCCCTGGTCGCGCTTGCCGCTCTTTGTTGTGATGATGATCACACCCGATGCGCCACGAGTACCATAGATGGCGGCGGCTGATGCGTCCTTCAGTACATCGATTGACTCGATGTTCTCAGGAGCCACGGTGTTAAGGCTACTCTCAATACCGTCAACGAGCACGAGAGGAGCGTTGCCGCCTTCGAGCGATACTATACCACGCAGACGAATCTGTGATGTGGCGTTAGGGTCGCCACTGCCGTTGGCAATGGTCAATCCAGCCACCTTACCCTTGATGAGGTCGCCGGCGTCGCGTATGTTACCTTGTGCGAAGTCCTCAGCCTTTACGCTTGTGATGGCCGATGTCACGTCGCCCTTGCGCTGTGTGCCGTAACCGATTACCACCACTTCGTTCAGCGACTTGAGGTCTTCCAGCAGAGTCATTTCGCCGCCCTTGGTTTCCTGAGTGATGAAACCGATGTATGAAACGACGAGCGTAGCCTTAGGGTTCTTCAGCTTCAGCGTGTAGTTTCCGTCCATGTCTGTGACGGTTCCATTTTGTGGATTGCCTTTTTCCACTACGCTTGCTCCGATGATAGGTTCTCCGTTGGCATCCTTTACGACACCCTTCTTCACGGTGCCAGCCTGTTGAACGGATGTAGTCGATGTGATGCCAAAGTTCTCCTTGGCGGCGTGCGCCGGAGAAACGACGCATCCGGCTGTCAGAAGCAGCAGGCACGTCGAGGCTTTTACCATGGCTCTGCCATGGCGAAAGTTCAGTTCATTTTGCGATACATTCATATCATAATTAATTTTTTAGTTAGTATATTTCTCTTTTTTTGAGGAGTTAAGGAGTTAAGGTCTTACTCCATCGCCTTCTTCAGCCTTTCCACGGCAGTGTTTATCATGTCGTGTGTGCCGCTTCCGTCGGTCACATATTTCACCACCATGTTGGCATAATCTATAGCCTCTTTCAGTGCGGCCGACGTTGTGTTGTCGGGAGTGCCTGCACGTCGCAGCAGTCCGGTCAGCGGTCGGAGGTCTTCCATTTCGGCCAGGTTGCCGGGGCGCATGGTGTTGATGGCCTTGTTGAGTTTTGCGGCTGCGGCGTTCACCTTCTTCTGCGTCAGTCCTGCGCTGCTGTCATACACCATTTTCGCGTCGTCCAGTGCCTTCAGCAGTCGCCAGTAGCCGTTGGGTGCCCATTGGTCTTGTTCGCCCTTTCGCTCTTCAGCCATCTTTATCAGCGCGAGCAGTTCGCTCTTGTCTATTTCGGCCGTCTGGTTGGCGGCTTCGGTCTGCTGTTGGTCGGTGTGGTTTATGCGATAGTAGTGTGTGGTGTGTGCCGTGCGGTAGTAGTCGGGCTGGAATGTCTGTCCCGCCACGGTCAGCGTGTAGAGGTTGCCGTCGTGTCCTGTGGTCTTGCCCGTAGGCTTGTTGGCCGCGATGTTGTCCAGTCGCGAGTCGATGTTCAGCGTAGCGTCGCTCCATGTCATGGCGTCGGTGCCTGTCATTGCCAGTGGGCCGTACATCAGCGTTCCCACCCATGCGTCATCCAGCTGTGTGCCGTCGGCGCTTGCCACGTCGCTTGTCAGCTTGTCGGGACCATAGTTGATGTGCTTGGTGAATGGCATCTCCACCTCCACCACGTCGCCCTTCTTCCATGTGCGGGTGATGGGGAAATAATATGAGGTGCAGCCTCCCTGCCCCGCGTTGGGTGTTGTCAGGAGTTTGCCGTTGAGTTTTACCGTGAAGCCCTTTGTAGCCCAGTAGGGTACGCGGAGCTTCATGGTAAACTTGCCTTTGCCTTCACTAATTATTATTTTGGAAGTCTCGGCAGGCCAAAGGCAATCCTGAACAATCTTCATCTTTTTCGACTTCCAGTCTAACACAGTTGGTAAATATAACGCTATGTACAGTGAATTGTCGTTTACGAAGTATGCCGCCTCCTGATATTTGGTGTGGTTTTCCGAGCCTGTGCCGCCGCAGCATGTGGCCTGTGGAGTCTCGTTGCCGAATGGTTTGGTGGCGTTGAGTCCCACGGCATACTGGTAGCATGTCTGGTATTTCTCGGGGTTGAGCGAGCCTATCATTTGGTTGTACAGCGTGCGCTCGTAGTAGTCCATATATCGTGCGTCGTCGGGATTGTAGCAGTTGAGGTCGCGCGTCAGCTTCAGCAGGTTGTAGGCGCAGCATGTCTCGTTGATGTCGGGATTGCTCTCGGCCTCGCCTTCCTGCATGCCGTTGGTGGCCATGCTCAGCACCTGCGTGTATGGCTGTCGGAACATCTCGCCGTTGCCCACTCCTCCGGTGGCATATACGTATCGGCCTTGCAGCAGTGTCCAGAAGTTTTCGGCCAGATTGTAGTAGTAGGGGTTGTTGTTGGTCAGATAGCTGCGCAGCGCACCTATTATCATAGGTATGTGCTGGTTGGCGTGTCGCGTGCGAATGTCGTCGATGTTGCGTGCCAGCGGGTCGAAGAATTTTGGTGCGTCAAAGCAGTTGGCGGCCTCTATCAGCTTTGCCTTCTCGTCGTTGTCGGTCACCATTTCCGACAGGCGTGCCAATGACTCGCTTATGCCGCCCACCTCGCCTGCAATGTACATGTCCCACATCTCGTAGCGGTTGCCCGGGCGCTCGCGTCGTTCCTTCTGCGTTCCGTCCTGCTTCACGTAGGTGCGGTAGTGCATGCGGTTCCACACCCACAGTCCCATGTCCTTGGCTATGAGCAGAGCCTTGTCGGCTGTGGCTTTGTCGTCAAACATGTTGGCTATGTCTATCAGTCCTGCCAGCTGCTTGTGTACCGAGTAGTAGGGTGCCCACACCCAGTCGCTGTTGTTGTAGGCGCGGTACATCTCTATCAGTGCGCAGTGCTGTGCCGGTATGGCGTTGAGGTAGCCGTAGCCATATTCCTTATACCTCTTTTTATATTGGTCGAAGTCGCTCCACGTGCCTTTCATAGTGCGCAGCTCGTCTTCGGGCGCAAAGTCGCGCGCCTCCCAATAGCGGCCTAATTTTTCGTCATATACGAAGGTGCGCTCCTGGCACTGTCGCAGTTCGTCCACCATTCTCACGATGTTTCTTCTCAGTATGTCCTTCTGCGTGGGGTCGGTTGCCACGGCGTAGGCCTGTGCCAAAGCCGACATGTAGTGTCCTGAGCCGTGTCCCTTGAGCTTGCAGTCGGGAGCGTCCCAACCGTCGCTTGTGGTGTAGCCGTCGGTAGGGAGTCCGTAGGTGTCGCGGTAGTTGTACAGCTGCTGTGTCACGTCCCACGAGCATATCTCGCGCAGCGCCTCGTCGCGGTTCCATGTCAGTCGGTTGTCGCCGGTCAGCTTCACGTCGGCCAGTGGCAGCGTGCTGACCACCGGTTTCTGCGGTGTGCTCTCAGCCTCCTTCACCACCTTCACGTCGGCCGTCACGGGAAATCCCTGCTCGGTGGTTTCGTCGCCGGTTATGTAGCCTTTTATTTTGTAGGTTTTACCCGCAGGATTCTTTTGCCTGTCGGCCTGCTCCTTTTCGGTGGCCAGCGCCGCGTTGCTCCATCTCACTTGGCGGTATCCAGTCTCGCCGTCGCTGTAGCTCACCCATACCATGTGAGGCAGTCGGGGCACATTGCCCTCACTGCACACCACTGTCACCGGCTTCACCTCTTTTATTGTTCGAGGATTTGGGCCTTGTGCAAAAATGGAAAGTGAAGCCATCGAGCAGCATGCTGCTGCCATCAGTTTGGTCAATTGTTCCATGTAAATATTTTTTAGTCGTTTAGATGTTATTTCGTTTTAACGCTGCAAAATAAGCCAATATTTGTGAAAAATGGGGAAAAAATAGTCTGATTGTGCAAAATAATCGTCCTGAACCCCAATTTTCAGACTATTTTTTTGTAACATCAGACTATTTTTTTGTAACATTCTTAATAAAAAGATGTAACTTTGTAGGCAAATAATCGGAAAAGATATGAAACAAATTTTGGTCTTCCTGTATGTTGTCTTCTCAGCTGCTGTTGCAATGGCAGATACAGGACAAGAATTCTCGTTCCGTCACTATTCAGACTACGACGGACTGTGGCGCAACGCCATCAGGGCTTTGGCGCAAGACAAATATGGCTACATCTGGATTGGCTCAGACGCGTCGCTGAAGCGGTTCGACGGCATCTCGATGCGCAGCTTCAAAACCTCCGACGACAAGTCGGTACAGTCGGTCTATGCCCTGCTCGACATGGGCGACAGCCTTATGGTGGGCACCGACTTCGGTGCCTACGTCTTCGACTACAAGACCGAGACCACCCATCCCATGCACCTTGAGCCAATGAAGGGTCGCAACAAGAAGATGCACATCACCTCGTTCGCCGTTGACCGCGACAGCAACATTTGGATTTCAACCATGTGGCACGGCGTTTATGTCTATTCCACCGAGAACGGCAACTTGCGGCGTATTGACGTCAATGGCGACAACCGCATCTCGCAGGTGTATGTTGACCGCTCCAACCAGATATGGGCATCGACGGCGTGGGGACAAAAGGCGGGCTTGTATCTCTACGACAAGTCAACGCGCAAATTCCACTTGTATAAGCTCAACGGCACATGGTCGCCCGCCCTCTTTTGCATGTATGAAACCAGCGACGGCACCCGTTGGCTCGGCTCGTGCTATGATGGACTCTTGGCCTGCGACGCCAACGGAAATGTCAAGGTCCACCTCGGACCCGGCCACAAGGACTACGCCCTGCGCATTCATTCAATCACCGAATACTCACCGGGCATCATGCTCGTGGGATGCGACAACGGCATGATTCGGCTTGACTTGAACAGCAACACTTCCTGCACCTATTCAAAACTCTCCGACAAGATGAACTCAATCTCAGGCTCATTTGTCTATCCAATACTCACCGACAGCGAAGGCGGCATTTGGGTGGGCACGTTCTATTCCGGACTCAACTATGTGTCGCCCTCCTCAGGCCGCTTCAAGCCGTTCGTTGGCAAGAGCAGCGTCAACTCGGTCAACGGCAACGTCATCAACCGTTTTTGTGAGGACAACTACCGCAACATCTGGATTGCCTCCGACGACGGCGGACTGAGCAAATACACTCCCTCGACAGGCCATTTCGAGCACATTCCGCTCGGCAACGGCAGCACGTCGGACAACAATATCCATGCCCTCTGCATCGACGGCGACCGCCTTTGGATAGGTTCCTACACCGCCGGCGTGTATGTCATGGACATAAAGAGCGGCAAATGCAAAAGATACCTCAGGGGCGACGGCGAGAATACACTCTACGGCAACAGCTGCTACGCCATCTTCCGCGACAGCAGGGGCAACATCTGGGTCGCCACAACCAATGGCATCAACCTCTACCGTCGCGCAACCGACGACTTCGTGCGCATGAAGCCGCTCGACACTACCACCATGGGCATTGCCGAAGACGGCAAAGGCCGCATTTGGTTTGCCACGCAGACTGACGGCGTGCTGCGCTACGACTTGGCTACAGGCAAGTGGCGGTTTTATAACAACAACCGGAAAAGCCTATCCGTCGTCAACAGCGTATATGTTGACGACAACGACTGCCTATGGGCCGCCGCCGACGATGGACTCCTGATGTACGACGAG
>JAQXRI010000081.1 GCA_029218445.1 Prevotellaceae bacterium | reverse complement strand
CGACGAGAGCCTGCCGCTATGGATTGACTTTACCAACTTCGACAAAGTTGTGGTCAACCTCCTGTCAAACGCGTTCAAATACACTCCCGTGGGCGGAAAGATAGTGGTGTCGATAACTCATGATGAGAACAACATGATACTGGCCGTTCGCGACAATGGCGAAGGCATACCAAAGGACATGGTTGACAAAATATTCGAGCGTTTCTATCAGAGCAATACGAAGACCAACGACCGCCATCTTGGCACGGGTATAGGCCTTGACCTTACCAACTCGCTCGTGCTGCTGCACCATGGCACCATCACGGCAAAGAACAACGAGACGGGAGGCGGCTCGACGTTTACCGTAACCATTCCGTTGGGCAATAAGCATCTGCGTGAGGAAGAGCTGATGACTGAGGCCGAGTATGCCGACGAAAACAATACGATAGTCAATCTGCTGGAAGAGAGCTACACCGAGCCAGCCACGGAACCCGAGGTTGTGCCATCGGCTGCTTCAGCCAGTGGCAAACGTCCATGGGTGGTGGTAGTGGAAGACGACATAGAGATACAGCAGTATCTGACAAAAGAACTGTCGGAAAACTTCAAGGTGACGGCATACGGCAATGGACAGGAGGCATTGGTGGGAATATTGAAAAACGTGCCCGACATTGTAGTCAGCGACGTCATGATGCCGGTGATGGACGGCACTACGCTGTGCGCCAAGCTAAAGGGCAACATCAACACCAACACGCTGCCGGTGGTGCTGCTGACGGCAAAGTCGCGCGACGAGGACAAGCTGGAAGGCCTGGAAACCGGTGCCGACGCATACATTGTGAAGCCTTTCAACCTTGAAATACTGAAGCGCACACTGCTCAACCTTATTAATTCACGCAACACCATGCGCATAAAGATGTCGGGCAACGAGTCGCAGGAAGACAAGGTGGAGAACCTGGAGCTGCAGACTGCCGACGACAAGCTGATGGAGAGGGTGATGAAAGTGGTGAACAGCAACATGAGCAACTCAGACCTCAACGTCGATTACATAGCCCGTGAGGTGGGCTTGAGCCGTGTGCATTTCTATCGTAAGATGAAGGCTCTCACCAACCAGTCGCCTCACAACTTCATACGCAACATCAGAATGAAGCAGGCGGCACGCCTCTTCGACGCAGGCCATCAGAACATCAACGAAGTGATGTATGCCGTGGGATTCAACAACACCAGCTCGTTCTCGACAGCCTTCAAGGCCGTCTATGGCGTGTCGCCAAGAGACTACATCAAGGGACAGGCGAAGGAAGAATAGAATGTCGAAAAAGAAATAAATGTTAAAAAGAGGGTGCCGTATGTCATTCTTTCCTTTGCAGATGTCTGATTTTGGGCTTTTTGCTGTAACTTTGTAGCCACAATACGATAAATACAATTAGATATAACGACATGAAAGAATTAGCATTGAAGTACGGATGCAATCCGAATCAGAAGCCTTCACGCATATTTATGACCGAAGGAGAGTTGCCAATAGAGGTGTTGAACGGTCGTCCCGGCTACATCAATTTTCTGGATGCCTTCAACAGCTGGCAGCTTGTAAAGGAGCTGAAAGCTGCAACGGGCCTGCCTTCTGCCGCTTCATTCAAGCATGTGTCGCCTGCCGGAGCCGCCGTAGGCCTGCCTTTGAGCGACACTCTGAAGAAAATATATTTCGTTGACGACCTCAAGGTTGAGCTTTCGCCGATAGCATGTGCCTATGCCCGCGCCCGCGGCGCCGATCGCATGAGTTCTTACGGCGACTTCGTAGCCTTGAGCGACACCTGCGACGAGGCCACTGCACTGCTCATAAAGCGTGAGGTGAGCGATGGAGTGATAGCTCCCGGCTACACCCCTGAAGCTCTCGAAATACTGAAGGACAAGCGCAAGGGTACTTACAACGTTATAAAGATAGACCCCGACTATGTGCCGGAGCCAGTGGAGCGCAAGCAGGTGTTTGGCATCACTTTCGAGCAGGGACGCAATGAAATAAAGCTCGACGACCCCGCACTGTTTGAGAATATTCCTACCGTCAACAAGACTTTCACCGATGAGGCTAAGCGCGACCTTATTATCGCACTCATCACACTGAAATATACGCAGAGCAACTCGGTGTGCTACGTAAAGGATGGCCAGGCCATTGGCATTGGAGCAGGCCAGCAGAGCCGCATACACTGCACACGATTGGCAGGCAACAAGGCCGACATTTGGTGGTTGCGCCAGCATCCGAAGGTAATGAACCTGCCTTTTGTTGACAAAATACGCCGCGCCGACCGCGACAACACCATCGACGTTTATATCAGCGACGACTATGACGACGTGCTGCGCGAAGGCACATGGCAGATGTTCTTCAAGGAGAAGCCTGAGGTGCTGACACGTGAGGAAAAGAAGGAGTGGATAGCCAAGAACACCCGTGTGGCCCTTGGCAGCGATGCTTTCTTCCCATTTGGCGACAACATCGAGCGTGCCCACAAGAGCGGCGTGGAATACATTGCCCAGGCCGGCGGCTCGGTGCGCGACGACAATGTGATAGAAACCTGCGACAAGTATGGCATTGCCATGGCATTCACAGGAGTGAGGTTGTTCCATCATTAATTTGGAGGGAAGGGGTGATTTTTGGAGAGTAGAGGGTAGAAGGTAGAAAATACTGAACTGCCTAATAACCATGGGTATAACATATCTCTACCCTCTACCTTCTACCCTCTACCCTCTTACTTCCCCCCCTCCCCTCTAACAAAACAATATAAACTATGAGCGACATTGATGATATAATTGCAGGGGGCGGACTGGTGTTCAAGGGAGCACCAAAGGGCGACCCAAATGCAGGCAAGGTGAAGACTAAGGCCAAGAAAAAGAAGTATATCACCGGTGCCCATGGCAGCGGGTCGGCACGACAGAAGGCGAAGTACCGCGAACAACGTGCCAACCGACATAAGTAACAGACGACGATGGCAGAGCACAATATCTTAGGAAAGTGGGGAGAAGAGGCGGCTGCCGACCATCTCCGCAGGAAGGGATATACCATACTCTTTCAAGACTGGAAGACTGGACGACGCGACATCGACATCGTTGCACAAAAGGGCAGCGACCTGATAGTGTTTGTTGAGGTTAAGACACGCAAGAAAGGCTCTGCCATGCCCGGAGAATTGTCGGTTGACAACGACAAGATACATTCGCTCACCCTTGCCGCCAATAGTTTCGTCAAGCGATACAGCGTAAACTGCAACATTAGGTTTGACATAATTGCTATATGTGGCGGTCCCGGCGACTACGAAATAAAACATATCGAGGATGCCTTTTATCCAAGATTATGACTATGCGAATAAAAATAATACGACTCGACGAAACAGATTCCACCAACAACTACCTGCGCGCTTACCGCAACGCCGAGGGCGAGCGAATGACCGTGGTGCAGGCTGAATATCAGTCGGCAGGACGCGGGCAAGGCGTTAATGTGTGGGAGAGCGAGCGTGGCAAGAATCTCACGTTCAGTATTAAGTGCAGGCCTAAGCAGCTTCCGGCGGCTCGGCAGTATGTAATGCTTGAAGCCGGTGCGCTTGCCGTTTGTGACGTGTTGGCCGAATATGCCGGAGGAATGACCATAAAGTGGCCCAACGACATATATTGTGGCGACTTCAAAATCAGCGGAACGCTGTCGGAGTGTTCAGTGACGAGTGCAGGCATACGCCACTGTATTCTTGGTATGGGTATAAACATCAATCAGGACCGCTTTGTAGGCAACGCCCCCAATCCCATTTCGCTGTTGAACGTCAGGGGTTGTGAAACTGACAGGGAGAAGGTGTTGTTGGAGGTGCTTGAGCGTTTCGACCATTATCTGAGTATGGTTGACGCCGGGCGGTACGACGCAATCGACGAGAGTTACAAGTCGATGCTTTACCGTCGCACGGGCTTTCATCTTTACGAGGATGGCGAAGGAGTGTTTGAGGCGGAATATGCCGACATCTTGACCAATGGGCATCTTGTGCTTAGGCGTCGTGACGGAATGTTGAGCGAATATGCGTTTAAAGAAGTGAAATATTTATAGGAGTTAACTCCTTGACTTCAATAATGTGGATTATTTCAATTTATTAGAATATGGCAAAGTACAAAAGAATCCTTTTAAAGCTCAGTGGCGAGAGCCTTATGGGCAAGCAGAACTTCGGCATCGATCCCGAACGTCTTTCTGACTATGCGCGACAGATAAAAGAGGTGAGCGAAATGGGTGTTCAGATTGGCATCGTAATTGGCGGTGGCAACATCTTCCGTGGCCTGAGCGGCTCGCAGAAGGGCTTCGACCGCGTAAAGGGCGACCAAATGGGCATGTGTGCAACGGTCATCAACTCGTTGGCTTTAAGCTCAGCCTTAGGAGCCATCGGCGTAAAGACAAAGGTCCTTACTGCCATTCGTATGGAACCCATCGGTGAGTTCTACACCAAATGGAAGGCAATAGAGGCCATGGAGGCCGGCTATGTGTGCATCTTCTCTGCTGGCACCGGCAGCCCATATTTTACCACCGACACCGGCTCGTCGTTGCGTGGCATTGAAATAGAGGCCGACGTGATGCTCAAGGGTACTCGTGTTGACGGCATCTATACAGCCGACCCTGAGAAAGACCCTACGGCAACTAAGTTCAGCGACATTACCTACGACGAGATTTACACCCGTGGACTAAAGGTGATGGATCTTACGGCCACTACAATGTGCAAAGAAAACAATCTCCCCATCTATGTGTTTAACATGGACATTGTGGGCAACCTCAAGAAAGTGATGGACGGAGAAGAAATAGGCACTTTGGTGCATAATTAATAAGAGAATTATGGGAAGTTAAGAAAGTTAACTTCCCATCAACTTGTACTCGCAATGTTTATGCCTCTTCGGTAAACTCAACATATTCACCTTCTTCAGCCGAAATGATTTTTCGGTTGCGTTCGTCAGGCCGTCTGTTGTCTATTATCGTCTCGTTTTCAGACGTATGTCGTCGATGAGGCTCGGCGGTGTCATGGTGTTGGGTTTTGCCCTTGTTTCTGAAGGCATACTGATTGTTATGGCGCGATGTTGACCGCCTTTCCTCTTCATGCTGTCTTTCAAAATCACCATTAACCATGCCTCGCATTCGCTTGAGGAATCTCAGGATAATGTTGATGGCTATCATAACAATGATGCCAACAAAAGCCAAAATGACTAAAACGAAGATGAATACACCTTTTAACATGGCTGCTACAATTTATACTGATTGGAAATGACGGAAAGAACTACATACCATCCGATGACAATGGCAATGCCTGCAACGCCAAAAATGGCAAGAAGAGGAATGGACGAGATGATGAAGATGTACTTCACTTCGTTGCCTGCCCAACCCCAATGCTTGAATTTAAGGGCAAACAACGGCAGTTCGGCTACAAGAAGGTAGCTGCAGATGAAAACCATGGCTATGATGACCAAAGCCATGTAGGGCGAGAGATTGATAAAATCGTCGCATCCAACAATAAGTGAACCCCAAAACAGCGCGTTGGCAGGTGTCGGGACGCCAATGAACGATGTGGCCTGACGCTCGTCGAGATTGAACTTGGCAAGTCTTAGGGCTGAGAAGGCTGCCATGATGAAAGCCAAATAAGGCATAAGGAAAGCTACGCCATCGAGCCAAGAAGGATAGTCGTGGGTGTAGAGCACCCCGAAAACCATGGCCGAAGGAGCTACGCCAAACGTTACGTCGTCGGCCAGTGAGTCGAGCTCTTTGCCTATGGGCGAAGAAACCTTAAGCAGTCGAGCGCTCATACCATCAAAGAAGTCGAAAACGGCACCCAGAATGATGAACAGCAATGCCTTTTCATAGCATCCGCTGAAAGCAAACGCTACTGAAATGCAACCACAGATGAGGTTGCTTGACGTAAGGGCATTGGGTATGTGTTTTGTAATGCAGTTAGCCATTATATACCTTATTATATATTAGGGGTGATGGGTGAGAGGTGACGGGGGATGCTTTAGGGCAGTTTGGCTATGACGGTGAGGTCGCCAGTTGTGCTTTGCCCCATTTTCACGCAGGGCTTGCTGCCCAGCGGGAGATAGACATCCACACGAGAACCTAACTTGATGAAACCAAGGTGCTCGTCGATGAAGCATTCTTCGCCTTCCTTAGCGTAAGTGACTATGCGTCGTGCCATGGCTCCTGCAATCTGTCGGCACAGTATATCCTCTCCTTCGGGAGTTGTTATCATAACGTCGGCATGCTCGTTTTCCTCGCTGGCCTTAGGCAGCCATGCCTTGTGGTAGTTGCCGTCGCGGTGGTTTACGAACTTCACTTTTCCGTCAACGGGGAACCAGTTGGCGTGAACATTAAAGAGGCTCATGAAGATTGAAATCATAAGCCGCTTGTCGTGGAAGTATTCGTTTTCTTCAACTTCTTCTATTACGACAATCCTTCCGTCGGCAGGAGCTACGACCACCCTCTCCGTGTCGTCCTTGAACTCGCGGATGGGGCAACGATAGAAGTTGAGCACTATGGCCCATACGGTACCGAATATTACTACGAAAGCCCAAAACGCAATGGGCGACACTTCCAGAACGTGCAAAAGCAATGCTATTGCGACTATTCCGGCCATGCTGTATGTAAGGGTTCCTGTACCTTCTCTGTGGATTCTGATCTTCTTAAGTTTTCTAATTCTTTTTCCCATTGGGTAACACATTGATTGTTTTTACACTGCAAAGATACATCTTTTTTGATTATTAAGCAAACTTTTTCCGATTTCTTTTGGTTATTTCGCAGAATAAGCGTAACTTTACACCTCGAAATTGACAATTGATAAGAAAAATGCAAGATTTTATACATCTTCACGTACATACATACTACTCGATTCTTGACGGACAGTCAAGCATCGCAAAGCTCGTTGACAAGGCTGTTGGCAACGGTATGAAGGGTATGGCAGTGACCGACCATGGCGACATGTTCGGCATTAAAGAATTCTTCGACTATTGCAACAAGATAAATGGTGGAAGAAAGAAGGAAGGACTGGAGCCTTTCAAACCCATCTTTGGGTGTGAGATGTATGTGGCGCATCACCGAAAGGAAGACAAGAACAAGGATAACGGCGACCGTAGCGGCTATCACCTCATTGTTTTGGCAAAGAACTACAATGGATACAAGAACTTGATAAAACTTGTTTCAAACGCATGGGTGGACGGATTCTATGGACGTCCGCGTACCGACCGCTACGACCTTGAGAAGTATCATGAGGACCTCATCGTCTGTTCGGCGTGCATAGCCGGCGAAGTGCCAAAGAAAATCCTGCAGGACGACATTGAGGGCGCACGCGAAGCACTTGAGTGGTATAAGCGGGTGTTTGGCGACGACTACTACCTGGAGTTGCAGCGCCACGAGGTGACTAACCCCGCCATAAGGGCTAACCGCGAGGCCTTCCCCTTGGAGCAGAAGGCCAACGGCCTGATGCTGGAGCTGGCCAAGAAGTATAACATCAAGGTGATTTGCACCAACGACGTCCACTTTGTGGATGAGGAGAATGCCGAGGCGCACGATCGCCTCATCTGCCTCAGCACAGGCAAGGACCTCGATGACCCCACCCGCATGGTCTATACCAAGCA
>JAQXRI010000080.1 GCA_029218445.1 Prevotellaceae bacterium | reverse complement strand
ACGGTTTTTGCGTCTTCGTCATAATAAGAGTCCATGTAATAAAGGCCGTCATTGTCCGCTGTAATATCAATGTCATCACGTGCAGGAACAGAAGCTACGATTACGTTGTATTCTTCTTTGTCCTCATCGAAATCGTCAATTTCCTTGTCGAAGATGGTTATGCCCGAAAGGTTTATGTCGTAGTTGAGGGTTACGTCGTCAACGAAGAGCTCGTCAGGATTGCTGTCCGACGTACTGCCGCCGCCTGCCACTGCACATGTGCTGATGGTAACAAGGATAGATTGGGCTGTAGCATTGTTTTCATAATAACTCTCGTAGTCAAACGGAATGGTAATCTGCTTCCATTCGCTTGTCTCGGGTATAGCCTGGTCTTCAGCTACAGCTACCACGTTGGTATATTTCTTGTCGTTAGGGTCCTGATAGTAGCTGCCGTCGGTGATGACAGCGCGCAGCGAGGCCTTGTTGTTGGTTGTATTGCCTTCGCCAGCCTTGTACTTGTACCACATTGAAATAGATGTAGGAGTACCCTTCATTTCGTTGAAGAAATAATCGCCGTTGCCGTCAACAGCTTCATTCTTGTTGTCCATAAAGGCGCAGTTGCCTGGGTCGTCGGCAGACATAGCACCAGCCTTCATGCGTCCTGTTGTTATTGTTCCGTTGGCGGATATAGAACCGAACACACTTGCTGAAATTATTCTTGCAGACTTTGTGCTTTCAGATCCATCGCGAACGTCATCAGAGATGAACACGTGAGGATAACCCTCAACAATGCCAGCTAAGGAACCTGTTGCGCTCATGAACGAGTGCCAGTAGTTGGGCTCGTCGGAAGTCTTGTCGCCCTTAGATGATGTGGCAGTGTGCCATTCCTCGAAGTCGCCGCCGGGAATTTGGGTGCCGCGGCTTGTAACTAGAACATTGGTGTTTACTAATGGTATGTTAAGCTCAAGTATCAGGTCGTTGTCAACAAGAAATCCGTTGACATTTATTTCCACGTCCGTTGTGCCAGAAAAGATTTTAACGGTTTGGCTTGAAGTCAGTGTCAATACTCCGTTTTCGTCTTCTTTGGCATCTACATCCACAAGATTTATGTCACCAACAGCAATGTCTTCTGTGAAATGGAAGTCCTTTAGGCTGATGTCGAATTTTCCCTTGTCGTTTTTCGTACAATAGATATCTTCTACTCTGAATGGAGTAGTTTCTCCTGCTGTAATGATTCTGAGTCCGCATGTATAGGTCTCAGCCATTGTTGACAGCGACAATAGTGCCGCAGCTAAAAAAGTAAAAAATTTCTTCATAATTATTATCCTTTATTTTTATGTAAGTCGTTATTTCAATTTATATGTCAATCCTATAGTACCGTAGATGGGGTAGAGTGTCTGCTCAATGGTCTTGAACGACGACTTGAAGGCATCGTTCAGTCCCCATGTTAGGTCGGCATACAGGCCGATTCGCTTGCCGATGCGGTAGTCGGCTCCAATGGCTATGCCTACGTGAAACCGGCGCATGTCGTCGCTGAAGTCGTAGGTAGGGTTGTCGTCACCTTCTGGTCCCATTTCCACTTTGTCGCCTGTGGGGTCGCCGGTACGCAGATATCCGTCGTAAACGTGTCCCTTAAAGCTGCGTGTTGCCACATACGACACGTAGGGACCGCATTTTATCAACCACCGGTTGGTATGCAGAGTGGCCATTACAGGTATGGTGAGCATCCAAAGGTTGCAGTCGGTTACGAGGTTGCCGGTGTACATGCCTTCAAGTTCGTTGCCGCCTTGTACCATTGTCATGTGGTAGTTTTTTACGGTGGCGTCAATTTTCATTCCTTTGTTTTCAAGTCTTACCCCGACGAGCATTCCCCATTGTCCCCAAATGTCCTTTTGGGCATCTAAGCCCAACGTAATGTTGGGTTGGAAGTCGTAGCTGTTAAGCTTTCTTATTGTGTTGGGCATGCCAACGGGTGCTGTCCCGCCAATGTTGTAGCCAATGCGGAATGTATAGTTGAGGCTGTCGGGGATGCTTATTCCCCATGAAGAAACGGCAAAAGCCAGAGTGGCAGCCAATGTCAATATCTTTTTCATTCACATACTATTTTAACGTTGTCAATACATAAGGTGCTGCCTGGAGCACCCTCGTAGTAGGCTCCATCGGTGCTTGAGGTGAAGACGACGGTGAGGCTGTAGCCCTGTCGGGCAAGTATTTCGCTGTCGATGTCCTCAGTGAAGTTGAATGTCATCTCGAATGGTGTCCAACTGTTGGTTTCAGGCACTGTTGCCATTTCTGCATATCCAATAATGTTGGGATTGGTCTTGCAGTCTTCGCCATAGAGCATTACTTCGTTGCCTTCGGCATCACGGTTTCGATAGAACGAGGCGTATATGGCTGCACGGTCTTTTATGTCGGTGTGCTCCTCTATTTTTCCTTTTACGAATTTCCAGAACACATCGCCCGCCTTATACTTATACATTCCCGTTACCTTTAAAGGCTTGCGGTCGAATGGCCTTCCCATTCGTGTGGTGTGCAGTGTGTTGGTAAGTGCTTGCGACACGTCGAACTCGCCAATGAAGAAGTTGCCTGCCGCGAGCGGCCGCTTGACAAGCACTCCCCACGAGCCGGTGCTGCATGTGGTGAGGCGGATGCAGTTTCCGGCATAGCCTTCTTCCGCCACCGACGGATATTTGTCGATTGCGGTTTTGTTGTTGCTTAAAGCAAAGGCAGAGTTGGCATTGGCAAATACTTCCATTTCCACTGTGTTGCCATTGCCGATGTCGCATTTTTCAAACCACTTGTTGTAGGTAGCCTTGGTCTTGGGGTCGGTGTAGGTCGAGGCCACATCGAAACTATATTCATCGGGTATTCGAGGCAGCGAGAAGCTGACGTAGTAGGTGCGGCTCCACTGACGGTCTTCTGATGTTACGGTGTATTTCACCGGACCTTTGGAGAAGTCGTGCGTACTGCCATTTTCGGGAGTGATGGTAGCGCCTTCGGTAATCTCAAACATTGGTGAAAGTGCCGTAATGTTTGAGTCGGGCTTCACTATGAACATGATGTTCGTATCTGAGTACAATACGTTTTTGGCTGTGTCCGACTCATTGAAGAAGAGGCTTTCCCAATTGTCGATATGTACCCAAGCCTTTGTGATGTCGCACTCTGCGTTGGGGGCTTCGTCCTTAAAACATGATGTAAGGGCAGTGCAGACAAGCAATGTAATTATTGACGTGGTAAATTTCATTCAAACACACTTTTTTGTTATTCGTGTGCAAAGATAGTGATTATAATCGAGAAAAATACAATAAAGGCTGTAAAACTATGTTAATCCCATGAGTTTTTTAAGCAAAGAGTGTGGAGCGAGAACTTCTCAACACTCCACACTCTGAATTATTGGTTATACTAAAACCACCGTTACGCCACGGGCCGCCTGCGCTCCCATGACGAGGGCCTGTGCAATGTCGGCTGTTTTTGACGGGCCGCTGATGAAGCATCCGTAGCCATAGTCGTTGAATTCAACCTGCCGGTAGGCTTCGTGCATGTTGTTGACAATCTGCGTGCGGTCGAGCAGTATGACCAGGTATTCTGATATAAAGCATACGGCTTTCTCCTTCATTGTTTGCGGCACCCAGATGCAACCGTTCTCAGCCACGCCGAACACTCCTTTTATCACTCCTACGTCAGTACCGTTGAGGTCGTTGGCCTCGGCCACTGTGTCGGGGTTGCGGTTGGCTATGGTTATCTCAGGCAGGTTTGAGGCTATGACCTTAGCGTCGGGGTAAGCCTTTCGTATAATGTCGTTGATGTCGTCGCCGGGTTGTATTTCCATCACCCTTCCTCCCACGGTTTGGCTCATCTCAATGAACTGGTGCAAGGGGTCGTCGTATTTCACGCCTTTCATTTGGTCGAACGATGGCATGTCGTATGTCGTATGTATGTTGGCGCGTATCTTGGCCAATAAATCTTCCTTTTTCATTTCTTTTGTCTCCTTAAAAAAGTTATTTTACTTTTCCTTTCTTCCAAAGGCTTTGGAACGACTCTTTGGCGAAGGTTGGCATTTCGCGACCTTTGCCCCACGCGTTAAGGCCATTGTAGAGAAGGAAGCGCGGCGCGATGTTGGCAAGCGGCGCAAACTTCAGTGCGGTAGAGTAGAGGGCGGGGCGGTCGAATATGAACTTCATGCCTTGGCTCATCAGTTTCTTCTGCTTGTTGGCACGCTGCAGCGAGTCGAGCTTTTGTCGCCAGAGGTATATTTGTTCTGAAAGGTTGACCTTGGCAGGACAAACATTGTCGCACGAGCAGCACAGCGAGCATGCGCTTACATTCTCGGAGTGTGTGTAGCGGTCGCGGAGCATGCCGAGGTTGATGCCGATGGGGCCGGGTATGAAATAGGTGTACGAGTAGCCGCCGCTGCGTCGATATACAGGGCATGTGTTCATGCACGAGCCGCAGCGTATGCACTTGAGTGTCTCCCAGTGTTCGCGGTCGGCTATGATGTCGCTGCGTCCGTTATCGACGAGGATGATGTGCATTTCGGCATCGGGACGTGCCTTGCGGAAGTGTGACGTGTAGGTTGTTGTGGGCTGTCCCGTGCCGCTGCGGCATAGCAGGCGCTGGAACACTGCGAGCGACTTGTAGTCGGGTATTACCTTCTCAAGTCCTATGGCTGCTATGTGTAGTTTCGGCATAGAGGTTGACATGTCGGCGTTGCCCTCGTTGGTGCATACAACGATGTCGCCTGTTTCGGCCACTCCGAAGTTGGCTCCCGTCATTCCTGCCTGCGATGTCATAAACTCGTTGCGCAGGCTCATGCGCGCGCAATAAGTAAGATATGTAGGGTCGTTGTTTCCCGGTTCGCTGCCCAGTTCTTTTCTGAACAGGTCGCCCACTTCCTCCTGTGTGATGTGGATGGCTGGCATGACGATGTGGCTTGGCTTTGAGTGCATGAGCTGTATGATGCGTTCGCCGAGGTCGGTTTCCACCACTTCTATTCCGTTCTGCTCAAGGTAAGGGTTCATCTCGCATTCTTCGGTCAGCATCGACTTGCTTTTGACCATTTTCTTCACGTCGTGGTCGCGCAGTATCTTTAGCACCGTCTCGTTGAATTCGCGTGCGTCTTTGGCCCAGTGGACTATTACTCCGTTCTTTTCTGCATTGGTGGCGAAGAGGTCGAGATAGTGGTCCATGTGGGTTATGGTGTGCCGCTTTATGTCGCTTGCCATTTGCCGTAGCTGTTCCCACTCGTCGAGGTTCATTGCCATGTTGTCTCTCTTGGTACGAACCGACCAGAATGTGGCATCGTGCCATTTTGCCTTGTCGGCATTCTTCAGGAATGCCTCTGCTGCTTTTGAATGTAAGGTGCTCATAGTCCTGCTGCTAAAATCTGTACTACATGAATGAATTTGATGGGCTTGTCAAGTCGTTTTGCAATGCCCTGCATGTGCATTAGGCATGACGAGTCGGGTCCTGTGATGTATTCGGCTCCCGTAGCCATGTGCCGCTCGATCTTGTCGGTTCCCATTTGTACCGACACGTCAGGCTCTTCAACGGAGAACATGCCGCCGAAGCCGCAGCATTCATCTACGCGTTCCGGCTCTTTCACCGTTATGCCCTCAACCATCGACAGAAGATTCTTGATTTTCGAGAAGCGTGGAATGTTGCGCTCGCTTGGCGACGACAGTCCCAGTTCGCGTACGCCGTGGCAAGAGTTGTGTACGCTCACCACGTGTGGAAACTTGCCTGGAAGTGACTTTGGCTTTACTACGTCGTGCAGGAATTCCACAACGTCCATGATTTTCTTTGATGCCTGGCAACTGTGGTGTTGGCCTTCGAGCAGTCGTGGATGATTGATTTTTACAAATGCCGCGCAGCTTGCCGATGGGGCCACAACATAGTCGAAACCGGCAAACTTCTCGTCGAATGCCACGGCTTCCTTCTCGGCCATCTTCTCAAATCCGGCATTGGCCATTGGCTGTCCGCAACAGGTTTGGTTGAGTGGATACTCAACGTCCAAGCCAAGGCTCGTAAGCAGTTTGTAAGTGGCTACGCCGACCTCTGGATACAAGGCATCGACGTAACACGGTATGAATAGTCCAATTCTCATGTTTATGTAAGTTTATTGTGATGTCGTCATTGATTGTCATATACGAGGTGACGCATAGGGTGTCCGCCCCAAGAGTTGGTGCCTACACATCTAAAGCCCAGACGGGTGTAAAGAGCCTCGGCTCGTGGATTGCCTGTATCGACAAGCAGGCCTGTGCGCCCTATGCCCATCCTACGGGCCTTGTCGATGGTGGCTTTCAGCAGCAGCGAGGCTATGCCGTTGCCGCGATGGTCGGGGCTTACGGCAAGTGAGTCGATGTACAGTTCGCCGGCTTCCGTCTCGTCGGGTATGCCGCTGTGGTCCATGCCCCATTCCTTCATGGCCGTATCGACGAATGCCTTCCTTAGCGTTTTCAGTCGTCCGCCGTCGTAACTGGTGCAAATGCCCACCACATTTTGGTTGTCGTCGATGGCGCAAAGTGTGTTGAGATGGCTGTACTGTGTGTCGTCGCGCTTTACAAGGCATGTCATGACCCTGTGGAAGTCGTCGATGTCGTGCTTCTCTCCACAAAAGTAGAGGCAGCATTCTTCGGTCATGGCCATGATGATGAGCCTTGCAACAGCGTCGGCTTCCGTAGGTTTGGCTTGCTTGATTGTAATTTGATTCTTTTGAGTCATAATCGAAATTTTGGGTGTAAAGTTAGTGCCTTTTTATTAATTGACAAAGGCTTTTGCCTTTCAAATCATTAAAGATACTAAAATATTTTGCAAAAAATGCTATAAGGAGTAGTTTTTTTTTGTTTCATTGGGATAAAAGTAGTAACTTTGTAATCGGTTTTAAAAATAAAAGATAGGATATAATTATGAATTACAACAATTTTCAGATGGACGGCTCCGTACGCGACCATGAGTTGTCGTTGTCGGCTGCTTTCCCCGTTTTGATGCGAAAAGTTTACGTTTGGATGACACTTGCACTACTGCTGACTGGAGTGACGGCTTACGGCGTGGCAACAAGTCCGGGCATAATGATGGCTTTGGCCACTAATAAGATACTGTTCTTTGGCCTAATCATTGCCGAGTTTGCGTTGGTGTTAGGTGTCAGCGGAGCCATCAACCGCCTCTCGCTTGCCACTGCAACCCTGATGTTTGTGGCTTATTCGGTGATTAATGGTGCCCTGCTGTCGTTCATCTTCCTTGCCTATACCATGGAGTCGGTGACAAGCGTGTTCTTCATCACCGCCGCCACGTTTGCCGTAATGGCAGTGTTTGGCTACACTACCAAGAAGGACTTGACCTCCATTGGCCGCATGTTGTTCATGGCTCTCATTGGCATCATCATTGCCACTTTGGTCAATATGTTCATCGGCAGTTCTGGCCTTAACATGATAATCAGTTATGTAGGTGTGTTGATATTCATAGGTCTGACAGCTTACGACTCTCAGAAAATCAAGGAGATGCTGGCAATGTCGGGCTCGACAGGCGAGGCAGGACAGAAGTTGGCTCTGCTTGGAGCCTTAACGCTCTACCTCGATTTCATCAACTTGTTTATCTATCTCCTTCGCATTTTTGGCCAAAAGAGAGATTAAGCATAATATATATAAATAGGTGGAATAATGAAAAAGATGCCTTGGGTTTCAACATTGCTGCGCCGCTCACGTTTCTTGAAATACATGATAGTAATGGTGGCGGGAGTAGTCCTCGTTGGGTTTGTAGGCGACAACTGCATGTTGAGCCATTTCCGCAACCAGCAGAAAATTAGTGAGCTGCAGAGCGAGATTGACCACTACCGCAGTTCATACGAACGCGACATAAGCAAGATTCGCCGCCTCGACACCGACCCGAACGCCATTGTGGAAATAGCCAGGGAACGTTATTTCATGAAGAATGATGATGAGGACATATTTGTGCTCAGCGACGATGTGAAATCAACAACGAAACAGTATGATGAAACAGTTGAATAGAGTTGAAAGCATGATATTCCTGCTCGGGGCAGTGATGATTGTCGTGGGCTGTGGTGCCAATGTCTTTTCGCAGGGATGGGCACCCTATGTGTTTGCTATGGGTGTGGCTGCCTACGTGCTGATGCAGCTGAAACAAACATACGACGGTCAGAACCTTACCATACGGCGTCTTCGCCGTATGGTGATAACGAGCGATGTGTTCTTCATCATCAGTGCCGTACTGATGTTTGCCAACATCAACAACATGTTTGGATTTGACGCAGTGACATACGCCCAGTACATACACAACAACTGGGTTGTGACACTGCTCATAGCGGCCGTATTGCAGCTTTATTCCAATCACCGATTGGGTAAAGAATTGTCAGAAGAGTCAAAAAAATCATAAAACACACGTCAAAGTTTTAAATTGCATAAAAAAATTTCGGTACTTCGAATTTACGTAGTACATTTGTCAACGAATTTTTTAAGGAAAACAAAAGCATGAAGAAAATCTCATATGCCCTCGCCTTTATGGCGCTTATTCTCACGTCGTGTGCCGGGTCATACAACGTGCAGGGGTCGTCGTCAGTGTCGTCGCTTGATGGAAGCAAACTTTATCTGAAGGCCATCAAGAACAATGAACTAAAGAACATCGACTCCTGTGATGTGGTGCACGGACAGTTCCACTTCAATGGAGTGCTCGACACCGTACGCATGGTCAACCTTTTCATGGACGACCAAAGCATCATGCCCATGGTGCTTGAAGCCGGCGAGATAACCATAAAGATAGACAATGCGAGCCAAAAGGTAGGAGGTACACCGCTGAACGACAAGCTGTATGAGTTTTTGGACAAGCACAACAGGCTGGACAACCAGATGAACGAACTTGCCCACAAGCAGAGCAGGATGATGCTCGACGGCATCGACGAGGCCATCATCAACGAACAACTCAGTGTTGAGGCTGCCCAAATAGCCAAAGAAGAAGACAAACTCGTCACTTCGTTTATCGTGGACAACTTCGACAACGTGCTTGGCCCTGGTGTCTTTATGATGATTACAAGCGGTTTCCAGTATCCAATACTTACTCCGCAGATAGAGGACATAATGAGCAAGGCTACCGAAAAGTTTAAGAACAACCCTTACGTAAGGGAATACTACAAGACGGCTACCGAAAACGAAGCCCGAATGCAAGGCCTTGAACCTGACGGAACTCCAGCAGCTGCCGACCAGGCTGCCGGGGAGAAGCCCAACGGCATTACTACGCCATTCAAAAATACAGAAATGGCCGACTCAATCAAATAAAATGCAGACATGGTAACAATTATTAAAAATGCAACTGTTGTAAACGACGGACAGTCGAGAAAAGCCGACGTGCTCGTCGAAGACGACATTATAGTTAAAATTGAAGAGAATATCAATCAGCCCTGTGCATCCCAATCCGTTGAGGTGATGGATGCGGAGGGCTGTTACCTTTTGCCGGGTGTCGTTGACGACCACGTACACTTTCGTCAGCCGGGTTTGACGCAGAAAGCCGACATCGCAACTGAAAGCCGGGCTGCCGCAGCAGGTGGCGTGACTACTTATTTCGACATGCCGAACACTGTGCCGCAGACAACCACTCTGGAAGCCCTCGACGAAAAGTTTCAGTTGGCGGCAGCAGAAAGTGTAGTCAACTATTCGTTCTTTTTTGGTGCAACCAACGACAACCTCACGCTTTTCGACAAACTCGACAAGCACCGCATACCCGGAATAAAGCTCTTCATGGGTTCTTCTACTGGCAACATGCTGGTTGACAGAGAGACCACAGAGAAAATCTTCGCCTTTACCAAACTGCCCATAATGACCCATTGCGAGGATACATCCGTCATCAATCGCAATATGGAGGAAGCAAAGCGCCTTTACGGCAATGACCCCGATGTAGTTTGTCATCCGCATATCCGCAGCAGAATGGCTTGCTTGAAGAGTACACTGCTTGCTGTCAGCCTTGCAAGATTGTACCATACCACACTGCATGTGGCCCACGTGTCAACGGCAGAGGAACTTGATGCTTTCAATTCAGAGCACAGCAACATTACGGCCGAGGCAGTGATAGGACACCTCATGTTCTGCGACGAGGATTATGACCGCTTGGGCACACGCATTAAGGTCAACCCGTCCATCAAGACACGAAACGACCGTGATGCCATACGTAAGGCGCTGGCCGACGGACGAATAAGCGTTGTGGGCACCGACCATGCTCCACACCTCTTGAGCGACAAGCAGGGAGGTTGTGTGAAGGCAGCTTCGGGCATGCCTATCATACAATACTCGCTCAACTCAATGCTTGAACTTGTTGACCAAGGTGTGATAACCATCGAACGGCTTGTTGAACTTATGTGCCACAATCCGGCACGAATATTCGGATTGAGCCGTCGAGGCTACATACGCGAGGGATATAAGGCTGACCTCGTGGTCGTTAGGCCAAATGCGCCTTGGACGGTAACTGCCGATGGCATAATGAGCAAGTGCGGCTGGAGTCCATTGGAAGGCCATCAGTTTAACTGGAAGGTGGAACGCACCATTTGCAACGGACGAACCGTATATGCCAACGGAACAATTGTTGATACGGCAGCAGCCGAAGCAGTGAGATTCAGAGAATAAAGCAATGGAGCGGTATAGACTGACTTATAGGCTCAGTGAGGTTGCTCCCTACATCAATTGGCCCTACTTCTATCACGCATGGCAAGTGAAGGACCAAGGCGAACAGCTGCGCCTACGACAGCAGGCTGAGAAACGTATAGCCACAGCAGAAGATAAATACGCCACGCACGCTCTCTTCGCCTTGGCCGATGCCAATGGTGACGGCGACGACATCGTGTTTGACAGTTTCCGCATACCATTGCTTAGACAGCAGAAGACGGTTGACGACGGAACGCCAAACCTTTGTCTTTCAGACTTCCTCCGACCATTGGAGCAGGGCATTGCCGACAAACTGGGCATATTTGCCACAACAGTTGACATAGGACTTGAAACCGATTTCGGCTCCGATGATTTTGAAAGACTAATGCATCAGCTCATTGCCGACAGGCTTGCCGAGGCTACAGCCGAAAGGATGCATCAGGAGGTGCGCACAAGGTATTGGGGTTATGCGCCTGACGAGCATCTCACCATGCAGCAGCTTCACTCCGAACAGTTCCAGGGCATCAGGCCTGCCGTAGGCTATCCGTCGTTGCCTGATGCCAGCATCAACTTTGTCCTTGACGGCATTCTGCATTTTGGCGACATAGGCATCCGCCTGACCGAGAGCGGTGCAATGAAGCCACATGCCAGCGTCAGTGGACTTATGATGGCTCATCCGCAAGCCCGTTACTTCTCTATAGGCACCGTTGGCGACGACCAGCTTGCCGACTATGCCCAACGCAGGGGAGTGCCTTTGAAGTTAATCAGAAAATTTATATGATTACTAAGATATTCATACCAATAATTCTCGCTATTGTCCTTCCTGACATATACTTGTACAGGCGCTTTATAAAGCGTAGCAGCAATAAATCGAAAAAGGTAAAGCGACTGGTGGCATTGTTGCTCCCGTCGTTGCTCATGCTACTCTTTACCGTTGGGTTGGTGTCGTCAAGTGAGTTCGCGCCACGCGACTTCAGCATAATGAACATCTACCTGCTTCTGCTCTCACTGTTCCTGATACCAAAATGTGTTTTTACGATTTGTTCGTTTTCGGGCCATCTGTGCAGCCGCATAGTACGTGCCTTTAGGCGTAATGCCCATAAGACTACAGCGCGAAACTATGGCAATTTAGTCGGCGTATTGCTTGTGGCGGCCATTTGGTATATTGTTATATATGGTGTCACGGCAGGTTTCAGTAGTGTTAATGTCAGACATGTAGAATACCGTTCGCCTGACCTTCCCGCCGCCTTCGACGGTTATAGGATAGTTCATTTTTCAGACGCTCATGTCGGAACTTATTCAATTGACAACCAGCATGTTTTAAGCGAATTCATCGACAGCATCAATGCACAAGAAGCCGATGCCATTGTCTTTACCGGCGACTTGCAGAACAGAGAGCCTAAGGAGATTTATCCGCATATAGAGTTGTTGTCGTCGTTGAAGGCCACTGATGGCGTATTCTCTGTAATGGGCAATCACGACTATGCCAACTATATAACGGCATCTCCGTCGGAGAAAGTCGCCAATGAACGCGAAACCATGAGGTTGGAACGCCAAATGGGATGGACGTTGCTTGACAATGAGAGTTGCACACTGCGTCGTCAAAACGACTCGATAGTCATTGCAGGCATGGCAAATGACGGCGATGGAAGCCATTTCCCCAGCATGGGTGACATTGGCAAGACACTCGCCGCAGTAAAGCCGGGGGCCTTTGTCGTAATGTTGCAGCACGACCCGTCGAGCTGGCGGCGCACCATACTCCCCAAGTCAATGGCCCAGCTCACTCTTAGTGGCCACACCCATGCCATGCAGTTCGGACTGTTTGGCTGGTCGCCGGCATCGTTGGTTTACGACGAATGGGGAGGACTATATTATGAAGGAACGCGTGCCGTCAACGTATCTACCGGTATGGGAGGCTTCATTCCGTTCCGTTTTGGCATGCCGGGTGAAATAGTGGTTGTTGAACTGAAGAAATCCAGATATTGAAAAGAACTCTTTATATTATGTTGAAGTATCTATATTGCATTTATCAGGTATGTGTGGCCTTCCCAGTTACCATTGTGGCCACCATCATCACGGCCGTTGTCACGGGATTAGGCTGCACGTTGGGCAACGGACATTTTTGGGGCTATTATCCCGGTCATTGTTGGGCATGGGTGATAACGCGTGCATTTCTACTGCCAGTAAAAGTCGAGGGACGTGAGAATCTTGAAAAGGGACATTCGTATGTGTTCGTGGCAAACCATCAGGGCGCGTTCGACATCTTTGTCGTTTATGGCTTCCTTTGCCGTAATTTCAAGTGGATGATGAAGTATCAGCTGAAGAAGATTCCTTTTGTGGGTTATGCCTGCAAGAAGTCGCATCAGATATTCGTTGACAAACGTGGACCAAGCAAAATAAAGAAGACTTACGACGATGCGCGCAAGACATTGTCGAGCGGTATGAGCGTGGTAGTGTTTCCTGAAGGGGCACGCTCGTTTACAGGACACATGGGTGCGTTTAAGAAGGGTGCTTTCATGCTGGCCGACGAACTGCAGCTGCCTGTTGTTCCTCTTACCATTAACGGCTCGTTTGACATCATGCCACGTACACGCGATTGGCATTTTGCCAAATGGCATCCGCTCACGCTTACCATACACCAGCCAATATATCCTGTAGATAAGGGCCCACGCAACATACAGGCCATCATGCATCAGAGCTACGACTCGGTCATGAGTGCGCTTGACGAGCGCTATCAGGGATTTGTTGAAAATCCTGACCAATAGTGGCACCACTGCATGTCACGTCAATGTCAATTGCCTTGTACTTTTTTTATGAGGATAGAAGAAATAACTTCGTTAAACCAGCCAGGCGTAGAGGTTTATGGCTCGCTTACTGAGGCCCAGCTGCGCCATTGTGTAGAAGGTGAGGCCGAAGGAGTGTTCATTGCCGAGAGCCCCAAGGTGATAAAGGTTGCACTTGATGCCGGCTATCGTCCGCTGTCGATATTGTGCGAGCGGAGGCATATTGAGGGTGACGCCGCAGAAATAATAAGCCGTTGCGGCGACGACATCACCGTTTATACGGGCGACAGGCAGCAGTTGGCTTCACTCACAGGCTATACGCTCACTCGTGGCGTTCTGTGTGCCATGCGCCGCCGTCAACAGCCTTCAGTAGCCGACATTTGCAGTGGGGCGCGTCGAATAGTTGTAATCGATGCAGTGTGCGACACGACCAACATCGGAGCCATATTTCGTTCGGCGGCAGCCTTGGGCATCGATGGGGTGCTGCTTACTCCCGACTCGTGCGACCCTTTGAACCGCCGTTCGGTTAGGGTGTCGATGGGCAGCGTGTTTCTGGTGCCATGGACATGGCTCGACGCTCCCGTCCAGTCGCTCTCGCAATACGGATTCCAAACGGCTGCCATGGCGCTGACAGACAACTCCATCAGTCTTGACAATCCTATGCTGAAGTCAATACCACGCCTTGCCATCATCATGGGCACCGAAGGCGACGGACTGCCGCAGGAGGTAATAGCGGCCGCCGACCATGTGGTGCGCATACCAATGTCGCACAGTGTTGACTCGCTAAATGTTGCCGCCGCCGCGGCTGTAACGTTTTGGGAACTAAGGTCAACCAAATCATAACAACAAATTGGAAGTTACACAATATTAACAATACGAGAAAATGGAAAACAAGCAAACAAGAGTAATGATAAAGACTACGATGGGTGACATTGTAGTGAGACTTTATGACGAAACGCCAAAACATCGCGACAATTTCATAAAGTTGGCCAATGAAGGCTACTTCGACGGTACTTTATTCCATCGTGTCATCAAGGACTTTATGATTCAGGGCGGCGATCCTGACAGCAAGGGAGCACCGGCAGGAAAGAATCTTGGAACGGGAGGCCCCGACTATACCATACCGGCAGAGTTTGTATATCCCCAGTTGTTCCACAAGCGAGGCGCTTTGAGTGCAGCACGTCTTGGCGATGAAGTTAACCCGCAGCGCGAGAGCAGTGGCAGCCAGTTTTACATAGTATGGGGAAAGACCTACAAGGCCGCTGAACTGAAGCAAATGGAACGTCAATTGGCCATGCAGCAGGAACAGGCTGTGTTCAACCAGCTTGTAGCCGAAAACAAGTCGAAGATAATGGACTTGCGCCGCAGCCGTGACCGTGCCGGACTTCAGGAACTTCAAGACGAACTTATAGCCACCACGAAGGCCATATGCAGCGAGCAGGGCGCCCCGACTTTCACCGCCGAGCAGCAGCAGGCTTATACCACGGTGGGAGGTACGCCGTTCCTCGACAACCAATACACCGTGTTTGGTGAAGTAGAGGAAGGTCTTGACATCGTAGAAAAGATTCAGAAGGTTGAAACGTTGCGCAACGACCGCCCGAAAGACGATGTTGTAATGATTGAAGTAAAGTTGATATAAATAACTACGGCCTCGCTTTGTAGCCATTATGAATGTGCTGCATAGCGAGGCCGCAGGTTTATGTTGGATGATGTCGAGCGCTTTTGGGCGACATGACCGCTATTCCCTCAGCAGTTTCTCAAGAAACTCGTTCAAGTCCTTGTCGAGGTCTTGCATGAGGTCGGGGTCAATTATTACGGTGTCGTCGTCAACGACATACAGTTCGGCAATGTTTTCTTTCTCATCGTCTTCAAGAACGAACGAGAAAGGCTTGATGATTGACATGGCTTCAACCATCTTTTTCTTGCGGTCGATGCACTTTCTGATGGTTTGGGTGATGTCGTCATAGAAAGTGTCGTCCTGATTGCCTATCCACTGCTCAATGACGGTGCGTGTTATTTCTTTGTCGTCGTCGTCAAAAGCAACAAGTTCTCCCGTCTCCTGATTAGCCCTCAGGTGAATGTCGGTTAGAATAGTGGCCTCCACGTGGGTTGGAAACTTGTCGGCTACCTTGCTTATCGTTCTTTCTACTTGTTGTAGTGTCTGTTCTGATACTTTCATTGCCTTAATGTTTTTTTATGCTGCAAAATTAGTAAAAAAAAGTGTTATTGCAAACGATTACGAATGTTTTTTGCAAAAAAGGCCGTTTTTTGTTGGTCAGTTCGAAAGATAATAGTATTTTTGCATGCCTTTAACATAAAAAGACGGCATAATAAAACTACTCAATTTTGAAACATGAGCGATATTATACGCCATAATGGAATAATCGATACGGTCACGGAAAGGCGGGTTAGAGTCCGTATTCTCCAGACTTCGGCATGCAGCGCCTGCAAGGTGGCAGGCCATTGCAGTGCGTCGGAGTCGAAGGAAAAACTCGTGGATGTTGACGTCAGCAATGGGTTGACTGACTATAGCGTTGGCGACCAAGTGGTGGTTTCGACTACTGCATCTGCCGTAGGCAAGGCAATGGTGGTTGGCTTCGTTCTGCCTTTTGTGGTCATGGTGGGTGCGTTGCTCGTTGCATTGCTGCTCACCTCCGACGAACTGTTGTCGGCTTTGGTGGCATTGGCCTCGTTGGTGCCTTACTACCTTTTAATATATATGTTGCGCAGTAGGCTTGGCCGAAGTGTAACTTTCAGTATAGAGAAGTAATTATTAACAAAAGTCATAAGAAAAAAAGATGAATTTTATCGTTATCGCAGTCATTGTACTTGGAGCCATCGGACTCGTTGCAGCCTCAGTGCTCTTTGTCTGCTCCAAAAAATTTGCTGTGAAGGAAGACCCGCGTCTTGGCGAGGTGGCGGCTTTGTTGCCTCAGGCCAATTGTGGCGGCTGCGGCTTTCCGGGATGTTCAGGATTGGCCGACGCTTTGGTCAAGGGTGCCGATGCCGGCAACATCGACGGGCTGAGCTGTCCTGTTGGTGGTCATGAAGTAATGGACAAGGTGGCCGACCTGCTTGGCATGGCCATTGCCAATACTGAGCCAAAGATTGCCGTAGTGAGATGTAATGGAACTTGTGAGAATCGTCCTCAGGTGGCCGAGTATTCCGGATTGCGCACTTGTGCCGCCATGCACGCTTGTGGTGCCGGCGAGTCGGCCTGTGGCTTTGGTTGTCTTGGCTGTGGCGATTGTATAGCAGTGTGTTCGCTCGATGCCATCCGCATTAATCCCGAGACAGGCATTGCCGAGGTTGACGAAGACAAGTGTGGAGGCTGTGGAGCCTGTTCGCGTGTTTGTCCGCGCCACGTAATCGAGGTGCGCAAGAAAGGGCCAAAGGGCCGTCGCGTTTATGTCAGCTGCATGAACCACGACAAAGGTCCTGCCGCCAAGTCGGCCTGCGCCGTGGCTTGCATTGGTTGTGGCAAGTGTGAAAAGGAATGTCCTTTTGGAGCCATTACCATGGGCGACAATCTGGCCTACATCGACCACGAGAAATGCCGTGTATGCCGCAAGTGTGAAAGGGTGTGTCCGCAGAAGGCCATCGTGGCAGTCAATTTCCCCGCACCACGCCCGTCGCAGCAGGTCAATGCGCCTAAAGTGGCTGAGCGTAAGGCAGCCAATCCTGTAGTGGAAAAGCCAAAGGAGGCTGAAGACAGATTCGCCGATATTAACATCAACTGAAAAACCAACTGCTATGAAAATAAGAACATTCAGAATAGGTGGAATACACCCAGAGGAGAACAAACTGTCGGCTGAGGTGCCAACAGTGGTCGCTCCACTGCCAAAGCAGGCCATTTTCCCATTGTCGCAGCACATCGGTGCGCCTGCAAAGCCGGTAGTGAAGCGAGGTGATGTGGTCAAGGTGGGCACTTTGCTTGCCGAGGCCGGTGGCTTCGTGTCGGCTCCAATCTACTCGTCGGTTTCGGGAAAGGTGGCAAAGGTTGACGCTGCCTTCGATGCCACAGGCTACCGCAAGCCTGTCATAATCGTCAACGTAGAGGGCGACGAATGGGAGGAGAGCATCGACCGAAGCGAAAAACTGGAAACGCTGAGCCAGCATCCTGAGCTGACGCCAGAGCAGATAGTAGAGAAAATTAAGGTAGCTGGCGTCACCGGTATGGGTGGCGCAGGATTCCCAACCTTCATCAAGCTGTGCCCGCCTCCAGGAGCAACGGCCGAGTGCGTCATAATCAACGCCGTGGAGTGTGAGCCTTACATCACGTCCGACTACCGACTGATGATGGAGCATGCCGATGAGATTCTCGTAGGCCTTGAACTGCTGATGAAGGCAGCCAAGGTTGAGAAAGGTTACATAGGAATAGAGACCAACAAGCCTGAGGCAATAAGACTGCTGTCGGAAAAGACAGCCTCTGACCCACGCATAGAGGTGGTGCCGCTGAAGCAGCGTTATCCACAGGGAGGTGAGAAGCAGCTTGTCGATGCTGTCATTCGCCGTCAGGTGCCTGCTCCTCCTGCTATACCAGTTAACGTTGGTGCCATTGTGCAGAACGTTGGTACGGCATTTGCCGTTTATCAGGCTGTGATGAAAAACAAGCCACTGTTTGAGCGCTACACCACGGTGACGGGAAAGAAGCTGGCTCATCCGGGCAACTTCCTTGTGCGCATGGGTACACCAATGCACGACCTCATCGAGTTGTGTGGCGGTATGCCTGAGGGCGACAACAAGCTCCTTGCCGGTGGACCGATGATGGGCAAGGCACTGACAACCGACGAGGTTCCAGTGTGCAAGGGAACCAACAGCATCACCATCATCAGCGACGACGAGGCACGACGCAAGCCAGCCGACCCATGCATACGCTGCGGCAAGTGCGTCAACGTGTGCCCCATGGGCCTTGAGCCTTATCTGCTCGCCACACTGTCGGCAAAGAAGATGTGGGAGAGGGTAGAGGCTGAGGACGTCACTTCGTGCATTGAGTGTGGCTCGTGTCAGTTCACCTGTCCGTCCCACCGTCCGATACTCGACAACATTCGCAATGGCAAGCAAACTGTGATGGGCATAATTCGTGCCCGCAACGCGAAGAAGTAAAGAAGAATAAAACATTAATAGAACAAGATGTCAAAGTTAATAGTATCACTGTCGCCACATGCTCATGGAAATGACTCGGTGGAGCGCAACATGTATGGTGTGATAATAGCACTCATACCTGCGCTGCTCGTTTCGTTCTTCTATTTCGGCATTGGCTCGGCAATAGTTTGTGCCACAAGCGTGGCAGCCTGCGTCGTCTTCGAGTGGGCAATAAACAAGTTTCTTCTGAAGAACGAGCGTACCACCATCTGCGACGGCTCTGCCGTGGTTACTGGTCTGTTGCTTGGCTTCAACCTTCCGTCAAACCTTCCGATATGGATTATCCTCATCGGTGCGCTCATCGCCATCGGCGTGGGCAAGATGACGTTTGGCGGACTGGGGTGCAACCTCTTCAATCCTGCCCTCGTTGGCCGTTGCGTGCTGCTCGTCAGCTTCCCCGCACAGATGACCTCATGGCCACAGGCAGGACAGCTCACCTCCTATCTCGACGCCGAGACGGGAGCGACGCCTCTCTCTGTAATGAAATGGGCGATAAAGAGCGGCGATGCCTCTGTGCTTGAGCAGTTGCCCAGCAGTATCAACATGCTTATAGGTTTGCCCGACACTTGTCAGACAGGTGCCGGCTCACTGGGTGAGGTCTGTGCCTTGGCACTGCTCCTTGGCTTGGCATTCATGCTCTGGCGCAAGATTATCACTTGGCACACTCCGGTGAGCATCATCGCTACGGTGTTCGTACTGAGTGGCCTGCTCCATCTTGCCAATCCTGCCTATGCCGACCCATTCGCGGTAATCTTCAGTGGTGGCTTGATGCTTGGTGCCATCTTCATGGCAACCGACTATGTCACCTCGCCAATGTGCAGCCGCGGACAGCTCGTCTATGGTGTGGGCATTGGTCTCCTGACGGTAGTAATCCGCAACTGGGGAGCCTATCCCGAAGGCATGTCGTTCGCCATTCTTATAATGAACGCCTTCACACCGCTCATCAACACTTATGTTAAACCAAAACGTTTCGGGGAGGTTGTAAAGAAATGAAAAAGCTCGAATCAACATTGACTAATATGGTGGTGGTGCTCGTTGCCGTGGCAGTCATCACCGGCGCTCTCCTCGCATGGGTCAACCACGTCACCGAGGCTCCCATCAAGCTGCAGGACGAGATGGCGTTGGCTAATGGCATCAAGGAGGTGATGGGAACAAGTGACCTCAAGGTGACTTCCGACGACGAGATAAAAAAGGAGTTCGACGGCAAGGAGTTGTCATTCATTGTCCACAAGACAGCCGATAAGGACGGAAAGTTCATAGGTGCCGCCGTTGAGAGCACGACGATGGGCTTCGGCGGCGAGCTGAAGGTGCTCGTTGGTTTCGATGCCGAAGGCAAAGTGCTTGGTTACACCATACTTCAGGCTGCCGAGACACCAGGACTTGGCGCAAAGGCCGACAAGTGGTTTCAGAAGGACGGCAAAGGCTCAATCATCGGCAAGCAGATAGCCGGCAAGCCGCTGACCGTGAACAAGGACGGTGGCGACATTGATGCCATCACCGCATCTACCATCACCTCGCGTGCTTTCCTCAAGGCAGTGAACCAGGCATACAATGTCTATGCCGGACAGGACGCAAAGGGAATAGACGGCAAGTCGGGAGCTTCGCCGCAGAAGCCAAAAGAAAAGGAATAATTCAAGTTATAAAAGGAAGTTATAATGGGAAGTTATAATGGGGAGTTATGATGGGGAGTTATAATGGGGAGTTATGATGGGCCAATAGCTTTTACGCTTCATTTTTCGGCTGGACATTTGGCTCGTTACTCCTCTCTAACTCCTTTCTAACTACTCTTTAACTTCTAAAAAAATAATTATCAGTATGCAATACATAAAAATACTTACAAACGGCATCATAAAGGAGAATCCAACGTTTGTTCTCCTGCTTGGCATGTGTCCTACACTTGCCACCACGACGTCGTCGATAAACGGAATGTCGATGGGCTTGGCGACAATGTTTGTGCTCATCTGTTCCAATATCGTAATCTCGCTCATCAAGAACCTAACTCCCGACAAGGTACGCATACCTGTGTTCGTGGTTGTCATAGCCTCTTTCGTGACCATCCTGCAGATGTGCCTCAAGGCCTATCTGCCAGAGATAAACAAGTCGTTGGGCCTGTTCATTCCGCTCATCGTGGTCAACTGCATCATTCTCGGCCGTGCCGAGGCATTCGCCTGCAAGAACGGTCCCTTGGCAAGCCTCTTCGACGGTGTGGGCATCGGTCTTGGCTTCACCCTTGGCCTGACGCTTCTCGGCACAGTCCGCGAGTTTCTTGGCGCAGGCTCCGTATTTGGCCTTACCCTGTTGCCCGAGACCTACAATGTGCTTCTCTTCATCCTGCCTCCGGGAGCTTTCATCTCGCTGGGCTATCTCATTGCAATAATCAACAAACTAAAGAAGGCATAGAGTTATGGAGTTTATATTGATATTCATTTCGGCGATATTCGTCAACAACATCGTCCTGTCACAGTTTCTTGGCATTTGTCCGTTCCTCGGCGTGTCAAAGAAAGTCAGCACGGCCCTTGGCATGAGTGCCGCAGTGGCCTTTGTACTTACCCTGGCCACCATCGTCACCTATCTTGTACAGAAGTCGGTGCTCGACCCTCTTGGCCTGCAGTATCTTCAGACCATAGCCTTCATCCTTGTCATTGCCGCCCTCGTGCAGATGGTTGAGATAGTCATGAAGAAGGTGTCGCCTGCACTTTATCAGGCCCTTGGCATTTTCCTGCCACTCATCACCACCAACTGCGCCGTCCTTGGCGTTGCCATACTTGTCATTCAGAAAGACTATTCGCTTGTCGAGAGCGTGGTCTATGCCTTCTCCACAGCCATTGGCTTCGGCTTGGCGCTTACCGTCTTTGCAGGTTTGCGCGAGCAGCTTGAGCTGGTCAACGTGCCTAAAGGCATGAAAGGCGTTGCCATTACAATGGTCACTGCAGGCCTGCTCAGCTTGGCGTTTATGGGATTTTCGGGTGTCGATGGCGGACTGAAAACCGTGTTAGGACTTGATTAGACATGCTTATTAGAACATTTTCTTTAAAAAAAAGTGGCGTTTAACTGAAATTAAACGTCGCTTTTTGTTTTATATCAAAATTATTTGTTAACTTTGTCGCGCTATTCATTAAATAACGTAATACAGGTAGATATGAAACAAACAATACTCGTAACAGGAGGAACAGGCTTTATTGGTTCGCACACCACTGTCGAATTGATTAATGCAGGGTATAAAGTGGTGATTGTAGATAATCTTTCTAACTCAAAGGCTGACGTAGTTGACGGCATCGAGAAGATTACAGGCGTACGCCCTGCTTTCGAGGAAATCGACTGCTGCGACCTTGATGGCATGGACAAGGTATTCGCCAAGTATCCCGACATTGAGGGCATCATACACTTTGCTGCAAGCAAGGCAGTGGGCGAGAGTGTCGAGAAGCCGTTGCTCTACTATCGCAACAACTTCGTAAGCCTCATCAATTTGCTTGAACTTATGCCAAAGCACAATGTCAAGGGCATCATCTTCTCGTCAAGTTGCACCGTTTACGGACAGCCAGACCCTGAAAACCTCCCTGTCACCGAAGACGCTCCTATCAAGCCGGCCGAGAGCCCTTATGGCAACACCAAGCAGGTGAACGAGGAAATCATACGCGACTATATCAACAGTGGCGCCGACATCAAGGCCATACTCTTGCGCTATTTCAACCCCATCGGCTCTCACCCAACAGCCATCATAGGCGAAATGCCTAACGGAGTGCCAATGAACCTCATTCCTTACGTTACGCAGACCGCCATGGGCATACGCGAGCAGCTGAAGGTGTTTGGCAACGACTACGACACTCCCGACGGCACTTGCATACGCGACTACATCTACGTGGTTGACCTTGCCAAGGCTCACGTCAAGGCTATGGCTCGCGTGCTCGACACCGACAGCGACAAGCTCGAAGTGTTCAACATCGGTACGGGCAAGGGCGTCAGCACAAAGGAAATTGTCGATGCTTTTGAGAAGTCAACAGGAGTGAAGCTCAACTGGGCGTTCGCACCACGCCGTGCAGGCGACATCGAGAAGGTTTGGGCCAACCCCGACAAGGCCAACAACGTGCTTGGCTGGAAAGCCGAAACAAGTCTTGAAGACACGCTCAAGTCGGCCTGGAACTGGCAGAAGAAGCTGCGTGAGGAGGGCATACAATAATCCATTGAAAATATCATGTCTGACGACATTTGAAATAAGTTAAGTAATTTGTCTGGTTATAACCAGATTATTTTGTGTTTGTGTTGTTGTTATCCCCCGATGTGAATCGGGGGATAATTTTTTCTGTCGTTGTTGTCTATCCGCAGTGGAAGTGCTCGGCCACCAGCTTCTCCATCAGCTTTGTGTCGGCCTCGGCGCGGCTGCGCAGGTCGGCGTCGCCAAACGAGCGCAGGTGGGCCTCCATGCCGTCTATCAGTTGTGGCGAGAACACGCCGAGTTCTTCGTATATGCCTCTTTGGCGTTCCAGGCAGTCGGCCGATGCGGCGCAGCTGTCGGGCAGTTGCTCCAGCTGTTTCAGTCGGTCGGCGTTTTCCTTTTGGTGTATGTTGACGCTCACGTAAGTCCGTTCGGCCACCTCCAGTGCGTCGGCCTTTTCCAGTCCGTGCCTGCAAGCCACGGCCAGTCCAGCCATCAGCAGGTAAATGTTTGCCGAGCCGTCGGGCGAGCGCATCTCAACCGTCTGCTTCTGCGACGTGTCGAAGTCGGCCGGCTTTTCCAGTGGGTTGGCCGTGGCCGACATGTCGGTGCCTTGCGTCCATCCCAGCGGCACCCTTATCAGCACCGAGCGGTTGCAGTCGCCCCAGCAAACGTTGGTGGGAGCCTCCTGGTGTGGCACCAGTCTGAAGTAGCTTGTAGGGTTGGTGTTGCCGAATGCCGTCAGCGACGGTGCCAGCTCTATCATTCCCGCAATGGCCCTCTTTGCCGTGTCCGACAGTTTTCCGCCGTCGAGCATTTGGTTCTTTCCGTCCTTCATCATTCTCATGTGTATGTGCATGCCAGAGCCGGCCTTTCCCACGGTTATCTTTGGTGCAAAAGTCACGTTGTATCCATACTCGTGCCCCAGGTTTCTTATCACCCATTTTGCCACCATCAGTTGGTCGGCCGCCTCCTCGGCATCTACAGGCAGGAACTCTATCTCGTTTTGCTCGTATGTAAGTCCGCCCAGGGTGAAGTTGCCCACTTCCGAGTGTCCGTATTTTATTTGTCCTCCAGCCTGTGCAATGTAAGCCATGCACTCAGTCCTGAACTCACCCGTCTTGGCAAATGGGGCCGACTCGTGATAGCCGCGCTGGTCGGTGGCGTTGAATGTCCCCATGTCGGGGGCTATGACGTAGTATTCCAGTTCGCCCATGGCTTGGAAAGTCATGCCGGTCGAGTAGTTGAACATCTTGCACGCCTTTCTCAGTATCTGTTCGGGCGAGCTTTCCAGTGGCTTCCCGTCTTTGTCGAAATACGAGCAGAGCATGGTCACCGTGGGCAGCTTGGCAAACGGATCGACAAAAGCCGTCCTGAACTTCGGCAGCACATACAGGTCGCTGCTGCCAGCCTGAATAAACGGGAACAGGCTTGAGCCGTCCACCCGCTCGCCGCATGTAAGTATCGTTTCAAGATATTCACGGCTGTTGATTACAAAGTTGAGAGTCTTCAGCCTGCCGTCGTGGGCAGGATACATGAAGTTTACCATCTCAATGCCTTTCTCGTCGATAAACTTTATTATGTCGGCCTTTGTCAGTTCGTTGGCCGGCTTGCCTGCAAACTTTACTATTTCGTTTGGGCACATTGACACTTTGCTGTTGGTTGTTTCCATAGATTTTTCTGGTTATTTGAAGTTTACAATTTGTCAGCAAATTTAGTTCATTTCCCTTTATGTTATATCAGAAATTGGCTATATTTAAGAAAAATAACGTTAATCCACACTTTTCATGTCATTGCCTCACGCTTTTTCTTTGCCGTGTCGTTTTTTTTGCTTACCTTTGCACAGTCGCAAACATTAGTCATGTCATGACTTGGTTGCGCAGCCATTCGGGATAATAATTTAAACAAAACTGGACAAGCAATGAAACAAACGAAAATCGTAGCTTCCATCAGCGACCGTAGATGCAGCACCGAATTCATTCGCGACCTTTTCGAGGCGGGAATGAATGTAGTAAGAATGAACACGGCTCATGCCACACCAGAGGGCATACGCCAAATAGTTGACAACACACGCGCAGTGTCACACCACATAGGCATCCTCATCGACACCAAGGGTCCCGAAATAAGGACCACGGGATGCGCCGCCCCAATACACTATAATACGGGCGACGTGGTGAAGATTTTCGGACGTCCCGAAATGGACACCGAGCACGACATTGTCAATCTCACCTACCGCAACTTTGCTCAGGACATCCACGTCGGCGACGACATTCTCTTCGACGACGGAGCTCTCGCCATGAAGGTCATTGGCGTAAATGGCCCTGCCGTAATAGCACAGGTGATGAACGAGGGCGAACTGGGCTCGCACAAGAGCGTCAATGTGCCTGGAGTCCACATCGACCTGCCTGCCCTCACCGAAAAGGACGTGCAGAACATCAACCTTGCCATCGACCTCGACATCGACTTCATAGCTCATTCCTTTGTGCGCAGTGCGGCCGACGTAAAGGCCGTGCAGGACATTCTCGACGACCGTGGCAGCGACATCAAAATCATATCGAAGATAGAAAATCAGGAGGGCGTTGACAACATCGACGAAATAATCGAAGCCTCCTACGGCATCATGATAGCCCGTGGCGACCTTGGCATCGAGGTGCCCATCGAGCGCATTCCCGGCATACAGCGCAGCATCATACGCAAGTGTGTCAGAGCCAAGAAGCCAGTCATCGTAGCCACGCAAATGCTGCACACCATGATTCACAATCCACGACCCACACGTGCCGAAGTGACCGACATAGCCAACGCCATATACTATCGCACCGACGCCCTCATGCTCAGTGGCGAGACCGCCTCGGGCGACTATCCCGTCGAGGCAGTGCGCACCATGGCACAAATAGCCGAGCAGGCCGAGAAGGACAAGGTGCGCGAGAACGACATAGTCATTCCCATCTCGGCCAACTGCACCATACGCGAGTTCCTCTCGCGCAGTGCCATCGAGTCAACCCACACGATGAACGTCAAAGGCATCATCACCGACAGCGCCACAGGGCAAACGGCGCGCAACCTCGCCGCCTTCCGTGGCCCCAATCCCGTGCTTGCCATCTGCTACGACGAGAAGCTTCAGCGGTGGCTCAACCTCTCCTACGGTGTCATACCCGTTTATCAGAAGGAGCACATCTCATCGCAGGAACTCCTGCTTGCAGCCGTGCGAATGCTTCGCCAGAAAGGCCATCTCGACCTCGACGACCGCGTAGCCTACCTCAGCGGAACGTTGGGCAAGGAAGGCGGCACCACCTTCCTTGAGATAAACACCGCCCGCGCCCTTTTCGACAAGTCCTACCGCTTCCACAGTCACGACTAAAGCGGCTACATACAAAAGAGAGTCCCGAACTGTTGCCGTTCGGGACTCTCCTTCTTCCTCATTCCATTGCTTTAATCGTGCTTTCTATAAAGTCAATCTCGTCTTTTTCCCATCCGTATTTCTCGTATAGTTGAGCGTAGATTATATTTTTTTCCGTTCAGAGGAACAATGGTTTTTGAATATCAAAATCCGCCATTGAGTAGTGCGCGGGTCTGCACATAGCTTGGCTCATAGTAGGCACTTGTGTTGTAATTGTCAATGGCTTCGCATATTGGTGAGTTGTACACTTTATGAAATGTCTGTAACAAATCGTCGGAATTGCAGACAGACAGTATGAGTCGTGCATACACTTTCCCCATCTGTGTAGGAGAGGGGATTTTGTCCGTATAAATCGGGTCAATGTCGGTAATGTCAAAATCACCTTTCTCCAAGTGGTACTCGTCTATCCATTCGTCCTCCACCTGCTCTGGATTCATGCTATGTGTTGTCTGTGCCACAGAGAGCTGGTGATATAGACCTTCATCTCCAAGTTTCGTCACCACATACCTGTTGCGTTGGCGCAATTTGCGTGCTACGCGTTCAATCATATAGCACACGAAATAAATTTCGTTGAAGCCGATCTCTTCGTCGGGGAAATACTTATTGCTCATAATTCATAGAATGATTTGAAGGACAAGGTGTCGAGTGCACGGTCAGTGCAGAACAGTATTTGGTGTGTGGGTCGTTTAAATCGAGCCAGAGCCCAGAAAGCCTCACGGGATATTCTTCCTGAAAGGAAATCCTCTACATAGTCCCAAACTTCATCATCAGCCATTGGACCTTCCACGATATCGTAAGGATGTGACTCTCCGTGCCGACAAGCTGCCACAAAGTCCAACCACTCGTCGGTCATCTGTTGGAAAGTCATCATTCTCAGCTCCATATTCGGAATATGTTCATAAACGCAAACAATGTGTCGAGTACGTTTTGTCAAAGCCCATCGCCTCGCCTGTCTTTCTATTTGAGTACAATAGAAACCAAACCCGAAGTCTTTGTTATATCCAGAGACTCTGACTTCAGGATGTCGTACTATTGTATTTGTTCCATGATACAGTATCATAAAAATATAATTCTATTCTTCGCCGGCAAAGATACTCATTTTCCGCGAAACCGCCAAACAAAAATCTTTTTTTTGACGATGATGTATGAAAAGTCACGAACTGTTGCCGTTCGGGACTCTCCTCTTGCTTTTTATTCCATTGACTTAATCATTTTTTCCATAAACCCTATCTCGTCTTTTCCCAATCCGTATTTCTCTTATAGCTGCTCGTCAATCTCCCCGATGCTTCTGCTCCAGTCGATGTCGCTGTTTGACGGAAAATACTTGAATGGAAAAGAAAAATGGAGAAAAACTTGTTTCGTATTTGGAAAAAGTGTATCTTTGCAAATAATAAACTGCATGATTTTGGCTGATTGCTATCTGCAGAGCGCATTTTTGATAAAAAGTACCACTCTCATCAGCCATTAAGAGTGAGACGCTCAAAAACGGAAAAGAGGGGAGTGAGAGCCTTGCAGGGGGCTGCAAAGAGGGTCAAAAATGGGTGTCTTGTACCTTGGTTGTATCTAAGTCGGCATATATGGCTGATATACAACGCAGGTTAATAATTCGGCGGCAAGTAAGTAACAATATTGAACTAATGGTTATGGATAATTCAACTAGTCACTAGTCATCAAGCAGAATAACAGAATAAATACAGAAAAGTCTAATCTAGATAGCAATAATACCAAATATATGTTAATTACGAGTCATAAATATGCATCTTTTTTACCTGTCGTTCTTAATTGTCGGCAATTTTTAATATATTTGCACCAAATTACAAATATTTTACTTGATATGGCAAATTTGAATCGTATAAAAGTTGTGCTTGTAGAAAAGCAAAAAACGGGTAAGTGGTTAGCTGAGCAATTAGGAAAATCTAATTGTACGGTTAGTAAATGGTGTAGTAATACCATACAACCTGACCTAAATACACTCGACAATATTTCAAAATTGTTGGATGTTAACATAAAAGACTTACTTTTAGACAATAAAGAATAATAAAATATTTTTTATTAATCATAATGTACTGAAGAAATGGCAAAAATCATTATAGAAAAAAAAACATTTTCTCCAATAATAGATACTCAACGTAGAGTTTTTTTCGAATCTTTAAAGTTAAAAGAAAAAAATGGAACGTATGAATTATCTTATGAAGATAAGAACTTTTTATGTAAACCATATTTAGAGACTGCTATGCAATCAAAAATACAAGGACTATCTTTCTTTTCAGGAGGTGGTGGATTGGATATTGGTGCACAAATGGCCGGTATTAAAGTACTAACGAGTTTAGATGTAGAAAAAGATGCCATAGCTACATTAAGAGCAAATGATTTTTTTTCTCATACAGAACATCGATTAGATGATATAAGGAATGTGACAGCGAAAGACTATGATAAAATTTTAAAGACTAATAATCCTGAAAAATTGGTACTTTTAGGAGGCCCACCTTGTCAGCCTTTTTCTAAGGCAGGTTATTGGAAAACATTGTCTCAAAGGCTAGGTCCTGATGATCCTAGAAATATGATAGGCAGTTATTTAGGGATAATTGATGAAATAAAACCTGATGGATTTATATTAGAAAATGTGGAGAGTATTCTTCATCCACATAATCGTCAGGCTGTTGAAGATTTATCGGAAGCCCTTGAGCAAATGAATTACAATTATGTCTTAGTTAAAGCAAATGCCTGCGATTACGGAGTTCCACAAAAGAGGAAAAGAGTATTTTTTATTGCTTCAAAACATAAGATAAACTCTTTGCCGGTTGCAACTCATTCAGAAAACAGTGAGGAAGGGAAACTACCATACGAGCGAGTAATTGATTGGATTGGCAGATTTGATGGTATACAATATTTATCAGAAACTGAAAGTACAGAAGGTCTTCATCATGATGCTTTGATTCAAGTTCCTCCTGGAAGCAACTATATTGCCTTGTCCGAACGAAGAGGTCATGTACCTGAACTATTTAAGCCAGGAACACGTTATTGGACATTTCTTCTTAAACTTCATCCTTACTTGCCTTCTTGGACAATTATTGCGCAACCTGGGCATTGGGAAGGACCATTCCATTGGAATAATAGAAGATTAAGAAATGAAGAATTGGCAGCTATTCAAACATTCCCTATTGATTATAAATTCGTAGGAAGTCCTAGATCTATTCATAAACAAATCGGGAATGCTGTTCCTTGCTTGCTTGCTCAATCTATGTGTAATTTTTTAAAAGAAATAATTTGATGCAGAACAATATAATTAGCTTGTTTTCTGGTTGCGGAGGATTAGATTTAGGATTCCAAAAAGCAGGATTCCATGCTATATTGGCTACTGATGTATGGGATATAGCCTGTAAGAGTTTGGAATTAAACAAAATGGCAGACGAAGTCGTATGTGATGATATTCGAAATTTAGAATTTAATAAATATAAAAATAATGTAGATGTCGTAATTGGTGGACCACCTTGTCCACCATACAGTCAAACACGTCATTATCTTATTGGTAAAGCTGGAGGTTTTCAAGATGAAAATGCAGGTTTTGCAGTACCTGAATATTTTCGTGCTATCGAAGAAATTCAGCCTAAGGCATTTTTATTTGAGAATGTTGATGGGTTTACATTCAAAACATATGAAGAACCAATGGAATTTCTTAAAGAACGCTCTAAGGCATTAGGTTATAATATAACATACAAAGTCGTTAATGCTGCAAACTATGGCGTTCCTCAAACTAGGAAACGATTCATTTGTGTTGGATTAAAACAAAACATTGGAACTTTTATATTTCCTAAAGAAACACATTCGCAGGATGGAACTGATGGAACTTTACCTTGGGTAACATGTGGAGATATTATATCTGACATGGATAATATTACAGAAGAAGAAAAAAAACAAAGGCCAGGTTCGAAAGATTATGAAACATTGGTCAAAATTCCACCAGGAGATAATTACCTCTTCTTTACAGAAAAAAGAGGTCATCCGAACCCTTTGTTCAAGTGGAAATCCAGATATTGGACATTTCTATTGAAATTATCACCGAATAGGCCATCTTGGACCATTCAAGCTAGTTTTTCAAATAATCAAGGACCTTTTCATTGGAGGAATCGGTTTCTTAGAATTGAAGAAATTAAGAGAATTCAAACTATTGATGATGATTACAAACTATCAGGTGATTTTAAGGATCAATGGAGACAAGTAGGTAATGCTGTCCCTTCAAAATTAGCGAACATTTTTGCATTAGAAATTAAAAAATATTTATAATTATGGCAGATACTCATTTACAAGTCAATACAGACGGAACTACTACTATTCGAAAGACCGAGCTATGGCCTAGTTCTAAACAATTTCAACAAGAAATATTACGCAAAATTTTTGAACAACATAATTGGAAAGTTTCTAGGATTGAAAACATTAATGGTTCATATTGGAAAATTGAATCATCATCCACCATCTCCTCGTGGAGGATAAATTTATATATTTCTTCTATTAGAGATGAAAGCCGCCAACCTGATGAATTCAAAATGCAATTAGGTACTTCTTATCCAAAATCAGAGGAACCAGGTTGGATAACCCTTGTATTAGGTATCTATACTATTTCAGATGGAATACATCCAGTTGAATACATTTTGTCAGGATACAATATCTCAAGGTATGATTTCTCCACTAACCCGAGTATAAGAGGAACTCGTACAAAAGGTTTGCAGAAAGCGAAATTGTATGGAATGTATATAACAGATAAAAGTGTACTTTTCAGACCTGAGTTTTTATACTATTATATCGAAAGTCAAGCAAATGTAAAAATCCAGCCTAATATACATGATAATAAGTCAGGTCAAGAATACAATAGTTTTCGTATCTACCTCACCGCCATCAAGTCTAAGCCCTTCCTTCTTCTTGCCGGCATATCAGGCACAGGCAAGAGTCGTATTGTGAGGGAATTGGCTCGTGCATGCTGGGATGCGGATTCGGAAGAATACAAGGCGCAGAAACCAAAGAACTTTGAGATGGTACAGGTGAAGCCAAACTGGCATGACTCGGGCGAACTGATAGGCTATGTGAGCCGTGTGAGCGGAAAGGCAGAGTTTGTAGCTGGCGA